>CAZPZZ010000022.1:0-34683 GCA_964591245.1 uncultured Vicinamibacteraceae bacterium | reverse complement strand
GAGATATCGGCGTCCGAAAGTGTACTGAGGGGATGCGTGATCACCACCGGTTCAAGGGTTGGGGCACCGAGAGCAGCACGTTGTACCTCCGCCTCGCGAACGAACGCGGCGGTGATGATGACCGCAGTTGGTACGCCACGGGTCTCCAGTTCGACGGTGTCGTGCAGACTGCACGACGTGCAGGAACCTCAATCACCGATTGCCGTCACCGCAATGTCGTTTTCGGCAACGATTTGTTCGAGCAGCGCGGCAGAGGCCGGTCGAGAGAAGCTATCCTTCACGTATCGATGTACGGTGATGGTTTCGTAGTCCTTGGCAAGAGCGCCGACTGTTTCGCGAAGGAGTTTCGAGGCGTTCCACTTGGAGTTGTCCAGTATCCCGAGACGGAGACCGTCCAGCGCGTGCGGCCGAGGCGCCAGGGGACGGTCTTCGGCGGAGACTGCTCCTCTCGGGTCGAAGACGATCTGCCCTGACGGGAGCGTTCGATGAATGGTCATTCTAGATATTCCTCGGTATGTGTCTGTCCGTTCGACTCGAGTCCGGCTGAGCGCTGAGCTATGATCGGGACCATCACAATCACGTGTTCCGGTCTGTTTGCGGCGACGGGGTACGCATCAGCCGCCAAGCTCGGACCCAAGGCGTACCGGCAGTATTTCCCCCAACCCCACTTCGATGCAAGGAGCTTGACCATGAGAGTGCAGAAATACGTGTTTCCGATGATCGCGTGGCTATTGGTTGCGATCGTGCTCACGGCCGTGCCGGTGTCCGCGCAGCCGCTGGGACTGCGGACAGTTGAGTTCTTTAGCCCGGCGGTAGACCGTACGATGAAATACAACATTCTGCTCCCCCGCGAATACGATTCCTCGACGAACCGGTATCCCGTGCTGTATCTGTTGCACGGGCTTACACAGAACTACACCGTATGGGGAATGGCCAACGGTGCGCCATTCTATGCTGGACTGTACGACGATCTGATTGTGGTGATGCCGGACGCCGGAAATTCATGGTACGTGAATTGGACTGAGAGTGAAGGCGGCCAGACGAACAACTGGGAGAGCCACATCGTGGAGGATGTGGTGAACCACGTCGACTGGAACTTTCGTACTATTGCACGGCGGGAGGGACGGGCTCTTACGGGCCTCTCGATGGGGGGGTATGGTGCGATCACGATGGGATTGCGGAATCCGGACCGGTTTATCTCCATCGGAAGTACAAGCGGTGCACTGGAGCATGGACGGCAAGCTGCCCGTCGTTTGCGCGGTGAAGCTCCGCCGCGCGCCCCGCGGGACCTTACCGATGCCCAGCGAGCAGAACGCGAGGCGCGGCGCCGCCGAGCCAATCCGTTCATCGGGATCGAGGGCTTTAATAGCCAGGTCGAGCGTACACTTCAGGGGCGTGAGTTTGTGACGGCGGAGGATGCCGATGCCTACGATCCATTCACACTGGTTGAACGGATCGAGTCGGACGCGTTACCGCATATCTATCTCGACTGCGGGACCGAAGATCGACTCATCTCTGGAGCCCGTGAACTCGCGGGTATCTTGCTTGAGCGGGATATTGCATTCGACTACATGCAGATGCCAGGGAGACACGACGCTGCCTATTGGATTCAGTCGATTGGTCGCATCATGGGTGTGCAGTATGAAGTCATGCAACGAGCGTTGGGACAGCGCCCCTATGGGCGCCCGCGTCCTACCAATTAATCGCGGCTGCGAAGCCTGACTAGAGTTCGCATGTCCCGTCCACGCAGCGTACGCCGGGCGGGACTCGTCCGTCGATTGCTCGAAGGACGGGAGAGGTCATATGGCCCCAGCCGGGGAGGAACGCAGAGAATCGGCCCGCTTCTCCGCCGGCAACGAAGAGGTGGATGTCTTCCGGTGAGGGCACGATCGGTATACGGGCACCGGGCTGGCGCCGGTACCAGCGTGGGAGATTCCTGTTGTAGATCTTGCCGTAGCGACCACTGAAGCTGATGTCGTCGTAACTATTCGTCGTGTGCGACCAGAGATAACGTCGGACGTCGGCGCGAGTCCATCCGCCTCCAGCAATGGTAGCAGCATGTTCTGGTCCGATAACTACAGCGCAAGAGCCGCTGCTGACTGCGTTGTTGTGGGCGATAGTACTCATTGCTGAAATGATGCTGTCGAGTACGCCTTGAGCATCATTGGCCACGTGGTTTGTGACGCTGTGCGGAGGCTCAGCCGCGATACAGAAGACGGTGCTGTCGTCTCGCGCGTAGCCTTGCTCGACATGGTACGGGGCCCAAGGGCTCGCCTCTTCGTGTTCGGCGATACAAAAGGTGTACTTCCCTGGGTGGCCGAGCGTGCTCTTGTCCAGGTCTCCTGGCCAGGCCCCCCCGACATTCAAGAGCACAAGGCGGATCGCCCGCCCGATGGTCGCGTTGGCTCGGGTGCCAGAACCGAATACATTCGACCCGGCGTTAAGTCCGAGTTCGTTCCGGATAGGACCATTCACGATCAGCAGCGGCGCGGCCATGTGGGTGGTGGCCTGGATACCGTTGAGATTGAAGTGCGGGCTGCCGAGCGCGTGCATGGCTGCACGGACCACCGGGGCGTAGGCCGGCTTGCAGCCGGCCATCACCATGTTGACCGCCAGAACTTCTCGGGTGAGGACACCCCAGCGGGGAGGCACTCGCATTTCGACGTGGCCTGGATCTCCGCCGAGTGCGTCCACCGTGGTGGCTACGGCTTCCGCTGTCGGCGGAACAACGGGAAGCCCGTCGGTCCAACCTTGATCGAAGTACCACTCAACGAGATCCACCGGTGGGGCCATGGGATCAGGTCGAGTGTCGGGGCCAGTCGGAAGAGGCATTTCGTCGGTCGGAATTGGGGTTCAGTAGAGGATGTGCGATCACTCGGCGTCGCTGCCTGGAGCATCGTCATCAAGGCCGAAGGTATATACGACATTTCCGACGGTCATGGTCACGAATTGTCGCCCATTCACCGAGTAGGTCATCGGTGACGCGTGGACTGGGCCGCCGAGGGCGATCTGCCATAAGGGTGCGCCCCCTTCGGCGTCCAGTGCATAGAAGTATCCATCGACGCTCGCGCTAAATACGAGGTCTCCTCCGGTTGCGAGTACGCCGGATCTGGTTCGAGGGGTGATCGGAAAATCCCAGCGGATGTCTCCCGTGGTCGGATCGATCGCCCGAATGGAGCTGTTGTAATGGTCGATGGGGAGGGGAGTTTCGGTGCCGCCACCGGTATAGGTGTCTCCCTCTCTGTACTCCTGGTCGCGAATAAAGAACCTGGCTTCGCCATCAAAGGCGTTGACATAAAGGAGTCCGGTACGCGGGCTATACGCTGGCGACCACCAATTGGTCGCTCCGCCAGCGATCGGCGCGACGAGTGTGCCTTGTTGGCTCGGCATCGTGTTGGGGCTTCGGATTGGCCGACCGTTCGAGTCGAGCCCCTCCGCCCAGGTTTGCCTGGCGAAGGCTTTGCCCAGCAAGAATTCACCGGTCGCCCGGTCGAGCGTGTAGTAAAAGCCGTTGCGGTTGGCCCAGAGCATTGCCTGCCGGGTTGTGCCGTCGAGTTCTATATCGGCGAGCACTGGGATTTGAATGGCATCCCAGTCATGAACGTCGTGCGGGGTGAACTGGAAATACCAGGACATCTCTCCGGTGTCACCGTCGAGGGCCAAGACGGAGTCCGCGTAGAGGTTGTCTCCGGCGCGAACGTCCCCGTTCCAATCTGGTCCGGGATTACCAGTGCCCCAGTACACCAGATTGAGCTCGGGGTCGTAGGAGCCCGTGATCCACGTGGGTGAACCACCGGTTCGCCATGAATCACCGGCCCAGGTACGGTTGTCCGGGTGGTCCGGACCCGGAATCGTGTAGGTCCTCCATTCGCGTTCGCCGGTGTCAGCGTTGTACGCATCAAGAAATCCACGAATCCCAAACTCGCCACCAGCGATGCCAGTGATGACACGGTCTTTGACAATCAGGGGGGCTGCTGTTTTGCTGTAGCCACTACGATGATCCGCTACCTCTGTGTTCCAGAGGAGACTGCCCGAGCGGGCATCGATGGCTACCAGGTGGGCATCGAGGGTACTCATGTACAGCGTCTCGTCAAGGATGGAAACGCCACGGTTGTTACGTCCACAGCAGATCCGGAGATCATCCGGCAAGGGATGGTCGTAGCGCCAGAATGGACGTCCCGTTGTGGCATCCACCGCCACGACGTTACTTGGGGACTCCGTGATGAACATGACGCCGTCGACGACAAGCGGTGTGGTCTCGGCGCGGTCGAGCTGTGGGATGTGGTGGGCCCACTTCAACTCGAGTTCCGCCACATTGCTGCGATCGATCTGGTTGAGGGCACTGAAGCGTTTGCTGTCGAGCGTGCCGTTGTACATCAGCCAGTTGTGTGGCTCATCGCCAGCATTGACCAGACGCTCCCATGTGACGGGAGAGAACATGGGTGCTCCCTCTGTCGAGGGCAGTGACTGTGCTGCAGCCGTGTGGGCCGTGATGATCGTGATGACGGTCGCGGCGAGCCACGTCGGGCGTCTCTGAGTCATTGCTCCCTCCGAAGTGAGGATAGGTAGGCTACGAGATGATCGCGTTCTTCGGTCGTCAGCGACTCCGTGTAACTTGGCATCGTTGAGCTCTGGATCCGTTCGTAGGACCAGTCGCCATACTTCGGGAACGCCCGGAGATTCTCATCGCCGTCCATGATGCGGAACGTGAATGTGTCTTCGCTCATCCGTAGTCCCTCGACAACCTCACCATCCGGCCCGGTGACACGCATCGTCCACCACCGTGGATCGATTTCGGCGTCGGGATTGGCCAGGTCCGCCTGTAATTCGAGCGGACCTCGCTGCCGACCGATGTCTGAGAGATCAGGGCCAAGTCGACGTCCCTGACCGTTGACCATGTGGCAGGTCTCGCAGTTCCCCTTGCCAGCGAAGAGTCGAGCTCCAGTTGCGGCGGAGCCAGCGAGATCAACGGCCGCGACGGATGGATCCAGTGATCGAAGATAGGTGACGAGCTGCCAGATCGACTGGTCGGTGGCATCGGTGCCGACTCCGATCATCGACGTGCCCTGGACGCCGTCGCGGATGACACGGAAGAGACCGGGGTCGCCGCTGGCTCGCCGGAACTGGCCAGTCGTCAGGTCGGGCCCCCCGGCTTCTTCTCCGCCGGTGGCATTCAGCCCGTGACATCCGGCGCATTGCGCGCGGAATTGCCGCTGGCCCATCCGAACATCGATCCGACTGGTATAGGGGTTCTCGGTTTCCTGCGCAGTGAGCGTTGTGGTCCCCGCGACACCGAGGCCCAGCAGTGTGATGCCTCCCCAGAGGGCAGCGATCCTTAACCGCATGAGCGTTCCTCCTTCAATGTGAATCGTCTTGTGGCGCGTATCATTCTGGAAGGGCCAGCGCTATGAGCTCACTGGCCATGTCATCCCATCCGACCGTTGCGATGATGTACTGACGTCCCTCGTACATGTATGTCATCGGAGCTCCGCTCGTGCCTCCCGGTAGCTCTATCTCCCAGACGACCTCACCGGTCGTCTTGTCATAGGCGCGGAACATCTTCCCACCCGGGCCGTTGTACCACTGAGGTAGTGTTGCGACTCCCGTGTTTCCGCCTTCCCCGAGGAAGATCAGTGACTTGGTGACGAGTACCGATGCACGCCCCCATCCGCCGAGCCATGGCAGGTCTAGATCGCGGAGGGCTGGGTGGTCGCGGGGGCCCTCCCCGTTGGGGACCTGCCAGCTGATGTCGCCCGAATTCAGGTCAATGGCTGTCAATCGCCCGTAGGGCGGCTTGAATGGCGGAAGTCCCTGCGGCCCAGGTACAGGGTTGAAGCGTTCCCGGACCAGCCGCACGTTGGCTCGAGGATGTTGGGACGGGGTCAACGCGAGGACGCCCTGGCTGTAGGCAGACGGTACGTAAAGGATGCCCGTCTCGGGATCGAATCCGGCGCCGGTCCAGCTTGCGCCCCCGGCCGTGCCGGGACTCAAGACGGTACCTTTCTTCCCCCCTGGCCTGGGATCAAGCACGGTGGGTGCTGTGAACATCGGACCCCATACATAGGGTTCGAGGAGTTCGATCGCCGCGGCCCGGAGTTCCGGGGTGAAGTCGATCAGATCGTCGATCGTGACTCCTTGCAGTTCGAATGCCGGTGGTTTGGTGGGAAATGGCTGGGTTGCTGACAGACGTTCCCCGGGTACGTCGGATGCCGCGACCGGACGTTCTTCGATGGGCCATACGGGTTCCCCGGTGACCCGGTCGAATACGTAAACAAAGGCTTGCTTGCTGGGTTGGGCGACCGCCTGAATTTCTCGACCGTCGACGGTGATATCCATCAGTACGGCGGAAGAGGCAAAGTCGTAGTCCCACACACCATGGTGAATCGCCTGGAAATGCCACAGGCGCTCACCGGTCTTCGCTTCGACGGCCACCAGGCTTTCTGCAAACAGGTTGTCGCCAGGGCGGTGGCCGCCGTAGTAGTCGTTTGTTGGTGTTGACAGTGGGAGATACACGATGCCGAGTTCCTCATCGCCTGTTGGATGAGCCCACATATTGGTATTGCCGCTGTATTCCCACGAAGCGCGGTCATCTACCGGGTCGATACCCCATGTCTCGACCCCAAACTCGTTCTCACGGGGAATGGTGTGGAACGTCCACACACGTTCGCCTGTGCGGACATCGAACCCTCGGACGTCGCCACGAGGCGATTCTTTGTTCGCGACACGTTGATTGGTCGTGATGTCCTCGACATACGAGCCGATGATGATGACGTCGTTCACGATGATCGGTGCGGCGTTCCAGTAGAAATCAGGAAAGGGGCGTAGCAACCCGAGGCGAAGGTCCACCTCACCTGCTTCGCCGAATGCAGCATCGCGCTCACCGGTTCGTGCGTCCAGCGAGACAAGCTGCGGGCCGAGGGTGGCAATAATGCGCCGTTCCTGCCCGTCGGTCCAGTATGCGATTCCCCGCGTTTGTCTCACGCGCACATCATCACTGGGGCCGGTGTTCCAGACCACCTCGCCGGTGGTTGGCTCCAATGCGGCGATGGTGCCCAGGCCGGTACTGAAGTACAACAGGCCATCTGCCATCAGCGGTGTGGTCTGTGAGCCGACGGGACCACGGGTCGTCTCACCGTTGCGGATAGCGTCGGGGATGACTGGCTGGCGCCAGGCAATCTCTAGGTCGTGCACGTTCGCCGCGTTGATCTGGTCCAGCGGCAGATACTTTGTGCCGGCCTGATCGGCTGCGTAGGCTGGCCACTCCATGGTTTGGCCGCTTGTGGTGCTCGGCAGGTAGAGCATTACGGTGACTGTGCTGACGAGCGTCGTTCTCCATACCTTCCGCCGTTGCATCCTACGCCTCCTGTCTGGAATTCAGGCCAGTCTACCGCAATCTGGTCGACCCGGAGAGACCGGCGGCCGGGACGAAGAACTCGGGGTACCCCGAACCTAGAGCAAGAGAGTACAATCGGGCCCATGGCTATGGCTATGTCGGGAAGAACGTCGAGAGTTACGTTCACCGCCGCCCTGGCGGTGCTGCTTGCTGCTCGGCTGGCGACCGCAGGGGCCGGACAGGTCCAACAGGCCGAGACGCAAACGCCTTCGTGGCAGCGCAGTTTGCTCGATAGCTACTGTGTGACATGTCATAACGACCGGGTCAGGGCTGGCGAACTGGTGCTCGAGGGTTTGGATGTGCTGGCGGTGCATGAGGCACCGGCGACGTGGGAGACTGTCGTCCGCAAACTACGCGCCGGAGCGATGCCACCCCCGTCTCGGCCGAGGCCAGAAGCGGAGGTCTACGGGCGCTTCGTTTCCTGGCTGGAAAGGGAGCTTGATCGGGGTGCGGCGGACGCCCCGAATCCGGGTCGTACAGAAGCATTTCATCGTTTGAATCGCACCGAGTATCACAACGCAGTCCGGGACCTGTTGGACCTGGAGATTGACGTGGCCGAACTGCTGCCGGCCGATGGCGGAAGTTACGGATTCGACAACATCGCCGGTGTGCTCGGCATCTCTCCAACGCTACTGGAACGATATTTGGGGGCGGCTCGAAAAATCAGTCGAATTGCGGTAGGCAGGCCGGCGCCCTCGGCGACTACGGAAACGTTCCGCGTCCCCAACGACCTCTCACAGGACGATTGGGTGGCGGGCATGCCGTTCGGCACGCGTGGTGGAGCAATCTTCCAATACAACTTTCCACAGGATGGTGAGTACGTCGTCAAGGTCTCACTAGCGCGAAACGCCGGTGGCCGACTTGCCACGTTCGACGTTCCTCATGGTCTCGACGTGAGCCTCGACGATCAGATTGTCCAGTCATACACGGTTGGCGAACGACCTCCCGTGGATGCACCGAGGAATAGCGATGCGTATCGCGAATGGCAAACCCGGCAACGGACTATCGATGATGGCTGGGAGTTTCGTTTGCCTGTTCGCGCGGGGCCCAGGGCTATCCAGGTGACCTTTGCCCGGCGTACATGGGCGTATCCTGAGATGGTGCGCGAACCCTATTTGCGCCCCTATACCGGGACAGATACGCGGCACCAGCCATATTTGGGTGAGATAACGGTGACGGGGCCGTATGAAGTGGATGACATCACACCAGGAGCATCGACACCGAGCCGCCAACGAATTTTTGTGTGTGAGCCCTCGGCGGCTGATGCGGTACCGGAGCAGACCGCCTGCGCCCGCGAGATTCTGTCGACGCTTGCCCGGCGCGCCTATCGGCGTCCGGTCTCCCAGACTGACCTAGAGAGGTTGCTGGAGTTTTTTGAGGAGGGCCGGACTGCAGACGGCTTTGATGCCGGTATTGAATTTGCGTTGCGCTGGTTATTGGCGAGTCCCGAGTTTGTCCTTCGTGTTGAGCGAGATCCAGAGGAGCTCGCGTCAGGGACCAATTACGAAATCACCGATCTCGAGTTGGCCTCACGTTTGTCATTTTTTCTGTGGTCTAGTCTGCCTGATGACGAACTGATCGAACTGGCAAGTGCAGGGGAATTAAGTCATCCGGAGGTGTTGGAACAGCAAACACGTCGCATGCTCAGTGACGATCGAGCGGGCGCACTGGTCACGAATTTCGCGAGTCAGTGGCTCTATCTGCGCAACGTGCCGGCGGTCTATCCTGATGCAGATTTGTTTCCACATGTCGGGGAGGCGTTACGGCAGGCAATGCGGCGTGAAACAGAACTCTTCGTCGAAAGTATTTTTCGTGGCGATCGGAACGTGCTGGAGTTGCTGACAGCGGACTACACCTTTGTCAACGAGCGGTTGGCGCGACACTACGACATTCCGAATGTCTATGGGAGTCATTTCCGGCGCGTGTCACTCGACCGATTACCGAACGACGCCCGGCGTGGCCTCCTGGGACATGCCAGTATTCTTGCCGTTACGGCGTATCCCAACCGCACGTCCCCCGTGTTACGTGGAAAGTGGGTATTGGAGAATCTCCTGGGGACGCCTCCGGCATCGCCACCGCCGGATGTGCCCTCCTTGGAGGAGAAGACGGATGATGGTCAGGTTCTGTCGATGCGGGAGGCCACGGAGCGTCATCGAGCGAACCCGACATGCGCGAGTTGTCATCGCCTGATGGATCCTCCCGGGTTTGCACTGGAGCAATTTGATGCAGTGGGGCGGTTTCGAACCCACACGGCGGCAAATACACCCATTGATGCGACGGGTGAATTACCGGATGGTACGCGATTCGATGGCGCGTCCGGTTTGCGCGATGCGTTGATTTCGAGTCCGGACCGTTTTGTTGGAACGCTGACGGAAAAGCTCATGATCTATGGGCTTGGGAGAGGGCTCGAGTACTACGACGCCCCGACAGTACGCAGTATTCTGCGAGATGCAGCAGAACAAGAGTATCGTTTCTCATCACTTATTCTTGGTATCGTCAAGAGTTCACCGTTCAGAATGAGGAGAACGGAGTCATGATTCTTTCAAAGAAAACTCTCGCGCGCCGAACCGTGATCCGTGGAATGGGTGCGACGTTGGCGTTACCGATGCTTGATGCGATGGTGCCGGCATTGTCTGGTATTTCCGGTCGGGCGGCTGCGCCGGTCCGTCGTCTGGGTTGGGTCTACAGCCCGAATGGCATGGCCATGAATGCCTGGATGCCGGCTGCGACGGAGTCGCTTGAGTTGTCGCCCGTTTTGAGTCCGCTTGCCCCATACCGCGAGCAGACGGTTGTACTCAGCGGGTTGGCGCAAGGGCAGGCGGAAGCCCTTGGCGATGGAAACGGCGAGCACACACGAGCAACAGCAACATGGTTGAGCGGTGTGCATCCTCGCGAGACAGAAGGCGCCGATGTTCGCGCCGGAAAAACAGCCGATCAGGTTGCTGCGGATCAGCTGGGTCGTACCACTCCGCTTGGCTCGCTGGAACTCGCCATCGACCAGGACTTTCTCGTCGGGAGTTGCGACAACGGGTATAGCTGCATCTACATGAACACCATTTCGTGGCGTGATCCAACGACGCCGCTTCCGATGCAAAACAATCCGCGGGTTGTATTTGAGCGTCTCTTCGGCGAGGGTGGTTCTAGTGCGAATCGCCGCTCCGAGCTCGGGAAAGATCGGAGCATTCTTGACGCGATTACGAATGACCTGGCGCGGTTGCGGCGCGACGTCGGTTCTAGTGACCGGGCTCGTGTGAATCAGTACCTTGATGCTGTTCGTGCGGTTGAGCGACGCATTCAGCTGTCGGAACAGAATGATACCGAGTTGCCTGAACTCCAGCGCCCGGTCGGAATTCCAGATTCGTACCAGGAGCATGTTGAACTCATGTTCGATCTGATGGCGTTGGCGTATCAGGTGGATATGACTCGAGTGTTTACGTTCATGTTGGGGCGTGAGTTGAATGGCCGCGCCTATCCGGAGATCGGGATCCCTGATTCACACCATGGACTGTCTCATCATCGAGACGATCCGCAAAAGCTTGCGCAGCTGGCCAAGATCAATACCTATCACGTGTCTCTTTTTAGGCATTTTCTTGACGGGTTGGCGAATACCCCGGATGGAGATGGGTCGCTCCTTGATCATTCCTTACTCATGTATGGTGCCGCGTTGAGCGATAGTAATAAGCATCTGCATTTCGACCTTCCACTGCTGCTGGTTGGAGGAGGAGGGGGGCAACTCAAAGGCGGTCGTCACCTCCAATATTCGCGTGATACGCCGATGACGAATCTACTTGTTAGTCAGCTTGACAAGGCGGGCGTCCGACTGGATGACGGGCTGGGTGATAGCACTGGACGGCTGGTGGAACTAGCACCGCTGGCAAGTATCTAAACGAACTTCAACCGGGGTTGAACGAATGACCGATCGGTTTCTCATGCGACAGCTACGGCGCACGGCAGCATCGCGCAACCGTTGTGTCGCGATGGTTGCGGTGCTGGCCTGTGTGCTGGGAGCGGCTGATTCCGCAAGAGCGCAATCTGGTGCGTCGAATGCTGTCCAGGGTGATCCGGCGTTACACCAGGCAGCGCACGTCGGCGACGTGAGTGCGCTTCAGAGAGAACTCGACCAAGGCGCCGATCCAAATACGACGAATCGTTTCGGCGTCACGCCTTTGGCCCTGGCCTCCAGAGGTGGTCATGTTGCAGCCGTGCAATTGCTGCTGGAGTCAGATGCTGACCCCAATCAGGTTTCGCCAACTGGTGAGACGCCGTTGATGGTCGCTGCGCGCACGGGCGTCGTGGGGAGTGTGACCTCCTTGTTGGAATACGGTGCCGACCCAACGGCTCAAGAGAGTTGGATGGGTCAGACCGCGTTGATGTGGGCGGCCGCCGAACGCCATGCCAGTGTTGTGGAGCCGTTAATCGCGGGTGGGGCTGACGTAGACGGTCGCTCGTATGCCGGTTTTACGCCGCTCATGTTTGCGGCGCGGCTTGGGCACATCGAAACCGTGGACGCACTACTCGATGCCGGGGCAGATATCCACCAGACCCTTCCGGATGGTACCGGTGTGCTGGTCGTGGCCGTGATCAATGCGCACTATGATCTGGCACTGCGCCTGTTGGAACGCGGGGCCGATCCGAATGCTTCTGAGCAGGGATGGACTGCGTTACATCAACTGGTCTGGACCCGTCGGCCGAATACCAACAAGAACCAACACAATCCATCCCCACTGCCGAGCGGAAGGGTGACAGATCTGGAGCTGGTCGAGGCACTGGTTGCATCTGGAGCGGATGTCAATGCGCGGCAAACAAAGGAACCGCGCGACGGATACCGCAATATGCTGAACCGCGTTGATGCGACGCCGTTTCTTCTGGCGGCCAAGGTCGTCGATTTGGAATTGATGAATCTGTTGCTTGACCTTGGCGCTGATCCGATGCTGACCAACGAGGACGGCACGACAGCGTTGCTTGTGGCTGCGGGCGTGTCGGTGTGGCCGAACGAGAGTGCGGGGACCAGCGAAGAAGCGCTGGAGGCGGTGAAGTTCATGATCGAGCTTGGGGATGTCGTGACGACCGTCGATGCGCACGGCGATACGGCCTTGCATGGATCGGTCATGCGCGGCTCAGAAGAGTTGACGCTCTTTCTGCTTGAGCGGGGCGCGGAGCTGAACCACGTGAATGAGTGCGGGTGGACGCCGCTCACGATCGCTCAGGGGGTGTTTTACGGGAATCTTGGGCGACGTTTTCCTCAGTTAGAGGTCTTGTTGCTCGGGTTGGATGCCACGTCTCCCACGGCTCCTGGCACAACGCGGTATCGTGAACCGGGATACCCGGCGAGGTGTACCCGCTAACCGCTCGTGGCCCGTTCTCGGCGTTGTCCGTGACGTCCACCGGATCGCCAGGGACTCTGGTTTCTCGGATTCTTCCTCTTTTCTGTCGCGGTCGCGACAGTGTTCTCGCTTCCCTGTGTTGTCACTGTCCAGTGTTGTCCCAGGAGGACCCATGATTGACGCCAAAGGTTTGCTGGGGGCGCTCGTGCGAGACGTGCTCGGTGGTGAGCAGGGGCGGACACGTCCTCGGCGCCCTGAGCGAGGCATCGGTCGGTCCGCCACCGGTGCCCTGGGGATGGGGGCACTGGGCGTTGCCATGGCGGCCTTCGAGCATTTTGCACAGAACCGTGGGACACCTGCCGCAGCGTCGGGATCGGTCCCGACGCTACCCGATGGGGCGTCGATGCCTCCGCTCCCGAGTGGTGAGGGCGGAGCTCAAGTGTTGCCTCCCCTGCCTCCGCTTCCGGTGGCGCCTGAAGCGCAACCCTCCGCCTCCGAGACGGCGGGGGAGGCCGCGTTGATGATCCACGCGATGGTGGCGGCAGCGAACGCGGATCATCGGCTTGATGCCGATGAACGTGGCCGCATCGAGCGGGCACTGGTGAAAGCCGACCTCAGTGAGGAAACACGTTTGTTCTTGCGTCGGGAACTGGAGCATCCGTGGAGCTTGGCGCAGCTGGTCGAGTCCGCGAATACTCCAGAACTTGCCCGCGATGTATATCTGGCGTCACTGATGGCTATCGATATCGATCAGGACGCTGAGAGAAACTATCTGGCCCCTCTGGGTGAGCGATTGGGCCTGGCCGCCGATACGGTTGTCGAGCTTCAGTCGCTCCTCCATGCCGACCAGGACAGCGCACTGCGGGAGTGATCCAGACGACCGCTCCGCTGCATGACCACCACGGGGGTGACTGTGAAGCGCACGAAGGCCGGTGACGTCCGATGCGTCCGCGGAGATACTGCAGGGAACGGATTCACTCGCAACACGTGTTGATGGTTACGGTAGCGCGAACACGAATATGTTATTGCCGGCCGTAGGTCTTAATTCGGGAGTGAGACCGAGGAATCCTGACGCACTCCCTGCCGACCCGGTGCTGACGGCAACATATTGCTGCCCGTCGACGGCATAGCTGATCGGGAAGCCAGTGACTGCTGATCCCAGATTGATCTCCCAGAGGACCTCCCCGGTTTCATGGTCGAGTGCCCGGAATCGGCCATTCACGTCTCCACCGAAGATGAGACCGCCGCCTGTCGCGACCAACGACATTGTGGCGGCTCGTTGCTCGTAGAGCCAGCGAGTGGTTCCGGTTTCGGCAGAGATTGCGTGAACCGTCCCGACCTGATCGGTGCCCGGAGCGATCTGGTTACGCACGGCCAAGGCGTAGTGGCTTCCGGCTTCGCGCGTGGCCAACATGCGACCACAGACGTTACGTAGCGGGAAATACATGGTGTTGGTCAGGGGACTATATGCGCCGGCTTCCCAGTCCTTGCCGCCGTACCAGCTGGGGCAGGCGAGAACCTCCTGTCCCTCTGCAGTGAAGACAAGCTCGCCGTTGGGAATGACCGCGCCGGTGGCGCCGTCGATGTTACTGATGACATTCTGTGTGACCGTGGGCGTTGCCCACAAGAACTCGCCAGTCTCTCGGTCTAGGGTGTAGACGACACCGGTCTTCCCCGGGATGCCCGTGACGACTTTGCGAATCTCTCCAGGCTGAAGCCCCGGCTTGATCCAGGAGACGCTGTCCGGGTCTGGAGCGACCGCGGTATCCACCAGCAGACGCTCGAATGGATGGTCGAGATCCCAATGATCGTTGAGATGCTGGTAGTACCAGACGATTTCTCCCGTGTCGGCGTCGAGCGCCAGCGTGGAGTTGTGATAAAGGTGCGTGTTTTCGGTTCCGCCACGTAAAAATTTTGGCGCGGGGGATGTGACCGATGTGCCGACATAGACGTGGTTGAGTTCGGGGTCGACGCTTGGAGCCATCCACGACCCTACGTGTACCCGTTCCTCGTAGGGGACGTCTCCCCAGGTCTCGTCTCCTGGTTCACCGGGCGCGGGTATCAATCGACGGCGCCACAGTTCCTCGCCGGTGGTCGCGTCGTGGGCGACAATCACGCAGGCCTCGGGACCTGCCCACGGACGGCAGCTTCGACCGGAGAACGCTTTTCCACCGGCAACGATCGGGCCCGAGGAGTGACGGGCGGGTTGGGTCTGGTAGTCGAGGATCTCCGTTTCCCACGCCAGTTCGCCCGTTTCGGCATCGACGGCGTAGATGTAGTCGTCGTTACTCGTATCCAGCAAGAGGCGTCCGTGAATGGCGATGTTGCGATTGACGCTGGTTAGTCCGCGAATGAAGTCATCGACATCGTCGGGGAGATCTCTCCGATATTCCCATGCAAGATCCCCGGTGACTGCATCGATCGCCTGAATGATGTCATTCGGATTCGGCATGTAGAGCATGCCACCGTAGGCCAGTGGGGTTCCTTGCTGGCTTCCGCGGGCCAGGGCCCGGGTCCAGACGAGACGGAGATCTCCTACGTTGTCTCGATTTATCTGCGTAAGCGGGCTGAATCCCCACCCGTCGAGTGTGCGTCGCCACATGAGCCAGTCACCAGGAGCCGGATCCTGAAGCATGGCGTCAGACACGGGAACAAACGCATCTTGTTCACCATTTCGTTGAGCATGGGCCGTAAAGGGAGAGACAGTCACAAGTGATGCGAGTGTCAGTACAAGCATTCGATTCACGGAATAGCCGATAGACATATCGAACTCCTCCCTGCGTGTTGTATCCGCGTGGCATCCTGCTGGTGAGGTTGCATTCTACTTCGGTCTTGTCTGCAGCCCTGGTCCGTTTGCGGGACAAGGTGCCATCGAGAGCGCATGATCACCTATGGCCAGAGCATATGCCAGGCCGTGAAGTACTCGTCCGTGCCCCAGCTGATCCGCAGCGTTCCGGAGGGAACCTCACCTTCTGTATCCGGGCGATTCGGTTCGAGCGTGATTGCCAGGCTTTGTCTGGTTTCCGCGAGTGGACGATGTTCTATGTGCGTACGTCCAAAATCCTGCGCTGGATCGTATTCGGTGCCCCAGTGTCTGGTTTGGGCGCTGATAATGAGTTCGGCGCCTTGTTCTCTGGGCACCATGAACAGTGTGTACTCGCCCCGGGGCACATCCAAATCTCCGAAACGGACATCGAAGTCGAGAATGAGCCGTGTCGCCCAGTTGGCCCCCAATCGCCACACCGTGTCGTGGGGGACGAGGCCGCCAAAGATCGTCCGACCCCGTGCATGTGGTTGGCCGTAGTCGATGGTGATGCGAGAGGGACCGGAGTGCGAGGGGGTGCCGGTGAACCAGCGGCCGCCCGGGAGTACGCGACCGTCGAAGGTGACGCTGGTCGTGATCCGTCCGCTGGGTGCCACGTTCGGACGAGGGCGGGATTCCTGAGCGGCTGCAGTTCCGGCAAGCAGTACTGCAGCCGACACGGTCAACCAGAACATGCATTGTGATGTGCGCATAGGTTCCTCATTCTACGACTTGAGGGCGTGTGTTTTCCTGGTCACTGCTATCCTGTGTGTATGAGAGGGATTCTGACGCGAGGGATGGTGACGGTGTTGTGCGCCCTGGCCGCCGGTTGTGGGCAGGTGCCTGAGTCGTTGATGGAATTCGACGGTGTGGCGATCGTCGGGGCGCAGTTGATTGACGGAACGGGTGCCCAGCCGGTCTCGGATTCGGTGGTGGTGGTGAGAGATGGCCGAATTGCGGCGGCTGGCTCACGAGCGGATGTTGGAATTCCGGCTGGCGCTACGGTGGTCGATGCGGCCGGGAAGACAGTGATGCCGGGGCTTGTCGAGACGCATGCGCACTATCATGGCGAAATCGACCGCGTCGAGGCGCAATACCGAAAGCAGTTGTATTTTGGGGTGACGACCGCGCGGAGTATCGGAAGTGACCCGCCGGAGAAAGCGGCCAAGGCGCTTGAGGCTCGGGCAGGCCATCTATCCGGTCCCAGGATGTACACGGCCGGTCTCGGTTTTTCCGCTCCAGACGGGTTCCCTCCGGGGCTGCCTGTCAACCGCCCGGCGACGCCAGAAGAAGCGCGAAGGTTGGTGAATGAACTGGCGGATCAGGGCGTACATTTCGTGAAAATGTGGGTCAACGAAATGCCAGAACCGGGTTTCAAGATCACGCCGCAGATGCGCACCGCGATCGTCGAAGAAGCGCACGCCCTGGGGCTCGTGCCTGTGGCGCATGTTGTGGAGGAATCGGACTTGCGCCAATTGATCGGTCTGGGAGTGACCGATTTCTTGCACACCGTCGGCGATACTGCCATCGGTTCCGAACTCATTCAGTTATGTCTTGATCGGGGTGTCACGTTTTCTCCCACACTCACCAACATCGAAGCTGGTTGGTACTGGGCGGAGCACCCCGAGGAATTAGAGGACGTAGAGCTTCGTCGTGCCTTCGAGCCAGAAGCGTTCGAGCGTTGGAGCGACGAGGGATATCGGGAGTCGGTGCTGACCAACGAGGGGCTGGTACATCGGAAGGCTCGGCTTGAGCGCGCCATGGCGTTCGTGAAGACCATGATCGAGGCTGGGGTATCCGTCGCTGTGGGGACTGATAGCGGATCATCGAGTTGGAATGTTCCGATGGGGTGGGGGACGCATCGAGAGTTGCAGATGTATGTGGCGGCAGGGCTCACCCCAATGCAGGCAATCGTTGCGGCGACCAGCGCCGGTGCGCAGTTACTGACGCAGGACGATGCCGACTATGGCACATTGGAGCCCGGCCGTGCTGCGGACCTGCTATTGCTCAATGCGGATCCGTTGGATGACATCGCGAACACCCTTGATATTGACCGTGTGATGCAAGGGGGACAGTGGCTGGACCGCGGAGCCCTCATGCCGATGGACTGAATGCGCGCTGTCTCGGATCCGAGCGGTTCAGTGCTGACCGAACGACTGGCCTGCCTCGGCGAGGCGGCGGAGAAGCGGTGCTGGCTCGAGCCAGTCTCCGTGTTCGTCGTAGAGACGACTCATTGTGTCGTAGACGGTTTTGACACCGACCAGATTGGCCCAGAACATCGGCCCCCCCCGGTAGCGCGGGAAACCGTACCCGTACATCCAGACAATGTCGATATCACTGGCCCGCTGAGCCAGGCCTTCTTCCAGAATCTTGGCTCCTTCGTTGATGAGCGGGTAGAGGCACCGTTCCAGGATGTTCTGGTTTGTGATGTTTCGACGGGTAATGCCCTGTTCAGTTGAAATCGAACGAATGAGTTGTTCGATCTCGGGGTCCGGGATTGGAGTTCGACTTCCCTCTGTGTACCGGTACCAGCCGGCGTTGGTTTTTTGGCCGAAGCGCCCGAGTTCACACACGCGGTCGGCAATGGTTGAATACCGAAGGTGTGTCGGTCGTGTTGCGGCCTGTGCCTGACGGATACGCCAGCCGACATCGAGCCCGGCCAGGTCGCCCATTGCGTATGGGCCCATTGGCATACCGAAGTCATAGAGGATTTTGTCGATTTGTTGAGGGAGAGCGCCTTCCTCGAGTAAAAAGTCTGCTTGACGCCGATACGCGTAGAGCATGCGGTTTCCAACGAAGCCGTCGCAGATACCGACAAGAACGCCGATCTTGCCGAGTCGCTTTGCCAGCGCCATGACGCTGGCGATCGTTTCGGGTGACGTGTGTGCGCCGCGCACGTTCTCCATCAATTTCATGATGTGAGCCGGGCTGAAGAAATGCGTGCCGATCACTTGCTGTGGGCGATTGGTGGCGGCGGCAATGTCGTCGACGTCTAGGGTCGATGTGTTTGTGGCAAGGATGGTCTTGGGTTGACACATCGTGTCGAGCGTTTTGAATACCTCTTTCTTCAGGAGCATGTCCTCAAAGACAGCCTCGATAACGATATCCGAGTCGGCCAGGCCGGCGTAGTCGAGCGTGGTGGAAATACGGGCGAGCCGTGCGTCCATCTCTGCGGATGAGAGCCGGCCCTTGGTGACTGTCGCAGCGTACTGTTGCCGGATGGTCTGCAGGCCTTTGTCGAGGGCTTCCTCGGACATGTCGAACACGGTCACCGGGATACCGGCGTTCGCGAACGCCATCGCAATGCCACGCCCCATCGTGCCACATCCGACTACGGCGCTTTGCTCGATGGATTGAGTTGGCGTGTGCTTCGGAACATCCGGAATCTTGGTGACCTGGCGTTCGGCGAAGAACGCGTGTCGAAGCGCTTTGGATTGATCGGAACTCACGAGTCGAAGGAAGGTGGCACGTTCGTTGGCTAGTCCTTCGGGAAATGGTTGCGTGATGGATGCTTCGATACAGTCGACACAGGCATAGGGCGCATCGTATCCGCGGGCCATGCGGGCCATTTTCTTTCGAAAGTCGTCGAACAGTGAGGGGGTGGCCTGGGCAGCGGCGAGGCGTTCGTTGAGGGCGGATGTGCGCCGGAGTGGTTGGGTGCCATCTGCACATCGGCGTGCGTAGTGGATGGCCGCACTGAGCAGGTCTCCGTCGACAATATCGTCGATCAATCCGAGGGTAAGTGCTCGTTCCGCTGTCACTCGGAGACCATTCACGATCAGGTCGAGTGCGTCTGGGACACCGATCAGCCGAGGCAGGCGCTGGGTGCCACCGGCGCCGGGTACGAAACCGAGTGTCACTTCCGGCAGGCCGAGGCGCGTCCCCGGCGCGGCTAATCTGGCATGGCATCCCAGGGTCAACTCGAGACCTCCCCCGAGCGCCACCCCGTGAATCGCCGCGACCACTGGTTTCTCGGAGGTTTCAATGGCGTCGATTAACGTCGGCAGAGGAGGAGTGCCGGACGGCGGCGTCAAGTTGAATTCCCTGATATCAGCACCCCCGCTGAACATCTTGCCGTTTCCGGTCAGGACGACCGCTGCGACCGCTGGGTCTTGTGCGGTCGTGGCCAGCGCAGTGTGGAGTTCGTTCCTCACCGCAAACCCCAGGCCATTGACTGGGGGGTTGTGAAGTGTCACGACGGCGACGTCATCGCGGTGGGATACGGTTACGGCATCAGGCATCTGCGATGGTCTCCCGATTTCGTGCTCCTGACGGTGCCCACGTGTCGTAGGACCGGGCTTTGTCTCCGGTGGTGCGTGCACGTCGGGGGCCACTGATTCATGACGCCGGCGAGAGCTGAGGGTTCAGCCTTCAGTGTCTCCGGTCGTCAGGGCCTCAAGAATCGCGTCGATCGCTTGTCTGGCTTTGCGCCGCATCTCGTCGTCAGTTGCATCCTGGATGGGGTGCGGGACGAATACGGAGCCGGAAGCCAGTTCCGGCATGCCAAGCGCGTCAGCCTGAAGCTTGGCCGCGTGTACGAATTCCGTTGACGCTACCATGACCGACGGAATTCCTCGTGTCTCGTAATCGACCAGGTCGTGCACACTGCACGACGTGCAGGACCCTCAATCGGCCAAGGCCTGTATCACGGCTCGGCAGCGCGTGCCGACCTCCTCACGGAGATCCGATGGGGCCGGCTTCGTGTAGGTGGGTTTCCGGAGTCGAATGACCTCAAGGTCTGGCATTCGTTTCCGTACCAGCCGCTCGACTTCATCGCAGAAGACATCACCACGGGCTTTGGAGATATCGATGATGCCCAGAGTGCCCTGAAGGCGGCCCGAACGCGCTGCTAGTTGACGGCCGATCGGCGCACGCTCGTCGGTGGGATCAAGGATAACTAAGGAGTCGTTCATAGAATTGCCTCACTGTATCACTCGCCGTTGGAGTCCTTAGTCGTGGATTTCACGGGTTACCGCGGTGGAGCCGGTGGTCCCACTGGCCCAACCACCGAGGACGGCCGAGAATTTCCCAGCACTGCCTCCCCCGACGACGATGAGAATGTTCGCGTCTTGCTTGAATTTGGGGATCGGCGTCGCGAGGCCCCTTGCCGTGGGTTGACCGTCGGCCCCGAGCAACTCCGGAGGAATGGCACTGAGGGCCATCCCTTTGTGGCATTCGTCGTTGGGAAGTAACGTCCCCAAGGGTTTGGCTGTCACCTCTTGGATCCGGGCGCGCAGATCCGCCTTGGTATATCCATCGCGTCCAAATGTGCGAGCGTGTTCGGGGCTGACGACGAGCAGAACTTCACCCATGCGGTGCAGTTTTGGATGGGCCATCGTCTCCAGGCACATCCCCATAGTGGCACCCAATGAACGCGCGCTTCGGGACAGCTG
Source organism: uncultured Vicinamibacteraceae bacterium (assembly GCA_964591245.1). Lineage (GTDB taxonomy): Bacteria > Acidobacteriota > Vicinamibacteria > Vicinamibacterales > UBA8438 > CAZPZZ01. The sequence continues at coordinate 13,770 of CAZPZZ010000022.1, read as the reverse complement.
GTCTCTGATGGCTCGAGGGGCCTCCCCGGCGAAGAGGGTCACGGTGCTGGTTTCGCTCGAAAATCCGCGCTCGATTTGCAGTGGTTCCCAGCAGCTCGCTTCCTCGTGTTCACCGATACAGCACGTGAATTTTCCGGGCTGTCCAAGGGTGGACATGTCAATGCCACCTGGATGGCCACCACCGACGTTGCGCACAAGCAGCTGGACCGCCCGTCCAATGGTCGCGTTTGCACGGAATCCCTGTCCAAAAAGGTTACGACCGCAGTTCAGCCCGATCCGGTGCCGGATTGGTCCGTTGACGACGATCACCGGTGTCGCGAAATACGTCGTGGCCAAGACGCCATGTAGGTTGAACTCTTCAGTGCACGCTGCTTCTGTTGCGGCAAGGACTACGGGCAGGTACTCCGGCCGGCACCCGGCCATGACCGCATTCACCGCGACCTTCTCGACCGTGGCGGGGGCAAGGTTGGGGGGGACGTGGGCAACGATCTCAGAAGCGGCCCTGGTTGTTCCCGCCAGCATACGGAGGACACGTTCCTCCGTCGGTGGGATAACCGGGAGACCATCGTCGAGTCCTTGATCTGCCATGAACTCGAAGGGGTCATTGTCGACCGGCACACGGATGCGTCGCCCCCCTAGAGTGGTGGCCCCGCGCCGGACGGCCAACCGTCTGGCCACGTCAGGGTCGTGCACCCGAGAACCACAGCCCGGTCGCTGTTCCGGGAGATTGTCCTCCTCCCCGAGGATGACCGGCGTACTGATGTCGCAGGCCTTCGCTGCATGGTGCGCGAGGTCGAGAAGATCTTGTTTGTTGAAGCCTTCGAAGCTGGCCACTACCCGCCGTGTCTGGTCGGCGAGAACCAGTGCAGGAACGGCATCGAATGCGTAGTCCGCCGAGACGTCAAGTTCGTTGTCCAGGGCGATCTCAAGGGACAGGTCGTGAAGGTCCACGAATTTGGCGGTGTCGTCTGGACTGCTCTGAGAGATACCGATCACTCGCAGCTTGGTCTGGGCAAACGCTCGATGCAACCGTTCGATGAGTGGGGCGGTAAGGTCGCAGGTTGCACAGTCGCGTTTGAAAAAGAAGAGCACCGTTGGGCCAGTGGCGTCGTTGTTGAATGACGTGGCGTGGCTGTCCCGGTTGTTCAGTGAGAAAGCTGGCGCTTGTGCGCCGGCCGATGGCAGTTCAGACATATCAAGAATTCTGTCAGAGATTCGGTGAGGCTGTAACCACGGGGCGCCTATTGTGGTCCGGGTCGGCTGAGTAGCTCTTCGTAAAGCCGGAAAAAGCGATCGACGTCTAAATCTAGCATTACTTCGATCGGGCGGGTAGTGCTGGAATCTGGTGCTATAGCGGTGGCGCCATAGTTTGGACCAAATTGCGTCTCGACAGTGATTGGCAGCTGCTCCGAGACGGTGACGATGGATGCATCGATGAGCCAGGCTGCCGTGATGCAGTCCCAGAGGTATACGGTCGCAGTCGGGTTCGAGTCAAACCGAGGTCCCAGGTCATGGCGCATCAATCGCGTGAGCGGCGTGTCGGTGGCGACGACGCGATCGAAGACTGTCTTTGTGAGTGGCGCATGATTGGTTACGTCCAAGCCAAACATCACAATACTTGGAATTGGAGCCTGCAGCACGGCCGCCGCGGCTTCGGGGTCGAACCAGATGTTGAATTCTGCGGTTGGTGTCACGTTACCGGGGACCCGCGCATTACCCCCCATGAATGCGAGGCGCCGGATACGTGGAGCGAGATCTGGTCGGCGTGTCAAGGCCCTGGCAATGTTCGTCATGGGCCCCATGGCGACCAGTGTGATCTGATCAGGGTACCGGTCAATGGTGTCGATGATGAAAGACACCGCATCCTGTTGCTGGGGCCGTACGGTAGGCAACCGTCCTCCATGAGGCGGGACCACAGTAGGGCCTGCGTCGAAGGCGCCCTTGAACGAAATGGGACCCCATTCGGCCTCTTGCCGGGCCGCCCTGGTTGGATTATTCACGAGCGGGGAGGTTGCACCCAGATAGAGGGGGACGTTCGTAGCGCCAGCAATTTCTAGCAAGTGCAGCATATGTTCGGCGCCCTGCGGCACGGTGTGGTTACCAGCGACCACGGTGACGCCAAGAATGTCGATCGCGTCCCGTCGTCCGAGGAGCATCGCCAGGGCGGAAGCGTCATCGTTGAAAACGGCCGAATCGGAATCGAAAATCACACGAGTCATCGTGTTCGCCTCTGACCGTGTCGTGTCGGGTGAATGATCTGGTGCGGTCGGGGTTCCATCAGGTGCTCCGCCTCGCACAGGCGATGCGGTTACGGAGTCATGATACCCAATATTCTGGCATCGTTCCTGTGTCACCATGCAGTCGATGGAAGAGGTTGTGGAGCGTATCTCCTGGGGTGGCGTTGTCTCAGTGGTGTTCTTCTATGCCGTGATGTACGTCGTCGGAAAAAGGGCGGTCCGCCACCATCGGGAGACTGTAGCTGAGGACCTGATGTTGGCCCGCCGGTCAATCCCGGTATGGCTTGGTGTGTTTACCATGTCTGCGACGTGGGTGGGCGGTGGTTACGTCAATGGGACCGCGGAGGCTGTGTATAGCTCAGGGTTGGTCTGGGCGCAGGCACCATGGGGATACGCCCTGAGTCTGGTGGTTGGTGGTGTCGTCTTCGCACGGGTCATGCGTCGCCACCGGTTTACGACGATGCTCGACCCTGTTGAGCAGCGCTACGGGAGGCGTGTTGCGGCATTACTTTACGTGCCTGCCCTGACCGGCGAACTCTTTTGGACCGGAGCGATCTTGACAGCCCTGGGATCTACCTTCGGCACGGTCCTTGGTCTCGATTTCGGCCCAGCCGTGGTGGTGTCGGCGGGGGTTGCCGTCGCGTACACGCTGACTGGCGGGCTGTGGTCGGTCGCCGTCACAGACGTACTCCAACTCACCCTTCTCGTTGCGGGCCTGTGGCTTGTCGTGCCGGTCGCTCTCACGCACGTCGACGGACTTGATACTGCATGGCAGCTATATTCGCGGGAATACGCCGTCTCTCTCGTGCCGCCCTGGGGAGGGTGGCGTGATCCTGACTGGGGTGACGCGTACTGGAGTTGGTGGGATTCGGCGCTCCTGCTGGTGTTTGGTGGCGTCGCGTGGCATGTGTACTTTCAGCGTGTGCTGTCCGCGGCGAGTGAGCGGGTGGCGGCGAATTTGTCATTGTTTGCCGGTGGGATGTGTATTGTTGCGGCTGTGCCTGCGGCGCTTATCGGTATGGTGGGGGCGGTGGCGGATTGGTCTGCCGTCGGGGTGCCACCGCCAGAGCCTCCGATGGTGTTGCCCTACGTGTTGCGCTATCTCACTAATCCCCTGGTAGCCAGCATTGGACTGGGAGCGCTGGCTGCTGCCGTCATGTCGTCCATCGATTCTTCAATGCTGTCGGCGGCATCGATGGGGGCCTGGAATGTGTACCGACCATTTCTGAATCCATCTGTCGATGCCGCCAAGTTGGTTTACGTCATCCGGCGATTAATCGTCATCGTCGGTGTAGCGGCGACGTTGATTGCGCTCCGGATCGAGAGCGTCTATGCGTTGTGGTTCCTCTGTAGTGACTTTGTTTACTGCATCCTGTTTCCCCAGTTGACCACGGCGCTTTTCGACAAGCAGGCCAATCGCTACGGCGCGCTGGCTGGTCTCGCAGTGTCATTCTGCTTGCGGTTTGGTGGAGGCGAGCCGACGTTGGGATTGCCGCGTGTGATCCCATATCCAATGGTCGATCCTCTGTCGGATACCGTCCTCTTTCCGTTTCGAACATTCTCGATGGTTGCAGGGCTTGTGGCGATCGTTGTGGTCTCACGGCTTACGAAGCGTGTCTGTCCGCCGAGGCCCTTGCTTCACCCGGATGTGATCCCCGAAGAGGAACGAGGGTGAAAAGAGTCGGTGATGGAGCGTGATCACGGAGAGGAGGATGTCGAGAGAGGCGTGCGTTTCGACGAGAGGTTCAGGAATACGCTGATTCCGATGTAGTAGATGACATAGACCAGAGAGCTTGGAAGCAGCCAGGGGGTCGGGGTCGGATACTGCATGAGCATCACAATACACAGTGTGGCCCAGATGGCCGTGGCTGTGACTGTCACGCTGCGGAATTTTTCTGTTCGAGACGGATACACCCACTTGACTGGAATGAAGACGAAGAGCACGCAGCATGCGACGATTCCGAGGTTTACTCGGAGGTCGAGCCCGGTGATGAAGAAATAGAATGCCAGTACGTTCCAATACGACGGAAACCCAACAAAAAAATGGTCGGATGTTTTTGCGTCCGCCTGGCAAAATTGGTACGCGGACGCCAGGCAGACGGATGCACTCCCGAGGAGAGCCCACGAGGCCGGTAGCAACTGGGCCTCGTGGAGTAGCATCGCGGGTACGAGTGCATAGTTCAGATAGTCGATAAGGTTGTCGAGCAGTGTTCCGTCGAATGACGGGAGCACGTCCTTGGCTCGAACCCATCGAGCCAACGTGCCATCGATTGCATCGATGGCCGTGGCGACCATCAGATAAGCGAATGCCCAGCGGTACTCGTCGCGACCGATAGCGAGTAACGCGGCGAATCCCCACACGACACCGCTGGCTGTCAGGGTATGAACACCCCATGCGGCGAACCAGCGTGCGCGAGAGGGCCGAACGTGTGAGCTGTCACGTTGGCAGACAGAGCGTGGTGGAGCGACGTGAGGAGCGTGTTCAGTCACCGGTCGTGTGTGTCTTATCTGCGGGTCAAGGTGGCGCCCTACGCGTGCCGCCGACAATAGAGCATACGACACGTTGTTCCTGTTCTTGTCGGAAGGCCTGATGGTACCCGGTGCCACTGTATTTGGTGGTATAAGGAACGCCGGTGGGGCTATCTGAAGTCTAGACGCCATCGGGTGGCGTCGAGGAGTTGCGGATCATGGTGAAGTCTGTCTGGCTCGGAATCCACGGAGTACGGTGGCGTCGTCCCGCCCGCGAGGTGATGGTAGTCGGAGCGGTGATCGCGGGCGCAGCGTGGGTTGGCGTCGGCGCCGCGGCGCAGGGGCAGGCGCCGGCCGCGGGCGGAGGGTTCACGGCGGAGCAGGTTGCGGGTGGGTGGACGGTGTATGGGCGGCAGTGTGGGGAGTGCCATGGGGCCCGGCTCGATGGGATGGAAGCGCCGCCGCTCCGGGGAGTGGAGTTTCTGAACGGTTGGGCGGGGCGGACGACGGACGAACTGTTCGCGTATGTGCGGGACGAGATGCCTCCGGGGCTGGCGGGCAGCCTCAGTGACCAGGTCTATTTGAATCTGGTGGCGTATTTACTGGATGCGAACGGTGCGCGACCGGGGACCGTCGCATTGACGGCTGACGCCGGGGTCCTGATTGGGGATGCGGCCGACGTGGCAGAAGCGCGGCGAGCGGCGCGGGATGGCGAGCGGCCCCGCCGGCGGCCCTCGCGGTTCGCCAACCGCAGGGTGGACCAGGAGCTGACCCCGGTGACCGATGGGTTGTTGGAGGAGCCGCCGCCGGGCGACTGGCTGAGCTGGCGGAGGACACGGAACAGTCACGGGTACAGTCCGTTGGCCCAAGTGACCCGCGAGAATGTTGATCAGCTGCAACTCGCCTGGGTGATGGCGATCCGGGAGGGTAATCATCAAACGACGCCCCTCGTGCATGATGGGGTGATGTTTCTGGCCAATCCGGGGAATGTCGTGCAGGCGATTGATGCCAGTACCGGGGAGCTGATCTGGGAATATCGGTCGCCGCTGCCGGAAGATGCGCCGCAGCGAGGAGCAACCCGCACATTGGCACTCTATGGCGACAAGGTCTACCTGGCAACATATGACGCCGCGCTGGTCGCGCTCGACGCCCGGACCGGAACAGAGGTCTGGCGTACCGTGAAAGCCGATTACACGCAGGGCTTCATGCAGTTCGGCGGTCCTGTCGTGGCTAACGGTGTCGTCGTGACAGGTATTAACGGTTGCCAGCGATACAAGGAGCAGACGTGCTTCATCACGGGTCATGATCCGGATACGGGTGCGGAATTGTGGCGGACGTCGACGATTGCCTTGCCTGGCGATCCAAATGATGCCTCGTGGGGTGACACGCCGCCGTATCTGCGTGCCGGTGGTGATATGTGGATTCCGGGAAGTTACGACGCGGGACTGGGGCTGTTCTACATCGGGACGGCGCAGGCGAAGCCGTGGGTGGCGGCGAGTCGCGGAATGACGACGAGGCAGGATGCGCTCTACACGAACTCGACGCTGGCGCTGAATCCTCGGACGGGGACAGTGGAGTGGTATTTCCAGCATGTGCCGGGCGAAACCCTGGACCTCGACATCGTCTATGAGCGGGTGCTGGTCGACGCCGAGGGTGAGCAGTGGCTGTTCACGATCGGGAAGGACGGGATTCTCTGGAAGCTTGACCGACGGACGGGGGCATTCGTCGCCCTGCGCGAGACCGTCTACCAGGACGTCTTCGAGTCGATCGATCGGGAGACGGGCCAGGTCTCGTATCGGCCGGACATCCGCGCGGCCGGGATCGGCGATCGGGTGCCGGCCTGTCCGAGCTTGCTCGGTGGCCACAACTGGCAGGCGTCGGCGTACCATCCAGGCGCAGGTCTTTTGGTGATTCCTTTGCATCAAGCGTGTATGTACCTGACGGGCCGTGCGGTGGAATTTGTCGAGGGGGGAGGCGGTGAGGCGGGACGGTCCGAGTTTCGCGAGATGCCAGGGACGAACGGGAACGTGGGAAAGTTGGCGGCGTATGACGTGCGGACGATGGAGGAACGTTGGAGCCGCGAGCAGCGGGCGGCCTTTCTGACGTCAACGTTGACGACGGCGGGCGATCTGGTCTTTGCGGGCGACGCGGATCGCTACTATCGTGCCTTTGATATCCAGACGGGGGAGGTTCTCTGGGAGACGCGTCTTGGCGCCAAGGCTCACGGCTATCCCATCACGTATGAGGCGGCTGGTCGGCAATTTATCGCGGTTCCGGCCGCGCTGGGCGGCGCGTTCCGTAGTCTGACGGCTCAATTGACTCCGGAGATCTACCAACCGGAGGGAGGGAACGCTCTCTACGTCTTTGCGCTGCCAGAGTGATATTGGAATCGGCGGGCAACACCGGCGGGCGGTGCCCCGTCTCGTATCCAGTCGGTCGGGAATAGACGGTGAATGGTCGCCTCTTCACCGTTCAGGAGGTCAAGACGGGAGTATCGTGACTCACATTTGTGTCTTCATGGGTTCGAATATCGGTGTGCTCGATGAGTACGCTGCTGCCGCGCGCACGCTGGCGCGGCAGCTTGTTTCCCGTCAGTGCACCCTTGTCTATGGCGGAGCGAAGGTCGGTTTGATGGGGGTGCTTGCCGATGAGGTGTTGCGTGGGGGCGGGCAGGCGATCGGGGTAATTCCTGAGCATCTGAGAACCAAGGAACTTGCGCACGGGGAACTCTCTGAACTTCACGTCGTGGATTCCATGCACGAGCGCAAGGCCATGATGGCGAAGTTATCCGATGGCGTGATTGCGCTACCCGGAGGTTTGGGTACGCTCGAAGAACTCTTCGAGATGATTACGTGGGCTCAACTCGGGCTCCATGGAAAACCGTGCGGTCTTCTCAACGTAGCGGGGTATTACGATCAACTACTCGCATTTCTTGACCATGCGGTTGGTGAGAAATTTGTGATGCCAGCTCATAGAGCGATGCTGTTGGCCGAGTCCGATCCGGCCCGCCTGCTTCTGCAGATGGAACACTATATATCCCCAGTTTACGGCAGTGGAATAATGCGTACGACCAGCTGAACCGGGACTGTGTTCATTACGGTTTGGCGATGTTCCAGTAGACGCCGGCGCCTCCGCCGGCGTTGCCGATGTTTGCCAGCCACGCAACGCGTTCCAGGTCGTCGGCACGACCAGCAGGGTCTGTGAAAGAGTAGACCGCCTGTCCGCGATTCTGGCCAGGGGCCGTGTCACCGCTATAGGTGTACAGAGCAAAGCCTTTGTAGGCCCATTGTCGGCTGCCGTCCGGGCGCGTGATCACCTCCCAGAAGCCTTGCGATTCCGCGTCCGCAGGGGCAAGGAACGGGCGCCAGGATTCGAGACATGTGGTATCCGCGCAGGCATTCCCTCCAAGTCTCTTGCCGCGGAAGTACGCGACCTTGAAGCTGTCTCGCAGGTTTCGCCCACCCCAGTACTTTTCGAAGGCCGAACCGCTGTAGAGGGTCATGCCGCCCAACGTTAACGCATCGCCGTAGCCCGTCAGTGTGCTGACAGAGAGTCCCTCTGGGCTGAAGTGTTCCGAGAGTGCCGCAATCTGCCAACGAGCATCTTTGCCGTGGCCGTGAACGTCTCCCGGCAGAAGGTCGTCCCGGTATCGATACAACGGGCGGGTTCTGTAGGCCCATTGACGGGATCCGTCCTCGCGAGTCGCCACGGAGAACTCACCGATCGGATTGGCGAGCGCCGGTGCCATTACGGGTAACCAAGAACTATCGCAGCGTGGTCTGCTGCAGGCAGCAGTGGTGTCATCTACTGACCCGTCGAACTCGTAGAGCGTGTAGCCGTCGAAATCTGTCAGAATCACCGCTTGCGCCGACGCGACGAGTGCAACGTCAAGGCCCGCAGGGACCAGTAACCCTGCACCTGGATCGAAACGAGCGACTTCCCAACCCGCTGGTGGTAACAAAGAACCGGCTTTCGCGAGACTGCCGGCGGTCTTTAGGTTCGTGGTCTCGGCCAATCCTACGTTGGTGGCGACTTCGCCAGGTTCTTGTTCTCGAGACCATGTATACAAGGGATGGCCTTGATAGGCCCATTGCAGCGAGCCATTGCTGCGACGGACCAGGGACCAACTGTCCAAGGTCGAGGCGGGAGGGCTCCCCAGCAGGGGGTGAAATTCCTTGGCGCAGGCATCGACGCAGTTCGCAACTCCGGCAGTGTCATTCTGAGACCAGAATAAGGTGCCGCCGTTGGCGTCGCCGAGTCGCGTCCAGAGAACCTGATCTGACGATGCCGAGAGTTCCCTGACAACTTCGACGAGCGTCACGCCTGGTGGGGTCGTGGGCGGTAGTGTCCTGTCGTTCGCCTGTACGGCATCAGGACGGAATGAAGCCGTCGCGAGAACGAGCAGAAGACCGCCAGTGTGCGTCCAGTATCGCAGCTGCATAGTTACCCTCTGGGTCGTTGTGTCATGCCAATACGTCGCTGAAGGGCCGAGACACTTCGTTCGACTCGGTACCCCAACTCCCGCTCGCCACACCGAACGCTTGTTGTACTGTGAAACCGACCCGCGTCGCCGTATCCCCTTCCGCAGCGATATGGTGTCCTGTTCTCATCCGGCCGCCGCCGCTCCCCGCAGTGATAACCGGTAAACGTTTCATCGAGTGCATCCGGGCTTCACCGTGGTCCGTAAATGCGAAGACGACGGTCCGATCGAGCAATGTGTGGTCTCCCTCTTGGATGGAGTCCAGGGTCTGCACCAATTCAACGAAAAATCCCATGCATTGTTCGGCGAGCCATTTGCATTTGGGTTGATATCCGAGTTTCGCGTCGACCGGTTCTTCATGAGAGAGCGCGTGGTATCCGCTTGGCTCCCCCGACGTACGTAGTCTGGAGAAGGCCGAGCCCAGTGCAAGGTTGAAGACACGGGTTTGTCCGCAGGAGAGGGCATGTGCCATGAGCTGCGCAAACTGTTGGTGCGTACTGGCAACTTGTGGGACCAGGGACCCCACCTCATCTGTGGGAAGAGAAGGAGCTGAACACGACGGTAAGGGCGCCGGGGGTTCGAGCTCGAACGCGAGTTTCTGTTCAAGATCTCGAACCGAGGAGAAATATTCATCCAGCCGCGCGCGATCCGATGCCGACACGGCGTTCATGAGATCTCGGCGTTGTTCGGCGACGGCGGAGAGGACGCTATGGCGCACCATGGCGCTGGGATCGGGTGTGAAATCCGCGGCGTTTGGGTCTCTGAATCCATCGCTAAAGATACGGGTGTAGAGGCCCAGTGGAGAGGTCTCGGAGGGGTTCAGGCCGTTCGAGCCGCGCGCACTCCAGCCGACGCGACTGTCCCCATCGCACGTGGCTTCGAGGGATCGGAATCTGCTGCCAGTTCCGATCTGGTCCGCAATGATGGAGTCGAGGCTCGTCGTGTAGTCGCTGGAGTTTCGAGATACTGCACCCGTGGCTTGGCCCTGAGCACCTGAGTAGTGGTTTTGATTCACCTTGCCGTCGAGAAAGATCTGCATCCCGCTGAAGAGGTTGATCTTCTCTTTGACGGGGCGAAGGCTGGCGATGTGTTCCGGCAGCGCGTATCCGGTGCCTGTGGTGGTCGGTTCCCACTGGTGGGGGGTGAGTCCGAGTCCCCAGAACCAGGTGCCGAAACACGGCGGAAGAGGTGCGCCAGTCGCGGCGTAGGCTGTACCATTCGTGTTCAGGAAAGACTCCAGAACCGGAAGCCCAACGGCGACAGCCGTGCCACCGAGGAGGCCTCGGAGTACCGTTCGTCGGCTCACCGTGTGAGTATTCATCTTGTCATCTCCTGTGTGGCTCTACACTCCGATGATTATTCGGCAATATTCGTATAGAAATCTGGATTACGTGCAATCCGGCGCATAAGGTCACGCCAGCGGACCGGCGTATCGGTGAATGCTGATCTGGTAGTGGTGAGCCACTCCCAGTCTGCGTCCGCAGGCAGCCGTGCGGTGCCGTAGGAGAACGCGCGATTGACCAGGCAAGACGTGAGAGCGGGATCCTCCTTGAGGATCGCGGCCAGCTCGGTGATGTCCGTGTAATCTTGCCGCCTGAGACTACCGCTCGTATCGATCGGTTCACCGTTCTCCGTGGTGCGGTAGACGCCTGAGGCATCGAAAACTTCGAGCGTCAGGCCGATCGGGTCGGTTAAGCGATGACACGCAGCACAGGTCGGGTTTGTCCGGTGCCGCGTGAGGCGTTGCCGCACGGTCTTGAATTCTGGATCGTTTGTGTCCTGCACGAGGCTGAAATCTATATCGCCCGGTGGTGGTGGTACTCGCTGACACAGCAGGTTCTCGCGGACCGCTTTGCCGCGTAAGGTCGGAGAGGTCGTGCCGGGATGCGAGTGGAGTGAAAGGAAACTCACATGGGTCAGTAATCCCACATGGGGGTCGTTGTCCGGGAATCGATACGGCACCCAGGGAACGACTCCACCCAATTCTTGCGCACGTGGGAGCGGTACGCCATAGAGCGCCGCCAAGGATGGCGTCAGGAACGTGTCGCGCGTGGTAAACAGATCCCGATAGTCGCCGTCGTTGGTAAGCAGGTGTTCGACGAGAGTGCGCAGTGTCTGTTCTCGTGCGCTGTCCTGAACATTCTTGGTGAATTTCGGATACAGGCTCGGGTCGACCGAAACGGTGGCGAACCCCTCGAAAGCCAGCAGATCGGAGAAAAACGCCCGCAACCCGTCTTCTACCCGAGGAGAGCCAAGGAGGCGTTCAATTTGACGGTGAAGGCCGTCCTCGGTCAGCAACAGGCCAGACTGGGCGCTCGATAAAAGTTCGGCGTCTGGTGTGCTATCCCAGAGCAAGTAGCTCAGTCGTGCCGCTCGCGAGTAGGCGTCGAGTTGGATCCGGTCTGGTCGAGAGGAATCCTGTTCTCCGACTTCGACGCGGAACAGGAATTCTGGCGAGACAAGCATGCCTGCGAGTGCGGCACGGAGCCCCGCGTAAAAATCATCGAGTCTTTGAGCCGCCGAGTCCGCGATATCGCTATAGGCGTTGGCCTCGGCGGAGGTCAATGGTCGACGAAAGAGAAATCGACCCGCACGGGTGATGAACCGCGTTGCGCATGCGCGGTCAACCGGAGCGTTGTCAGAGGGACGGCAGGGAATCAGCGTCCTCCGGTGGGTGGCATCCGTGACCTGGGCGGCAATTTGTTGCGCGAGCGCTTCGTAACGCTCGAGTGACGCTGCGCTTAACGACAGTTTTCTTGCACCAAGGGCGAGCAAACCATCCTCACGGACACCTATGTCTCCGAGGTTGTCGTCGACCTTGATACTTTTCCCGAAGATGTCTCGAATGGCTCGCTGATGCTGCGCCGGTGTCAGCCGGACGAGTGAGATCTCGTCTGCCTGACTCGGGGAGTCGAAGACTCCGAAAAACAGCAGCGTGACGATTAGTACCACTGAGACTTTTGACGCCATTTATCTCCTCCGTCCGAGCGGGCGGCCTGACGGTCTGCTGTCGCCAGCCTCGCGTGCGGCTCAGATCAGCGCGGCGACGCGGTGCCGCTGAATCGTGGTCCACTGCCGACGGGGTGTCCGACGACTTCACCGGACGTCGTGGTGTGGAATGCCGGCACTGCCTCTAGCCAGTAGGCTGAGGAGATGGCGGTGTTTTCCCCGGTTCGTTCGTCTGGAATCCCGTCAGCGTGGCGTCGCATGCCGTAGTACACGCCGGGAAGATCCACCTGCCCGTCGTTCTCTCCACGAATTGCCAGGAAGTGGTAATAGTCTCGCCAGGGCTGGTAGCCGCCGATGATACCGTGCAGGCTGCCATCAGCGTTCATGGCCAGCCGCAATTGAGTCTGCGCGAAGCGGAGAATTGCATAGAACTGCGACTCGCCCTGCATTGAAAAATTTCCAGGCTCGATGGTCAAGACGCGGTCCTGAATCGTTCCCGCGAACACGCTGTGAGAACGCGGGTCGGGGTCGATCACATAGGTGGCGCCAGAGAGAACCCCGCCGTATGCATCTCGGAGGATGATGTTCAGCGATCGGTCGAACGTGACGGTAACCTTCCCGTCCCGGCTGAGATCGTCCCCGGACACTGACACCAGCCACGCGGGCATCGAGTCGAGTGCGGTGTCCCATACGATGCTTTCGTTGTACGGGACGACCGGTCGGCGAATGCGGTACACGTCGAAGCAGCCCAACACACGCCACATATGATTGTCGATACCCTGGGCCCCGGACACGGGGTCTTCGAAGTCGTCGGGATCGATCTGGCCATCAAGGTTGAACCCATGGGCGAATCGCCCCTCTGCGATGCGGATGCCGGGATCTGGTACCAGGTTGGGCAGGTTGCCTGGGTTGACAGGGTAGCCATTCCAGCCCTGTCCGTCCTCCGTGGTCGCAGAGCTTCCAAACAAGGCCGTCGGGTCGGACTGGTCTTCTTGCGGGTCGAATCCGCCGGTGGCAATGACTTCCAGTGCCGCAGTCTCGCTATAACCGGTCGCGACCAATCGTCGCGTCCGGAATTCGACTGGACCACCATTTCCGCCCAGAGGGCACGTATCGGTGTCGGAGTAGGTTGCCGTGTGGACCAGGGAAATTACGTAACCTCGGGTTTCGGCGCCGCTGTTTCCAGCCGCACCGATTACGATGGAGACGGCCAGCAAGACGGCGAAGAGTCGTATCCAGGGGCGGTTCCGAGGACATCCGTTCTCAGTCATTGCATTCCTTAACAGTCCGCTCCGGATGGCGACCCGACGGTTTCGGGCGCCGGACGGAACATCTGAGAATGTACCTCTAGGGGCTGGAGGTCAAGATGAATTCGCCGTGGGTTTCAAGGCTGCCGAGGCCCGAGGCTGGAGGAGGCGTCGTTATGCCGGTGAACCCCGTGGACCTCCGTCGACAGTTGAGGTTGGTGTGATCGGTTTCGTCTAGCGGGCGTGACGGGGGCATTCGCGGAGAGGTCGATTGAGCTGCAATTGGGGTGTATTCGATTACACTGTCCGACCGAGTTCAATTTTTTCGCGGTAGTGTTGGTGCCGTTGGCTTCAACTGACCGCAGGTGTGGGGCATGGGTGGTTTCGG
>CAZPZZ010000021.1:38433-42352 GCA_964591245.1 uncultured Vicinamibacteraceae bacterium | reverse complement strand
CGGCGCTTGCCCTCGCGGTGGTGCTTGCGGCTGCGGACCGTTTCCTCATGGCCTACAAGTGGCGTCTTCTCCTCCGGGCCCGAGGGTTACGCTGCGATTTGTGGACGGCGGTGCGCAGCTACTTTGCGTCGTCGCTCGTGGGCCTCGTACTGCCCGTGACCGTGGGGGCTGATGCGATTCGCGTGCTCACACTACGCCACGTGGGTATTCTCGAGGTCACCGCGTCGATCGTCATTGAACGGCTCCTCGGTGCGATCGCGATGGTTTCGGTCGCGCTGGCGAGCTGCTTGCTTTTGGCGGCGACCGTCGCTGGGGTCCCGGTTGAGGAACTAAGCGCGTGGCTGGTGGTGGTGCTCGTAGGCATCACCGTGTTTTTTGTGGGGTCACTTCTTGCGGCAGCACGGTGGACGAGTAAGGGGACCGTGTCGACCTCCACGTTACGCAAGGCGACCGAGGCCTACGGCCGATATCGCGAGCATCCGGCGGTGCTCGCGAGTTTCTATGTCCTCTCGGTGGTTGAAAGCCTGATTGCGGCGATCATCACGTATGTGGTTGCGCTCGGAATCGGGCTTGAAATCCCGGTTTACGTGTTGATTGCAACAGTGCCAATCGCCCTGGCGTCCGCGCGCTTGCCGGTGTCGCTCGGTGGATTCGGTGTGCAGGAAGCGTCATTTGTCTACTTGGGCGGACTCGTCGGAATCGCCGCGACCGATGCACTGTCTGTCATGCTGCTTCTCGAGTTTGCCATGCTCATAGCGCTCCTGCCGTCGGCGTTCGATACGTCGATGCTCAGTCTTCGACATCAGACCCCTGAGAGCGGAGTGGTATAATTCCCGCCGGTAAAATGGGAGATCGGTAACGAACGACGAGAGATCTTCGACACTTCACGTAGTAGCCATAGCCAGAGCGATTCGAAGTTGGCACGGGCCTGTGTTGTGGCTGCGATCGCACTTCTACTCTGGCGTGTCCGGCGCTTCCGGTCGGAATCCGTTCTACGGGGGCGAGCGGTCCTCCCGGGCTCTCGACAATATCCGCATCGGTAACGACGTGGTGATTGAGGACGTGTTCCACGTCAGACGGACGAGGACTGGTGGGCCCGTCCGTAGTCGGGGGCGGTCTGTCAATTGTTGGTTTGGCCTGGCTCACAACGAGGGCGTCACGAGTGGGTGGCGTCGTGAGACAACGAAGACCCAGAATTGGCGCGCCGAGTTGAATTTGATGACCATGAAGATTCCCGCGGGCTTGGCCGCAGGCGCGCGGGCGGTGCGTATGACGGAAGGCTGCGCCGAGGCGGAGTCTCTCGAATGTACCCCTCTAGAGGAGTTTCCCCGTGACAGCGACTGATCGTGCTGCTGAAATCGCCAAGATTCAGGAATCCGTCGTCGGGATGTACTCGGAACATCCCTGGCCATTGCATCGTGACACCGACGAAGAAATGGGATGGCGCCTCAAGTGTCTTGGCATCGTGCCTGGCGACTACCAGAACAAGCGCGTACTCGACATGGGGTGTGGTACCGGCGAATACGCGATGTGGTACGCTATGCATGGCGCGAAAGAAGTCGTTGGTATTGACCTTTCAGAGGGGTCGCTTGCTGTCGCGAAGAAGCGTCAGGCGGAATCGACGCTCTCGAACGTGGACTTTCGAAGTATGAATATCCTGGAGTGCAATCTTCCGGATAACTATTTCGACTATGCCTATTCGGTCGGTGTCCTACACCACACCGGAGCGCCCGCAACGGGGTTCGGTCATCTCGCCCGTGTGACGAAACCGGGCGGTGTCGTGATTGTGAGTTTGTACAGTCATTACAGTCGGCGCATCCTGCGCACAAAGCAGCAGATTTGCAAACTGCTTGGCGGTGGAGACATCGATGCGCGGGTCCGGTGGGGCAACCGGTTGTTCGGTGGCACGCTCCGCAAGCTCGACAAGCGATACCACGGGCTCAATACCGAACAGATCGGCTACGACATCTTTGGTTTTCCCCACGAGAGTCTGCATACCGCCGGAGAAGTGATCCGGTGGTTTGACGAGAATAACATCACCTTCAAAGGGGCATTTGCCCCGCTGAGGGTCAGGGACTACCTCTATGCGTTCGCCCAGCCGGAGTACCGAACGTTTCGGGCTACATTCGACGGGTTTCCGGTAATGCGCATGGTT
The DNA here is from genome assembly GCA_964591245.1 of uncultured Vicinamibacteraceae bacterium. GTDB lineage: Bacteria > Acidobacteriota > Vicinamibacteria > Vicinamibacterales > UBA8438 > CAZPZZ01. The sequence goes on along the minus strand of CAZPZZ010000021.1, from coordinate 40,197 downwards.
GCCGACACGCTGGAGAAGCTGGCGAGGAGTGGGGGAGACGGAGAGATCGTCAAGAACTTTCCGCGTCCCGGTCCGTTGTCGCGAGCGATGTCCCAGGCAGCCTGGATACTCTTTGGTCTCCGGTTTAACTGTTTCACCATTGCTGGGACTAAGAACGGTTGAGGTCCGTGGCCGTGTCTGCCCCACTATTGGACCGCGGTCAGGCCCGAACATGGATGGTGTCGCTTGTTGTGAGCGTTGCCATCATGGCCTACCTGCTCTCTCAGATCGAGACTGGTGTTCTGTTCGAGACGGCGCGTGGGATGACAGCTCGGCCGCTTGCCGCATTTCTTCTGCTGCTTGTGGGAGGGGTTGTGGCGCGCGCCGTTCGGTTTTGGCTGCTTCTCGACCGTGCGGTACCGTTCAGGTTGCTTGTGGGCGTGGTACTCGTGCGGAATCTCTTTGTCGATCTGATACCGGCCAGACTGGGTGAGTTGTCGTACGTCTACCTGCTGAAGCGGCGCGCAGGTCGGGCCGTAGAAGAAGGGCTTGCTTCCCTCATGCTGGCTGTTGCCTTTGATGTGGCCGCACTGGCGCCGCTTTTGCTCCTTGCGTTTCTTGTGGTGGGCTCAGGAGGAGCACTGTCTGGAATGTGGCTTGCGGTCGCCGCTGCGACGCTCGGGGTCATCGCGATTGCCGGTGCCCGCCTCGCGGCTCCGCTCGGTCGGGGCGTCGCCGACCTGTTCGCGGGCTCAGTGCGGCTTGAACCGCTCGTGCGGCTAGTGCGACAGACCGCCACCGCACTCGACCATACCTGGGCGCGGGGCATTGCGGTCCCCGTGCTTGCCGTTTCGATGGTCGTACGACTCTGCAAGTTTGGCAGCTACTTTTTCCTCGTGGTGGCGGTTATGGATGCCGTCGGTTCTGCGGCTGTCGAACTGGGTTTCTTTCGGGTGTTTCTTGGTGTCGTGAGTGCGGAGCTGGCTGCGGCGCTACCCATCCCGACGGTTGCCAGCTTCGGGGTGTTCGAAGCCGCGGGGACCTACAGCTGCATGGAAGTTGGTTTGTCTCGTGAGCTCGCGATCCTCTCCGGCGTGCTGGCTCATGGCACGTCGCAGCTTATCGAGTACACGATGGGAATCATCGCGCTTCTCGTTCTCATGCGACCTCGTACGAGAACCCATGGCTGACGGACTTGTGGAACATGTGATCGGATGGCGCCGTCTCGCTATTGCGGGAGCGATGTTTCTCCTGCTCGGGGTTATTCACACCTGGCCACTGGCAACAGATCTCGGCGGGTTGTCGCGTAATGATAACGCCGATACGATGCTCAACGCGTGGGCGATCTCGTGGGTGGCCCATCAGGTGCCGCGGAATCCGATACGCGTGTTTGACGCGAATATTTTTCATCCACATCCGTCCACCCTGGCCTATTCGGAACCGCTGATTGTGCCGGGTCTGATGGCGATCCCATTGCGTGGGCTCGGGGCCTCACCGGTGCTCACCTACAACATCCTCCTCCTGCTCGGTTTGGCGCTTACGGCGCTGTCGTTGTACGTGCTCGTGATGCGGTGGACCGGCGATCACCTTGCGGCGCTCCTCGCGGGCGCGCTCCTCGCGTACACGGCCCATACGATCACTCGATTGCCGCAGTTACAGGCCATCCACGCCTATTCCTTACCGATGGCTGTCCTTGCGTTCGATCGATTGCTCTCCCGTGGGTGGACGCGCCGCGACCGCAGGCGCGGGCACCGCCAGCAGCGCCGCCCGGAGGCTCTCCACCGC
>CAZPZZ010000021.1:35279-38423 GCA_964591245.1 uncultured Vicinamibacteraceae bacterium | reverse complement strand
AATCAGGTCTCGATCCTGCGAAGATGCTGGAGTCCGTCGGGCGCGGCGCCGCGGTACTGATGGCGGCTCTGACGTCTGGTCATTTGGCTGTGTTTCTGGTTGTCGGTCTTGCCGCCGCTATGCTTACGCGGCCAGAGGCCTGGTACGGAAGCCGCGGGCGTCCGGTAATCGTGCGCCTCGCGGCGGCGGCCGCGGTGACCCTTTCGATTACGCTTGCTTTCTGTTGGCCATATATTGAGCTGGGGCGTGACATGCGGTTTCAACGGCCGCTCGAAGGCATCGCATCGTTTTCTGCCTCGGGATGGACGTACTTTACGACGACAGCGGTCATGCACTACTCGCTCTGGAGCGAGTCCTTGTTCAGGACAAATTCAGACGCACTGTTTCCCGGTTTTGTCGCACTCGGGTTCGCCGGCGTAGGGCTCGCCGGAGGGCGTTGGCGCACGTCCCGTGGGCGAATGCTACTTGCTGTGGCGGCGATTGGCATTCTCATGTCGCTCGGCACAGCGACTCCGCTTTATGAGTTTGCGTACCATGTGTTTCCGCCGTTGCGGGGCATCCGTGCGGCGAGTCGATTCGGCTATCTGTTTGTGTTTGCCGTGGCGACACTTGCCGGCCTTGGATTGGCCGAACTGCGGCGGCGCGGCGTCGCGGGCTCCATGCGGGGTCTGGCTGTGACCGCACTGATTCTTGCCACCGTGGAGAGCTTCCACGGTCCGCTGCGGTATCAGGCATTTGACGGCGTATCTCCCATTTATCGCATCATGGGGCAAGATCCTGAACCGGGAGCGGTCGTCGAATTACCGATTCATGCAGGCTGGACATTCTTTCGGAACGCGCCGTACGTGCTCGCGTCAACGGCGCATTGGCGTCCGCTCGTGAATGGCTATAGCGGCCATCGGCCCAACGACTTCGAAAAAGCGGCGCAGCGGATCAGCCGCTTTCCTGGCGAAGACGCACTGAGTTTTCTTCGAGAGTTAGACGTGCGATATCTGGTCCTTCACCTCGATCGTGCTCGGGAATGGCAACCCGGTTTGGCGGAGCGTATCCTCCGAGAGACACGGAATCACCCATCCGTGCGGCTGGTGAGCCAGAGGGGGCAAGAGTTCCTGTACATGATCCGTGCCCAGTAAAACGCAGCGCCGGTTAGGCAGGGGCCAAAACTGTGACCCTGCGTGGGTGAGATCCGCTTGAGAAGCCCACAGCGGTGCTAGTCTCGATGTCTATCTGGCCTGTTCGGTTGTGGCCAGTCGGCTCCAGAGATATCAGGGCTCGTCTATCGGGAGTGCTCCAGTTTCGGATCGTATGGTGTGGCTTGGCAGGGGGCGCTGCCGTACATTTTTAGTTCAGGAGTCGGAAATAGGATTTGGCATCTGTTCAGGAGGCTCCACGAGATCCTGGAGAAGTTCATCGACCGAGGCCTGGCTAGGTTGTGGGGTCCAGCCCACGGCCAGCCGTGCACACATCTCCCGATACAAGGAGGTGGAGGTGAGAAGTTCCGGATGCGTGCCCCGAGCCACGATGCGGCCGGCGTTGAGCACGAGGATCTGATTGGCATCGCGGATCGTGGATAGCCGGTGCGCGATCACGAGCGTGGTGCGGCCGGCGCGGAGTTGACGGAGTGCGTCGAACACCGCTTCCTCCGACAGCGCGTCGAGCGCGGATGTTGGCTCATCTAGGATCAAAATCGGGGCATTTTTTAGCACCGCGCGAGCGATGCCAATCCGCTGGCGTTCCCCTCCAGAGAGGGTGGCGCCTGCTTCGGCCACGTCGGTGGCATAGCCCTGAGGAAGACGACGAACGAACTCGTCGACGCGCGCTGTCCGTGCTGCCGTCTCGACTTCGGCGGCGCTGGCATCCAAGCGTCCGTACCGGATATTGTCGGCGATGGTGCCGGCGAAGAGCACGGGCTGCTGCGGGACCAGCGCGATCTGGTCTCGGAGCGACCCGAGGGCATAGTCCGAGATGTCGACGCCGTCGATGCGTACGTGCCCCCGTAATGGCGTGTAGAGTCGGGGAATCAGGTTGGCGAGCGTAGTTTTTCCAGCGCCGGTGGGGCCAACAAGCGCGATAAGCGTGTCTGGGTGAGCGTTGAAGCTGATGTTTTGTAGGATCACGCGATTTTCATCGTAGGCGAAGTCGACGTCCCTGAATTCTATGTGTCCCACGAGCTGGCTAGCATCGGTGGCTCCAGGGCGGTCGTGGGGTTCCGGGGTGAGCGCGAGGATCTCGCGTACGCGGCGTCCGCTGACGAGAGCCTGCTGTAATGATCCCGTCGTGCGGGCAATCTCGGAGATCGGGTCGTAGACCGCCGCGAGGTAGGCGACGACGACGAGCAGGCTCCCGACGGTCAGCTCACCAGTCAGCACATGGAGGCCACCGATTCCAAGCACCAGGGCTGTGCCCGCCAGGGTGATCGCGGTCACGGTGGCAGAGAACACGGACTCTTGCCATGTCAGATCCAATCGTGCTCGTCGGGTTTCGTCTCCCGCGCGCGCGAAGCGTTGTAACTCGTGCCGCTCTCGCGTGAAGCTTTTCACCGCTGCAATTGACGACAGAACTTCGTAGGCGCGCTCCACGAGCCTGGATTCCAGGCCCTTTACCCGCTCCGCGTGGTCTGTCATCGTGCCGGCGTGGTGGCGGAGACAGAGGTAGATGAATGGCGCCACGCTCAATGACAACAGCGCGAGGGTAGGGTCGAGCGAGAGGAGCACAGCGAACATCAATCCCAGATTGATCCCGGCCAGGATCATTGGAAATAGGCCGCCGATGAGCAGGTCATCGACGCAGTAGGCATCGGCGTCAAGTCGGTAGACCGAATCTGCCGTTCGCGCGGTAATGTGGTGTCGCAGGGGGAGCGCCTGCAAATGCTCCAAGAGTTGCTCACGCAGTCGGTAGACGATACGTTGCCCCATATCCACCTGCATTTGAGTATGAGCCACTCTCGTGAGTTCGCCACCAAGCTGCACCGCGAATCCGGCGAAGACCGCCGCGATGAGGAAATAGGTCGGGGTATCGGTGAGGAGAGCAGGCAGGACGTTGGCGAAGCCTGCCGGAAGTGGGGTGTCGCTTAGCACGTAGTCGACTAGCACCTTGAGTGGCCAGGGGGCGAGCGCGGCCAGCCCAATTTCAGCCAGGGCACAG
>CAZPZZ010000021.1:0-35179 GCA_964591245.1 uncultured Vicinamibacteraceae bacterium | reverse complement strand
GTGGTGTGTTGCCCTTCATGGACGAGCACGTGATACCACGGTTGGTCCTTGGGAGGCCGTGATCGGGCGACCTTTTCATACCATTCGTCGGTTCCTTGGAATGTCGGATCGACGTCAAAGATAACCCCTCGGTAGTCAAACGTTCGGTGGTGGATTATTTGACCCACGAAGAAATTAGCGGTGTCTGACATATCCTATTCTCGCGCCGTGCGGCGTTCCCATGACTTACCCCGGAGTCGAGAGGTGCGTTGTTCGCCGCGTTTTCGACGCCGCTGATGATGTCAATTATAGGCGAGCCTGCGGAGCACAAGGTGCGGTTTAGATACGCTCGGGGCGCCCACGTGTGACGGTGGGGCCGACTCGTCGCGCGCTCTTCTTACCTGGTGGCAGGGCGCCTGTCTGATTAGCCGGTCGGTCGAGCGGACAGAGGGTTTGGAGGAAGCGATGGACAGAAGGGACCAGTGCGGCAATGGGTCCAGGTTGACCCGCCGCCAGATGCTGCAGGCGTTCGCGGGGTTTGGGGGCACCTCATTGGTAATGGGGGCGATGGAGGCGTGGGGGCTAATGGGAGTTTCGGCGGCCCAACGTCCCGAGTTGAGTGGACGCGTGCCCGGTACTCGTGTCCTTGTGTTGGGCGCCGGGATCTCGGGGCTTACTGCTGCCTACGAGTTGGGGAAGCTTGGTTATGACTGCCGCGTCCTTGAGGCACGTGACTTTGTGGGAGGGCTGTGCTGGACCGTAACGGCGGGGGCTTCTCATACCGAGATCGGTGGGGAGTCGCAGGTGTGCCGGTTCGATGAGGATCTGTATTTCAACGGAGGAGCCTGGCGACTGCCGAACGCGGACACGGGCATTCTGGGATATTGCGAAGAACTGGGCGTGCCGCTCGAAATTTTCGTCGACGCGACGGATGCCAATTTCTTCTACGAGGAAGATCCAGAGCTTGGACCGTTGTCCGGACGTCGAGTGAGGCTGCGGGAAGTCAAGGCGGACCTCTGGGGGGGAACCGCCGAACTGCTGGCCAAGGCGATGGATAACGGGCAGATCGATGCTCCGTTGACCGCGGAGGACAGGGAGCGACTTATTGCATTTTTGGTCCGGGCCGGATATCTGGATACCGAGGATCATGTGTACCGACCGCCAAACTCACGTGGCTCTCGGGATCGTCACGACCTGGGAGCCCTCCTCCAGACCGGTTTTGGGGCACGGGTTCGGTCGCTCTACGCCGGCACCGGCGGTCCCGCCCCCGTGTTCCAGCCGGTCGGCGGAATGATGCAGATCCCTCTCGCGTTTCAGCGAGTGCTCGGAGACCGCATTACTCTTCAGGCTGAGATCCAGTCGATTCGACAGGATGCGGAACTCGTGCGGGTGACGTATCGAGATCGGGCGACGGGGGAGGTGCGGGAAGAGACTGCGGACTACGGCGTCTGTTGCCTGCCGATGGCGGTCCTGCAGAGGCTCGACGTGGACCTGTCATCCGAAATGATGGAAGCGGTCGGCGCGACCTCACACAGCAGGGCGGCCAAGCTGGGGCTGCAGATGCGTCGTCGGTTCTGGGAGCAGGATGAGGGAATCTTCGGAGGGCATCTGTGGTCACGTAGTCTTCAACTCGGCGAGTTTTCCTATCCGTCGAACGACTACTTCTCGAAAAAGGGGGTTTTGTTGGGCTTTTACGGGAATGGTGACCTGGCCGGTCTTTCCGATCAGCGTATTGCTGCCCGCGTGGAGCATGTGCTCGCGCGGTCGAGTGTCGTGCATCCGCAGATGCGTGCTGAATTCGAACACGGATACGCGGTCTGGTGGGAGAAGATCCCCTATAGCCTCGGGGCGTATGGTCGTACGCCTGCCGCGAGCCTTCTGACGACGCTCAGCCGGCCCGATGGCCGCCTCTACGTTGGCTGTGCCGGGGCTAGTGCACGTCCCGCGTGGTTACAAGGCGGCGTGGAGGCCGCCTGGCGTACGGTTGAGCAGGTCCATGAGCGAGCGATGCGGTCGTGACCGCCAGTTATCCTCTCCTCGGGGGGGCTGGGCCGGGGCGGGAGAGTCGATAGGCGACCCACACGCCGAGCGCGGCCTTGGTCAACTCAAGGCTGGTGAAGGTCGCGTGTAGGGTTCCAAAGGTTCGCAGGCTTGGCGGTGGTGGATTGCGGGACACGAAATCAATGGCGCGGCCGATTGCGATAATTGGCGGCGTCACGACCGTCGTGAGAAACAGGACGATCAGGAGCATTCCCCCGATCAGCCAAGCCTCACGCCGGTTGTCGGGGAGTCGGATGGCCAGCCAGAGGACGATTGTTCCGAGTGGTAGTTGAGCGTAGTTCCAATACTGAAAAAACAGACGATTGAGTTCGGAGGCGACATATCGCAGGACTTGGCGTGTCTCAGTGGCTCCGAGTGTCGCGACGGCCTGAGCGAATGCCGGTGGTGTCTGTGCAGCAATCAGTCGGTCAATCGTATAGAAATTCTGGGCGGCCACCACGCTGACGCAGACGGTTCCCATGATCCACAGGCCCAAGGCAAATAGCGCTGCTTTGCGTGCCACGTCGGGCACTTTACCTCAGACAAGGGCACTTGGTCTGTTCATGCGCGTTATCCGTTCCGCCGCATCTCATGCGACGAATCCAGAAAAGAAGCGATTGGAAACGAAATAAGTCGATCAAAGCGTGCTTCGGTCTTGTCCTGCGAGGCTCAAGATGGTACATTTTAAAGTGGTTGGGCGAAGTAGGCGACCTCATGCCCATGGTCTGGTGGCTCAGGCCAGCTGTCAAAGGCGTCGCCGACTGACTGCCATGGATCGCTACCCTCAGCAAATATTGAAAGTGGCCCGAGGCGCCGGAACGCATTCCGTGCGTGACCGGGAGCCGGGGTTGGCCTCGTGGGCCGGCCAATGGCAGGGCGGTAGTGTATTGACCTCGTCGTGCCGACGGGCACCGGCGGAACGGAGGCGTCTGGCGGTTCACGACACAGCAGGTGAACCGCGGCCCCTCGAGCAAAACGCGTGACGGACTTGCTCATCGGAAGAGTAGCCGTCGGCAACCCTATGTGAGGCGTGAGTCAGACATGGCAGTGTCAACGGCGGAACAGCTTACCTCCAGTAAAGAAACAATCGTTCTCGAAGGCGCAACGGTCCGCCTGGCCGGCGACTCTGGCGACGGCATGCAGGTTGTCGGCGGTCAGTTTACCAATACCTCTGCGCTGCACGGGAACGATGTTGCGACTTTCCCAGACTTTCCGGCGGAGATCCGTGCGCCACGTGGCACGCTGGCGGGTGTAAGCGGTTTTCAGGTGCAATTCGCGTCGCGGGATATTTTCACCCCTGGCGACACGCTGAACGCGCTTGTGGCCATGAACCCGGCTGCTCTGGTCACAAATATTGCCGACCTTGAGAAGGGCGGGATACTCATTGTCAATTCGGAGGCGTTCGAGCCCAAGGACCTGAAGCTTGCGCGATTGGAGACGAACCCGTTGGAAGACGGCTCGGTCGACGATTATCGTGTGTTCAAGATTCGGCTCGATACGTTGAACCGGGAGGCGGTCAAAGAGGTTGAGGGACTGAGTTCTAAGCTCCAAGACCGCTGTAAGAACTTTTTCGCATTGGGGTTGATTTACTGGCTGTTTGGGCGGGATCTTGATGCCACTCTGCGTTTTGTCAACGCAAAATTCGGTGGTAAGCCAGAGGTCGTTGCCGCCAATGAGCGTGCCTTGCGGGCAGGATGGTATTACGGAGAGACGACCGAGGCGTTCGCTCATAGCTACCAGGTTTCACCGGCTCAACTTGCTCCAGGGACGTATCGGAACATCATGGGGAATCAGGCTCTGGCTTGGGGGCTGATCACTGCGGCGAAACTGAGCAAGAAGGAGCTTTTCTGCGGGTCGTATCCGATCACGCCGGCGAGCCCGATTCTCGAGGAACTCAGCTCTTTCAAGCATTTCGGCGTGCGTACCGTGCAGGCGGAGGACGAAATTGCAGCGATGTGTTCCGCGATCGGCGCCGCATTCGGCGGTGCGATGGCGATCACGAGTTCGAGCGGTCCTGGCATAGCGTTGAAGGGCGAGGCCATGGGGCTCGGTATGATCCTTGAGCTCCCGATGTTGATTATCAACATTCAGAGGGGAGGGCCGAGTACTGGTCTTCCAACAAAGACGGAGCAATCCGATCTGCTGCAGGCGATGTTTGGGCGGAACGGCGAATCACCCCTGCCGGTGATTGCCGCCCGTAGTCCCGGTGATTGCTTCGAGGTGGCGCAGGAAGCGTGGCGTATTGCGACGCGGTTCATGACGCCGGTTGTGCTCCTGTCAGACGGGTATATTGCGAATGGCTCTGAGCCCTGGCTGATTCCGGAGGTTCAAGACCTTCCGGAGATTGACGTCGAGCACCCAGGTCCGTCTACCGACGGCGAACCATACCTGCCCTATCAACGAAATGAACGTCTGGCTCGGCCCTGGGCGCTCCCTGGTACCGAGGGGTTGATGCATCGCGTGGGGGGGCTCGAAAAGGAAGACATCACTGGGAACGTGAGCTACGACCCGCAGAACCACCAGCACATGACGAATGTCCGTGCTGAGCGCGTGGCTCGAATCGCCGATGATGTTCCTCTGCAAGAAGTGGACGGACCGTCCTCGGGCAAGTTGCTCGTCCTCAGCTGGGGCGGAACATACGGGGCGTGTACGACCGCAGTTCGTCAGTGCCAGAACGATGGCTTGTCGGTGGCACATGCGCACCTTCGGTATTTGAATCCGTTCCCGAAAAACCTGGGCGAGATTCTTCAGCAGTACGATCGTGTGCTGGTGCCAGAGCTGAATATGGGACAGCTTCGCCTGCTCGTGCAGGCGAGGTATGTCAGAGAGATAGAACCTCTGAACAAGGTGCAGGGGAAGCCGTTTACCGTATCGGAAGTTGTATTCAAGATCAGACAGCTTGCCCTGTAGATGAATACTCCACCGGGGATACCACGTAGAGAAGCGACGCGATGAGAACCGAATTGCCTGTGTTGAAGGCTGCTGACTTTGCCAGCGATCAAGATGTGCGTTGGTGTCCTGGCTGCGGCGACTACTCGATTTTGTCGCAGATGAAGAAGATGATGCCCTCTTTGGGGGTGCCTCGCGAGAAGATCGTGTTTATTTCCGGGATCGGCTGCTCCAGCCGGTTTCCGTATTACATGAACACGTACGGTATACACAGCATCCACGGGCGTGCGCCTGCGTTTGCTACCGGGTTAAAGGCGACCCGGCCTGATCTGATGGTCTGGGTGATTACAGGCGACGGCGACGGCTTGAGCATCGGTGGCAATCACTTGATGCACGCAATTCGCCGTAATCTTGACATTAATATCGTCCTCTTCAACAACAGAATCTACGGACTGACCAAGGGGCAGTATTCACCGACCTCACCATTGGGCAAGCGGACCAAGACGTCGCCGCTTGGTGCGATCGACAACCCCTTGCATCCCCTCTCGATTGCCATCGGCTGTGAGGCGACCTTCGTAGCGCGTTCGATAGATACCAATATCAAACACCTCGGTGCGGTCCTGACGCGTGCGGCGGCTCATCGAGGAACGTCGTTCGTTGAGGTGTATCAGAACTGCAACGTGTTCAATGACAATGCCTGGTCGTACGCGACCGACCGGGAAACGAAATCAGACACGGTGATCGAACTTGAACACGGCAAACCGCTCACCTTCGGCAAGGAGCAGCAGAAAGGGATTCGGCTGAATGGTCTTGAGCCGGAAGTTGTCGAATTAGGAGCAGACCAGGGTGAGAACGGCCTTCTCGTGCACGATGAGGCAGCGCCGGAGCCGAGCTTGGCGTATCTGTTAAGTCGTCTGCGATACGAAGATGGGTTCCCTGAGCCGATCGGGGTGTTCCGTGCGATCGATTCTCCGCGGTACGAAGAGCAGCTAGACGCGCAGGTTCGGGCCGCCGAGGAAGAGCGAGGTCAGGGTGATCTGAATGCGCTGTTTCACTCGGGTGAGACCTGGACCGTCTCCTGAGCCTTGAGGTTATGGTGGCAGGCTGGTTTGCAACGGGAGCGGCACTGTGCGGGCTTGGAGTCTTACTCGGGGCATTCGGAGCACACGGCCTGCGGGCCCGGTTAACCCCCGAGTTGCTCGCGACCTATGAGATCGGTATTCGCTATCATCTGAGCCATGCCCTTGGTTTGTTTGCCGTGGCTTGGGCTATGGAACGATGGCCGAGCACGTGGATTGGCGCGGCCGGGTGGCTCTTTGTCGCCGGGATCACGATCTTCTCTGGCAGTCTCTACTTACTCTCCATAACGGGCACGCGCTGGCTTGGCGCGATCACGCCTATCGGAGGAGTCTGCTTCATCGCCGGATGGATGGCGCTGGCGGTTGGGGCGCTGCGAAACTCCGGTTAGAGGAGCCGCTTCCGGTGCCCGTCGACGGGGCATGACTTTCTCCCTCGTCGTGTACGTTCGCATTTCCGAGGCGTTCTCCTTGGTGACAACCTACTAGAACACCTCTAGCCTTGGTCCACCTGTGGGGATGATTCCGACCTGGGTGGCCTTTTGGCCCAGCATGTCAAGGGCGTGCCGGCCGGTAGGGCCAAGTTCTGTCGTCCATTGATTTACATAGAGGTCGACGTGTTTGAACATCACGTCTGTGGTCAACTCCTGGGCATAGCGACGCATGGTGGATACCGTCTCGTCCCGATGGGCCAACCCGTAGGCGAGTGAGTCGGCCAGGACACGGATTACGGTTTCGATCGTGCTCCGACCAAGCTGAGGCCGGGCCAGGATGCCGCCGAGCGGAAGGGGGGTGTCTGTTTCTTGTTCCCAGACATGTCCAAGGTCTTCAACAAGAGCCAACCCGTGTTCGCGCCAGGTGAACCGGCCTTCATGAATGCACACGCCAAAGTCGGCAGTGTGGCTGGTCAGGGCTGGCATGATGGCTGAAAACACGGCCTGCTCAAGCGTGCCTTCTCCGTGATGGAACAGACGATAGAGGAGTGTAGCGGTCGTGTGCTGCCCAGGACAGAGAATGCGAGCCGGTCGTGGCGAGTTTTGTCCGGTGTGTACCGCCTGCCGGGGATGGGTCCGTGGGAGGGCGGCCAGTAGCAAGGGACCCACGCCGAAGCCGAGCGCCGAACCGACGGGAAGGACCACGATGTTGCTTGCTAGGCGGAGGGCTGCGTGGAAGCTGGCCTTGGCGACGTCGAAGTCTCCGGCGAACAGCCGTTGATTTAACTCCTCCACGTCGAGCAGTTCGATCTGAAAGTCGAGTCCACGCCGGTTGACCTTCTCTTCGAGGATGCCGTGAAAGGTAAACGTGTCGTTCGGGCATGTGGAAATGCCGAGATGAATTGGGGTCACGCGGACGTCTCCCAGCTGCGTCCCATCACGTCTTCGATAAGTGGCAGCGTGGCTTCCATGGCTTCGCGAACCTTCCATCGCTCGAATGCGCGGTCTCCAACGGGGTTGGATACGCCTTTCACGATTACGAGTGGACGTTGTGTCAGCCGGCAGGCGAGCGCGACGGCGAACGCCTCCATGTCCTCGGCGACGGCGGTAGGGTATTGCGTGCGGCGTCGTTGTGCGTCACGTGGCGTGGCAGAGACGCTGCAGCATGTGAGCATCGGTCCGCTTGTCGGAGGGAGTGGCGTAGCCGTGGTCAGGATGTCGACTCTGCCGTCGGAACCATTCGATGGAGGCGCATCGTCCAGCCAGTGAGGGAATCCCATCGCGGCAGCTGACATGAATTGTGGTGCGACGCCCTTGCCCACGCCGTACATGACCGTTGCGGGAAAGATGGCCGCTGTGCCAGGGGGAAGGGCTGTCGTGTCGAAACTCCCGGCGATGCCAGTCAGGATGACCCGGTCGGGAGAGTGCTTTGTGATGAGATGGCTGGCACGTGCGGCCGCGGCGACCGGGCCAAATCCACAGAGTTCGGTCGTGGCGTCGGCATGAAAGACAGGGTGCGTGGCGACGTGCTGCTGTTCCAGCGCGGTTGGCACCAAGATGAGCGTGTGCGGCCGTCGACTTTCGCCCACGACGACTCTCTAGGCTCGGAGATCGTAACAACGGAGATGTGGAGCGGTCCCCGTCAGAATGTCCCGCGTGTTTTGCACTACATAGAGCAACCCACGGCTAAGAACCGGCAGGGTCCAGGATTCCTGGGCTGCGGCGAGCCATGTTCGGGACACCTCGCGGTAGCCGTCCGGCGTGAGGTCTAGCCACAGAAGATGGCCCAGTTCGCCGAGCGCGAGGAATTGTCCATCGACGGCGAGTAGAGAACCCCGGGCCGTACCCAGAATTGCTTGCCGTTCACGTCCTCGCTGGGTGAATGTTTCTGTCCACTGTGGCGCTTCTCGCCACACGATTCGACCGTCTGTGGCATCCACACAGGCCAGTGAGGCGTCCCCCTGGTTCCGACCGTCAAACCCGTAGAGATACCCGTCCTTGTAGATGGGGGTGTTGAAATGAAGGGCGAATTCCTGGGTTGTCCATACGACGTCGGGAGTGAAGTCTGGCCGCACGCGGATGAGAGCTCCACCCGTTCGGTAACTCGCGGAGATGAATACCTGATTGTCAAAGATCACCGGACATGCGGCGTTGACGGATTCGTAGGTACGGCTACGCCAGGGAAATGCAAAGTCGACGGTACCGTCTTCGGGAGCGATCGAGAGCAGTCCGCCGGCCGGGGGCGTTGATTCTCCCCCAGCGAACACAAAGATGCGCCGCTGGCCGTGGACGACAGCCGGGACTGGTGAGGCGTAACTCGGTCCCCAGTCGCCAGTCCGCCACAGCTCGCGCCCCGTTTCTACGTCGAACGCGACGACGCAGGCCCCTCCGGGGGCGCCGACGTTGATGATGAGGCGGCCGGCTTCCACTAGCGGGGTGGAGGAGACACCGAAGAAGTCCTGGCGGGCGCCATAGTCGGCACGAAGATCACGGGTCCACAGGCCGTCGCCGCTAGTGAGGTCGAAACAATGGACTTTACCTTCCGCGCCGAGAGTAAAGACCCGCGAGCCGTGAATGACTGGACTCGAGCGAGGGCCGTTGTTGTAGCCGTACCGGTCGCGATAGGAGGTTGGGTATCGGTACTCCCAGTGAACTTGTCCTGACTCCGCGTGCCGGCACTCCACGATTTCCTGGTCGTCGATTCGGTGCAAAAACACTAAGCGGGTTCCGGCGATTGCCGGGGCGGTGTACCCGGTGCCCTTCGCCATTTCCCAGACAAGTGCGGGAGGAAATGCGCGACTCAGGTGAGTTTCGGAGGAAACGGCGTTGTAGGTCGGTCCGAGAAACGTGGTCCAGTCGTGGGTAACCGCGTCTGAAGTGAGGGGACGCGCAGGTTGAGCCTCGGCGGCGGTTTGTGCGTGAGTCCTCGCTGCGGAGCGCAGAACGCTCGGGGCTGCGAGGGCCCCAAGTAGCGTGCGGCGAGACAGGGTGCGCATATCAGCTGAACTGAGTTGGTACGGCCAAGCACTCGCACCACACCACTCACCAATATACTGCGGTCAGCAGCAAACGGAACCGGTTGAGAGGAGAGTTCAATAACGCCGAGAAAGCCAGGTGCTAGTGAATTACTTGCACCTGGTCTTCCCGACGCGCGTCGCTCTGATCAGCCTCCGATTTTGACGACGTTTTCTGCAGCTGGGCCTTTCAGGCCCTGGACAACGTCAAACTCCACTCGTTCACCCTCGGTCAGGCTCTTGAATCCTTCGCCCTGGATGGCTGAATGGTGTACGAACACGTCCTTCTCACCGTCGTCGCGAGTCAGGAATCCGAACCCCTTGCTGTCGTTGAACCACTTCACCGTTCCCGTATTTGCCATCTTCTTCCTAACGTGTTGATCGTCGGAGTTCGGTCATGCTCGTACTACCGACTACATGCTGCGTACTACCGACTTCGTGTAATGCGCGGTTTCGGCCCGCGCGCTTAGCGCAACGTGGTGGTTACGCCAAACCAATAGCCTCAAGCATACCCGAAAAATCGCCTGGCTGCCCCGGAGATATCGGCTTGGGGGCGAAAGTTTGGTATGAGCCTCACGCTATAATTCTGTCTTCGTGGGCCTGATATAGGACGAAAGGGGGGGGACGAATGTCGAAGGATGCCCCGAAGAGTGCGGTTGAATTGGCCCTGGAGCGGTTCGCGTCGACTGAGGGCCAGACCGGCGACGCGATGACGCTGACTGACGAACAGAAAGCTGCGATCGCAAAGGTGCGCCGTGACTACGAGGCAAACGTCGCCGAGGCGGAAATTCTATTTCACTCGAAGCTCGTGGCAACGTTCGATTCAGACGCTCGCCAGCAGCTTGAGGCGAATCACCGTCGAGACTTGGGACAGTTCGCTTCCTCTTGTGAACGGAAGGTTGACGCTATCCGGCAAGGGGGGGCTTTGTGACGCGGTTGCATCTCGTCATAACCCTGCTGAATTTTGTGCTACTCGTACCGGGCGTAACGTTACCGATCTACACGGTCCATATCATCACGGAAGTAAACGCCTCGATTCTTACCGACTCGCTTGAGGTCACTGTTTACGACCAGACCCGATCAATCGTCGGAACGGTGCAGGAACTCTGGCGGTCAGGGGACTATCTGGTTTCGTTCTTGATCTTACTGTTCAGCATCGTTGTGCCGCTGACCAAGGGGTCGATGTTGGTTGCGTCGGTGTATGTGACAGCCGATGCCGTAAAGCGGGCACTGGTACGGGCTGTCGATGCCATTGGGAAGTGGTCAATGGCGGATGTTTTCGTTGTGGCGATTTTTCTCGCCTTTCTGGCAACCCGTGACCAGACGCAGGCGAATATGTTCAACGTCCCGGCCCCGCTGCCCCTGTTGCCTGATATTGAAGTGCAGATGGACACGCGGCTTACGTCGACACTGGGACCGGGATTCTATTACTTTCTCGGCTACTGCCTTTTTTCGATTTTCTGGACTCAGGTGCTGCGTACCCGGTCGGGCGCCGGGGCGCGGTGATACGATCCGCGAAAACATGCCTTGGTGGTATGTCGGCTTGTTTCAACGCAGAGAGGAGCTATTCCATGCTGTTCCGCACCGTGGCTGGCGTTGTGGTTACCGGTTTTATGACCATGTTTACCCCTCCCGTCGTCTTCGCCCAGGATGACCCGGTAGTAATTATGGATACGAGTCATGGAACGATCACGATCGAGCTGGACTCTGAGAATGCGCCCATCAGTGTGGATAATTTCCTCACGTATGTAGATGCGGGACACTACGACAACACCATTTTTCACCGAGTCATTGAGACCTTCATGATCCAAGGTGGCGCGTATACGCCAGAGATGACCACCAAGCCGACTCGTCCCGCCATCAAGAACGAGGCGGAAAATGGTCTCGCGAATGACAGATATTCGGTGGCAATGGCGCGGACGAGTGAAGTTGACAGCGCGACGGATCAATTTTTTATCAATACTGCGGATAACGACTTTCTGAACAACGGGGTGCGGGATTTCGGGTACGCCGTCTTCGGGCAGGTGACCGATGGGCGCGATGTGGTGGATGAGATCGCAGGCACGCCCGTGACGAACAACCTGCCAAACGAGGTGGTCGTCATTCGGTCGATACGCCGCCAGTAGGCCGGCAGCGTGGCCGCGTGGCCGTGCCGTGTGTCGTCGTACGGGGCGTGGCCTTGCTTTCTGCTGTATGAGCCGGTGAGCGTATTCAGTGTTATAGGCCTGCGGACCTGGTGCACTGGAGGATCCGGTCCGCTCGGATGGAGCCGCAGGGGGACCAGGTCGAGCTGTGTAAACAGGCACGACTATGCGCCCTTGTCCTCGCGCTATTTCTAACAAGAAAAAGACCGTACGGATGCTGCGATAGTTTTCCGGACCGTACTGGAATCCCTGCTGGTGCTTCGGCTGCCCGTCCCGTGCGACCTGCAGCAGATGAGTTCGAGAAATCCAGGGCAGGATTGAGGGTGTCAGAGTACGGACGTAGAGTTGTTCCCGTTGCTCCATCGTGCTCTCGTACGCAGAGCGCTGGCTACGTCGCCAAGGGGTCGCGCCCCGAGCGCCGGAAGGTGGGAGTTCGTGACGACACATGTTGAACCTGGCGAGCAGGCGGCGGGACGCGAGGTGATTGATGCACCCCTGCGACGTTGGGAACGTCGAGTGTGGCGCTGGGCGTTGGCGTTTGCCGCGCTGACACTGCTGGTGTCTGGGGCTATTGCCCTGTTGCTTATTCAAGATGGGCGGCCGGCGATTGCGACGTGGATGCTCGCCACGGTGCCGGCTATTGGGGTCTACGGTTGGCAGATGCGGAAAGTGCATCAGCGTCGGGCTCTGTTGCGTGAGCCCTTCCCGGCGGCATGGGAGGCGGTGCTGCAGCGCGACGTGCTGTTTTTTCGAGCGCTGGACCCAGAGGGGAAACGGCAGTTTCGTCGTCAGTTACAGATATTCCTCGGGGAGAAGCGCATTACGGGTATCAAAGTGCAGCTGGATACGACCACGCGGGTCCTGGCCGGCGCCAGCGCGGTTATCCCGATCTTTGGATTTCGAGACTGGGAGTGGCATCAGATTCGCGAGGTCCTGGTCTATCCGAATCGGTTCGATGGCGAATTCGAGGTGGGTGACTCGTCGAGGCATAACATTCTCGGGATGGTCGGAACGGGGAGTTTGAATGGGCTGATGATCCTGTCTCGGCCTGACCTTATCAATGGTTTCCGGAACACGACAGACAAGCGGAATGTGGGCGTGCATGAATTCGCCCATCTCGTCGACAAGAGTGACGGTGTCATCGACGGCTTGCCTGGCATCGGTTTAGAACGTCAGGCGGTGGAACCATGGGTGGCCCTTATGCGTAGGAAGATGGCCGAGATTGCGGAAGGCAAGAGTGACATTTCTCGCTATGCCCTGACCAACGAAGCGGAGTTCTTTGCCGTCACATCGGAGTATTTTTTTGAGCGTCCAGGTTTGATGGAGCGTAAGCATCCGGAGCTATTTGCCGCGCTCGAGCGCGTGTTTAGCCAGGACTTGGGTGCGCGCGTGGTCGCTCTGCGACGGGAGCGGGGACGCGAGCGTCCCCCGTTTGGCCGGAACTCTCCATGCCCCTGTGGAAGTGGTCGCAAATTCAAGAAATGCTGTTTGCAGTGAGGTGAGCCAGGACCAGCGGTGTGTGCTGGGGCGTCGTCGGTTGGTGTGGACGGGCGGGTGCGGTGACTTCCGTGCCAGGCGTCTTCCGCTGTAGCGGCATCGCGTGGCCTGACCTCGTGGTAGGTTGAATCGATGGCGTTGGTGTGGCTGGAGCAGGTCTCGTTGGCCTATGGGCATGTGCCGTTGCTGGATGGGGCATCTGTACGCCTCGCTGCAGGCGAACGGGTGTGCGTGCTCGGGCGCAATGGCTGCGGGAAGTCAACCTTGCTCCGGGTACTTGCTGGATTACAAGCGCTGGACCAGGGTGACGTTCGTCGGGCGCCAGACGTACGCACGTCGTTGCTCGAACAAGACATCCCGTTGACGTCCACGCGGCCGGTGTTCGATGTGGTTGCCGAGGGATTGGGTGATCTCGGTGATTTGGTGGCCGAATATCACCATGCGGCTGTTGAGGTGGCCGAGGGCTCGACGTCTGCAAGACTCGAGAGGCTGGGGCGGTTACAGCTGGCTCTTGAGGAGCGCGACGGTTGGCGGCTCGAGCAACGCGTTGAGCAGGTTGTCACTCGATTACAGCTACCGGTAGATGCGATCGTTGACACATTGTCAGGGGGCTGGCGGCGCCGTGTTCTGCTGGCGCGGGCCATTGTGGCGCAGCCCGACGTGTTGTTGCTCGATGAGCCGACGAACCACCTGGATGTTGAGGCGATCGAATGGTTGGAGGCCCTTGTCGCTGACTATGCAGGCGCGGTTGTCGTGGTGACACATGACCGGCGTTTTCTACAGCGAGTCGCGTCGCGCATTCTCGAACTCGACCGAGGGCGTATTACGTCGTGGCCCGGTGACTATGCCAATTACTTGCGTCGACAGGAGGCGCGACTGGCGGAGGAGGCGGTACAGCACGCCCGGCAAGATAAGAAACTTGCCGTCGAGGAGGCCTGGTTACGACAGGGCATCAAGGCTCGACGCACCCGGAACGAGGGACGTGTTCGATCGCTCATTGCCATGCGAGAGGAGCGGGCGAGTCGTCGCGAACGCACGGGGGACGTCCGCTTGCATGCGGTGGCCGCAGTGCCTTCCGGTCGGCTGGTGGTCGAGGCCGTGGGCATCGGCTGTTCCTTCGATGACACTGTGGTGATTCGGGAGTGTACGACTCGAATTCTTCGGGGAGACCGAGTGGGATTGATCGGGCCGAACGGAGCTGGCAAGACGACCCTTCTTCGGATACTCCTCGGAGAGCTCCAGCCGGACCGTGGGCTCGTTCGCACTGGAGCAAATGTACAGGTGGCCTATTACGACCAGCAGCGAGAACAGCTTGACCCGGAACTGACCGTGTTTGAGACAGTGGGTGACGGGAACGACACGGTAACGGTGAATGGCCAATCGCGGCATGTGCACGGGTACCTTCAGGATTTCTTGTTCCCGCGTGACCGGGCACAGTCGCCGGTCCGAGCCTTGTCCGGTGGGGAGCGGAACCGCTTGCTCTTGGCCCGCCTCTTTACTCGCCCTGCCAATTTGCTTGTGCTCGATGAACCGACCAACGACCTCGATATCGAGACCCTGGAGCTACTCGAAGCGCAGCTCGTGGCATGGTCCGGCACACTATTGTTGGTAAGCCATGACCGCGCCTTTCTCGACAATGTGGTGACCAGTACTTTAGCGTTCGAAGGAGATGGCGAGGTGGCGGAATATGTGGGTGGCTATGACGATTGGCTTCGACAGCGACCGACCGCTGAGGTACCACCTTCACTACCTGGTCCTTCATCCCCTCCAGTGAGAGGTGATGTCCCCGAAGCCTTCTCGGCCACCACCGCAAAGCGTTTGTCCTATAACGAGCAACGCGAGTTGGTTGACCTGCCCGAGCGGATCGAAGCGCTGGAAGTCGAGGTGCAGGCGCTCGATGAACGTATGGCGGGTCCGGAGTTTTACCTTGAAGCACCAGAAGCCATTCGGACGACGGTCGCCCGGTTGGAGGAACTCCGAGGCGATCTGAAGACTGCCTATCAACGATGGGAATCGCTTGAGGAGCGCCGCGGGAATTTCCGCGGGTGACGTGCTGACGATATGCGCGACCAATGGTACGGTGACGATCGGGACCTCGTGAAATGGGGCGGACTCCTGCATCTCGCTCATCGAGAGTCGATGAGCGCGATCTTGTACGTGGCGATGTATCGCGCCGACGCGGCGACGGAGCCGTTGCTCACCGGGCGTGGGCCGGTGGACCTACCGGCAGAGGTCCTGCGACATTTTCGGGATATTGATGACATCCAACGATTGGCCCGCGCCACCGGCCTGGAAATCACGGTGCACAAAGACCCGATGACGCACCGTCGTGCCTACTTTGCCAGGGTGGCTACGCGGATTCAGAGCCAAGCGGGGCCAATGTTGGTTTTTCTGGATCCTGATATTGGATTGGTATCGGAAGGAGCGGGGCCGGAGCATGTGGCGTCGGCTGATGTGTCCGTCGTCTTCGATGCGATGCGAGAGGGAGATCTACTGGTGTGCTATCAGCACGCACGACGGCAGAAGGATTGGCGCGGGCGGGCCCGCCGTGCGTTTGCCAATGCACCTGGCATTCCTGCCTTCGAAGTGGAGGCGATTCGTTCCGATCTGGCGCGCGATGTACTCCTGTTGGCAGTCAAGAAAGAGACGCGTGGATAGGCGTGTCGGTCGAGCTGGAACTCGCGTGCGTCGAGTCGGTGGGCGAGTGACGTGCGGTCTGGGAGCAGCTCTTTTAGGGATAACTTTTGTCGGGGCGGCGTGTGACCGCTTTCAAGATCGGTCTCCGGTCTCGCCGAGTGACGTCATTGGGAACCCTGTGCTTGCTGGTGAAGTTTTGGCGCAGTGGTCACCGTATGTCGGGATTCAACTGGCGGGACAGGCGCGGGAAGCCTATAGTGACGCCATCTCTGCGCTACAAGCGGCCGGGCGTTTGCGGGGTGTTCGGATTGAAATCACTAGAAGCTTAACCGCCGGAGACCCGGTGCTGAGGGCCGTGACCGAGACCGGAATCGAGGTGCTCGGTCTCATCAGCAACGAAATCCTGGCCTTGCCAAATGTCGAAGGTGAGATAGACGCGATCTTTGCGAGCTATCCGGGCATTCGCTACTTCCAGCTCGGCAACGAAATTACGACGATCGCCGGTTCCACCATGACGATTGAGCAGTACATGGTGATCTTTCTACGTATTTATGATCATGTGCAGAGTCGCCACCCCGGCCGGGCTATGCTGCTGACACAGTCAACGCTTGGATCCGGCCTACACGGTCCAACCGAGTTGGAAGCCATGGTGGGCTTGGGTCTTGAACGGGTGGATCCGGGCGCAGTCATTATCGCGGTAAATATGTACGACCTCGACAACGCGAGTCAGTATCTCGGGTTACTTGGCGGACCGTTACGTTCGTTTCGCCTATGGGTGACGGAGTCTGGCGTGCGGGATCCGAATCTGCATCTCGCGTGGGTGCGGGACAGTTACCCCCATTTGCGAAACCTCTTGCGGGCGGAACGTGTGTACTGGTTCGTGATGTGGGGGGGCGATACCGGCCCAGACGTGAATTTTGGTCTTATCCAGAATCCCGCTGCATTTCCGAACTATTGGAAGAGTCCCCTCTTCGAGCTGCTGACTAGCTGGCTGTGAGATGCGGTGCCTGGAGTTTTCGCGTGTGGGTGTGCGTGTGATGCGTGGAAGCACGAGAGCCTGGTTGCCGATGATGGCATGTATCGGCCTCACGGTGCCTGCAGAAGGCCAGGAATCCATGGGGGCTTCCTCGACGCATCAGGAGCGGAAAGCCGGTGTCTACCTGAATGTTGGTCTCACAAATGGGAAAGGAGATGTCTTTAGCCGGAGCAGTCTGACGGAGTGGGATGTGTCGTTGTTCGGCACGGACTATGACCTCGTTGGCGCGAAGGTGGAGATTGAACGTTATCTTTCGAGAACGTTCCTTCAGATGTCCGGGGTGTCGGTGGCGTACCGGAAGGATGGGGTGAGGCGTGCCGAATGGGGGCATTTGATTAGCGCCCAGGTGTTTCGTGACCTTGAGGTACGGGGCATTTCACTGAAACTCGGGGGGGGCTTTGAGTGGGGCATGCCCTCAATCAAGTTCGACCAGACGAAGTTCGCGTTCGCTGCCGACGGTGCGGTGCAGTACCGCCACACGTACATGGACCGTAACGCCGATGTGCCATTTGTCGGAACAATGAGCGACGGTGCGTTGTATCCGGTTGTCGAAGTGAGCGTGGTACATCGTCCCTGGTGGCTATTGTTCGAGACCGGGATGCGGGTAGGGTTTGTCCGCTTCAACTTCGACGATTTTGCAATCAGTTCGACAAACGTGCTGACACAGGCAACGAGTCAACGCCGCGTGATGGTTCCGTATCTTTTTGCGGACATAGGCCTGAAAATATTTTGACCGAATTTTCCGGAGATCAGGAACGGCGGCTCCTGATTGTTCCTACCAGTTGGACTGTCATTCCGGTAGGGCGAAAACGAAGAGGTTGTTCCCGGCGCTTGGTTGGAGTTCCGGGGTGAGCCCCTCCCGTCGGGTGCCGGTACTTGCCACGACATACTGCCTGCCGTCGACGGCATAGGTGATGGGAAATCCGGTAACGGGTGAGCCAAGATTGATTTCCCACAAGATAGCGCCGGTCGTTTGATCAAACGCGCGGAACCGGCCGCGGCCGTCGCCGCCGAACACCAGCCCGCCACCGGTGGTCACGAGGGCATAGGTTGCGGCGCGTTGTTCATGCAGCCAGGTGGTGTCGCCTGTTTCTGCCGAGATGCCGCGCACGGTGCCGAGCAGTTCCGTGCCCGGAGTGAGTTGGAACCTGGCTGCGAGTCTGTAGATGGCCAGCCCTCCGTCCATGGTGGATAACACGCGTGCGCAGGTTTGCTGGAGCGGGAAGAACATGGTGTTTGTCAGCGGGCTGTAGGCCCCGGCCGGCCAGTTCTTGCCACCGCCCCAGGATGGACAGGAGAGGACCTCTTGCCCGAGTCCGGTGAACACAACCTCGGTGTTTTCCGTGACGGCTCCCGTGGCGCCGTCAATGTTACTGATGACATTCTGGGTTACGGTTGGGGTCGCCCAGAGAAACTCTCCTGTCTCACGGTCGAGTGTATAGACGACGCCGGTCTTGCCTGGAATGCCGGTGATGACTTTTCTGGTCTCACCTGGTCGCAGTCGCGGATTGATCCATTCAACCCGTTCGGGGTCCGGGATCACGGCCGTGTCAACCAAGAGTCGCTCGTAGGGATGGTCAAGATCCCAGTGATCATTGAGGTGCTGGTAGTACCAGCGAATATCGCCAGTGTCGGCATCGATGGCCAGCGTCGAGTTGTGGTAGAGGTGCCGGAGTTCCGGGCCGCCGAGCATGAATTTTGGGGCCGGTGACGTGACAGAGGTGCCCACGTAGACGAGATTCAATTCGGGGTCGTAACTGGGGACCATCCATGAACCGACGTGCATGCGCTCCTCGTAGGGTACGTCGCCCCAGGTTTCGTTGCCCGGCTCTCCCGGAGCTGGCACGAGTGCGGTACGCCACAATTCTTCGCCGGTGATGGCGTCGTGCGCGATGATGACACAGGAGACTGGGCCCGCGCGGGGGCGGCAGCTTCGTCCAGAAATGATCTTACCGTTCGCGATGATCGGTCCCGATGAGTGTCGGGCTGGGTGTACCCGGTAGTCGAAGATCTGACGTTCCCAGGCGAGCTCTCCAGTGACGGCATCGACGGCATAGACGTAGTCGTCGTTGGCGGTATCGATGATGTGGTTGCCGTAGATGGCGATATTGCGATTGTTTTCGGTCAGGCCGCCCATGATTTCCGGTACGTCGTCCGGAATGTCCCGCTGATATTCCCACTTGAGGTCGCCCGTGACCGCATCGATCGCCTGTATCTGTTCGTTGGGATTGGGCATGTAGAGTGTCCCGTCGTAGGCGAGTGGGGTGCCTTCCTGGGTACCAGTGCGCAATGCCCGGGTCCACACCAACTGCAAGTTCGCCACGGTGTCACGGTTGATCTGGTCGAGTGGGCTGTACCCCCAACCATTGAGCGTTCGCCGCCACATAAGCCAGTCGCCCGGTGACGGGGCCTGGAGCATGGCGTCTGTCACCGGGCTGAACTCGTCCCTGTCTTGCCCTGGAGACGACTGCGCGGATACGTACTCGATGCCGGCGAGCGAGAACCAGATGATGCTGATAACGGTGAAGAATCGCCAACCGTGGGAGTGTGAGAACTGCATGGGTAATCTCCGAGAACGGGACGTACGTTCGTGTACGTGGTCCTGTCTGGATTTTACTCTGGCAAGGATGCCGTGGGGGGAGCGGTATCGATGCTAGTGCATTGGCGAGAAGGGAACGGCGTGAACCTGTAACTCGGGACGGGTCAGGATGAGTTCCGGCATGGCCCCGTCTTCTCGATCATCTTCGTACGTGACGAGCAGCTGCGAACTGATCTCTTGCGCGAGGGTCACCAGCGTGTTTGCAAGGTCGTCAGGATTGTCGATGACGGCGAAACGTCCGCCACTGGCTCGGGCCAGCCCTTGAAGGCGTTCGAGGGTGACCTCGGTGACCGACGTCCCATAGAACGAAATTCCGTGGTCGGCGAGTTGTTGTTGCATACCGTCAAGGTCGCCGGGGAGGTCGGCTGCTCTGCGGCGACCTCGAACTTGGGACGATTGAAGATCTGAACGGGCCATCTCGCTGGCCTGTCCGAGCATGACGATGACCGGGCGCGCCACGTCGCGGCCATGCAGGTCGTCGATGGCCTGGATGATGGCAGTATCAAGCTCTCCTTCGACGCTTTGCATGTCGACCACACTCTCAATGTGGAGCTCCCCGATGAACGCCGCGAGTGCGGCGTTGAGCTGCCGTTGGGTTGCGGCCAGTCCTTCGAAGATGACCACGGCCTGCACCGCAGATGGTCTGACGACGACGTCAAGGATGGTGGTGCGGTCCCCGTTTCGCTGAAGACGGAGATCATCGGTACTGAGGTCCGTGATGTAGTTACCGTGAATGTCCTGCGCCGTGACCAGGAACTGGCCGGTTATCTGACCCTGGCTGTGGGAGGCTACGGTTAGTAGGACGAGTGCCGCACCGGTGCAGATATTCAAGGTTCTCATCATTGTGCTAATGGTATCCGAGCCCGTCCGTGAGGGGTTTTTCTTCTACCAATACAAGGATTTTATCTCTGCTTTGCCCGCGGATGTCCGCCAGAAGTCACCCCGGAGGGCCTCGGACAGGGCCTGAATACCAGTGACGGCGCCGCGAGCACGGCTAGGCCGTGAGCCACGCGGCATGATGAGAGCCCGCAGCGAGGCCTTTCACTTTGACGCTGCCCCCCGCGAAAGGCGGTTCATCAGAGATGCTGTACCAACCCCTTGGCGCGAACGCGGGTTCGTCAGAAATACCGTAACGACCGATATTTTTCCCAGTCTGCACGATGAATTCTCCGGCTACCGCCTCCAAGTTGTCGTCAGTCAATTCGTCCGATTCGCCGCATTCCTCAGCACGGAAATCAATCCCTTCCTCGGCACCAAGCGCAATCATCGTCTCCACACTAATCTCGTCGCCGTTCTTCGCCTGCAGTTCGTCACTCCCGGCGATCCGACTCATAAAACGATCGAGGTTCTCTTTGCTCATGGCTTCTCTCTTGTGTTGTGCCTGTACGAAAGGGCGTTCCAAGGTGGTGTCCGGGACTTAAGCCTTGTTCTCATCATGGGGGGGCGTCGAGGGGGTTGCCAGGTCAGCGAGTAGTTCCGCTGGGTGTTGGGCGGTGACCTCGGCGAAATCGTGCACCTGGTGGCGGCAGGACACGCCCGCGGCGATCAGTCGTTCGTCGGCCTCGAGGGCACGGGCGGCGGGAAGAAGGCGTCGTTCACCGATCTGCTGTGAGACGTCGAAATGTTCGCGCGCGTAGCCAAATGATCCAGCCATGCCGCAACACCCGGCATCGAGATCCACGACCTCCGTGTTCGGGATACGCGCGAGCAGGGCTTTCGCCGGTGGCACGAGGCCGAGTGATTTCTGGTGGCAGTGTCCGTGGAGTAAGAGGCGCCGGGGACCGGGCCGGAACGTGAGTTCGATGCGGTTGTCGGCCAGTTCCCGTTCCAACCATTCCTCGAAGAGCACACTCGCGTTGGCGACTTCCTGTGCGCGCTCTCGGTCGGCGCCTTCAAGTAACGCCGGAAGGTCGTCGCGGAGTGCAGAGAGGCAGCTGGGCTCCATGACGATGAGGGGGCGACCGCTCGTGGCGAGCGGATAGAGTGTGGACACGGTCTGGCTCCCGCGGCGTCGTGCCTGTCCCAGCAGTCCCTGGGAGATGAGCGGTCGCCCACAACAGGCGTCGGGAGCGAGTTCTACCCCGAGCCCGGCACGGTCGCAGAGCGATGCAACCGCCAGTCCGACCTCGGGGTGGTAGTAGTTCGTGAAGGTGTCGTTGAACAGGACCACCGCCGGGGGGGCTGCCGCCGGCGGCCGGTCTCGCCAGCGGGTGGTCAGGGGGCGGGACGCCCATGCGGGTAGTGCCCGCCGACGGTCGATGCCGAATAGACGTTCGTTGAGCGCCCGGACCCAGGGTGCCTTCAGCCAGGGGTTGATCAGGCCAGCGACCGAGCTTGCGGCGACGGAGAGGTCGTGGATGTGACCCAGCACGCGAGCCCGGAGTGGGGTGCCACGACGCTCGTAGTAGCCGGCGAGAAACTCCGCTTTGAAGCGGGCCATGTCAACGCCTACGGGACATTCCGCCTTGCAGGCTCGACATTCCAGGCAGAGATCGAGCGTGTCGTAGACCTGTTCGTCGGTTAGGCCCTGTTGATCCATCTGCCCGCGCATCGCCGTACGTAGTGCATTCGCACGACCCCGTGTCGAGTGGGCTTCGTCCCGAGTCGCCATATACGAAGGACACATGGTGCCGTCGATCGTCTTGCGACAGGCGCCGACCCCACTGCACATCTCGACGGCCCTGCCCAGTCCTCCGAACGATGAGTAGTCGAAATAGGTGGCCGGCGTCGGCGTGCGGTACGTGGTGCCATAGCGCAGGTTCGAGGTCAGTGGCGGTGAGTCGACGATCTTGCCTGGGTTGAATAGTCCCGTTGGATCAAACGTGCGTTTGATCGTTCGAAAGGCATCGTACAGCTCGGTGCCGAACATGCGTTCAATGAACGGTCCACGCACCAGCCCGTCCCCGTGTTCTCCGGAAAGGGCTCCTCCGAATTCGAGAACAAGGTCAGCGATGTCGTTGGCGATCGCCTCAAATTGGCGAATGCCCGCTTCCGTCTTGAGATTGACGACGGGACGTACGTGCAGGCATCCGACAGATGCGTGGGCGTAGACGCCTGTTTTGCTGCCGTGGCGCTGTACGATCTGGAGAAACCGATCGATGTAGTCACGCAGTCGGGATGGCGCAACTGCGGTGTCCTCAACAAAGGAGATGCTCTTCGCATCACCTTTCATGGCCATGGAGAGACCTAGCGACGATTGACGGAGCCGCCAGATTCGTGCCTGGGCGGCGGGCTCGATGGCCCGTGTTGTTCGTGCGTTGATATTCCGTGCACGCAGGTCTTTTTCGATCGCCTCCAGCCGGGACGGCAGAGTGTCGGCTTCGTCTGCGTAGACCTCAACACAGAGGAGTGCACCAGGCGTTTCGTCGCTGTGAAGTACTGCGCGTCGGAGTGTGTCGAGCGTCGGGCTTTCTCGAGCGTGGTCCAGGATGAACCGATCCATCACCTCGACAGCCGATGGATTATGTTCAAGAATCACTGGCGTCGCGCCGAGTGCGTCGAGAAGATCGTCGAACTCGATGGTCAAGACGGCTTTGGCGTTGGGTAGGGGAACCAACTTGACTCTTGCTTCGACCACCATGCCCAACGTGCCCTCTGAGCCGACGATGAGTTCGGCGAGATTGAAAGAGCGGTCTGGGCCGGTAAAGCGGTCGAGGTTGTAGCCACCCACGCGACGCAGAATCTTTGGATAGCGGCGGTCTACCTCGGCGGCGTGGGCCACGCCCAGGCGACGTATGGTGCGATAGCACTCGCCTTCTAGGGTGTTCGCGCGGCACATGGCTTCCAGTTCCTCAGTATCGAGGGGGCGCAGATGTGCAATCGAGCCATCGCTGAGTGCAACGTGCAGGTCTAGGACGTGGTCGATGGTCTTGCCGTAGATCACCGATCGTGCGCCGCTAGAATTGTTGCTGATCATGCCACCCACGGTCGCGCGGTTTGCTGTGGAGATGTCTGGGGCGAACCGCAGTCGGTGTGGAGCCAGCTGGGCGTTCAGTTCGTCGAGGACGATTCCGGGCTCAATGTGCGCCCAGCGCTCGGTCGTATTGACTTCGAGCACGCGGTTGAAATATTTGGCCGTGTCCAGTTGAACGCCCGGGCCGATGGCCTGTCCCGCCTGTGACGTTCCACCACCGCGAGCGGTGATGGATACTCCGTGCTGTCGTGCGATCTCGATAGTTCGCACCACGTCGTCCCGGTGGCGTACGACAACGACGCCTTGTGGCTCGATCCGGTAGACGCTGGCGTCGGTGGAGTACAGGGCCCGGGTCAGGGTGTCAAAGCGGACCTCGCCTTCGACAGAGGCTTCCAGGTCTCGCTGCAGGTCTTGGTTCATCTGGCGAGTATAATCCTGCGACAGAGGACAGCCCTCTGTCTTCCTAAATTCATTCCCTTCGTACGCGGTAGAGCGAGCCCACGATATGTCTTATCACGCTGGACGTCATTTCTTGCAGATTCCGGGACCGACCAATGTACCCGATCGGGTGCTACGGGCGATGTCCCGTCCAACAATGGACCATCGTGGGCCGGAGTTTCAGCTGCTCGGTCAGGAGTTGTTGAGTGGAGTGCGTGAAGTCTTCCGGACGACTGGCCCGGTTGTCATCTACCCGGCATCTGGCACAGGGGCGTGGGAGGCGGCCTTGGTCAACACGCTGTCTCCCGGCGATCAGGTGCTGATGTTCGAAACCGGACACTTCGCCACCCTGTGGAAGCAGATTGCGGAGCGTCTGTCGCTGCGTGTCGAGTGGGTTCCGGGTGATTGGCGCCACGGGGTAGATCCGCAGGTGGTGGAGACACGGCTAGCCGAGGATCGGAACCACGCGATCAAGGCGGTGTGTGCTGTCCATAACGAGACCTCGACAGGGGTTGCGAGCCGGATTGCAGCGATTCGACAGGCGATCGATGGGGCCAATCACCCTGCGCTGTTCATGGTCGATACGATTTCCTCGCTGGGGTCCATCGATTACCGGCATGATGACTGGTCGGTAGACGTCACCGTTGGCGCGTCTCAGAAGGGGCTCATGTTGCCACCAGGACTGAGTTTTAATGCTGTCAGCGAGAAAGCGTTAGCGGCCCACGAACAGGCCACGCTGCCGCAGGCATACTGGGACTGGACGTCGCAGCTGTCGGCGAACGGGAAGGGGTTTTTTCCCTATACACCGGCGACAAATTTGCTCTACGGGCTCCAGGAGGCCCTCGCCATGTTGCGCGAGGAGGGACTGGATGCTGTGTTCGCGCGTCATGAACGGCACGCAGAAGCAACCCGGCGTGCGGTTCGGGCATGGGGGCTCGAGGTGCTTTGTCAGAATCCGGATGAATACAGTGCGTCAATTACGGCGGTGAAGATGCCGACCGGGTGTGACGCCGACCGGTTGCGCAGGGCAGTGTTGGACCGGTTCGACATGTCGCTCGGCGTCGGCCTGGCCAGGTTGGCTGGAACGGTGTTTCGCATAGGTCATCTCGGTGATCTCAACGACCTGAGCTTAATGGGAACGCTGGCCGGTGTGGAGATGGGATTGGTAATGAGTGAGATGCCGGTTCAACCCCGTGGTGTGGATGCGGCTATGCGCTATCTGGAAGAGCTGTCGTAGTCAGAATAGAGATGAACGGAGGTGTCCTCGTGATCGTCTCGCCGTGTGCCGGGGTTCGTGTCATGCGAGCACCCGCAAATAATCCACTGGTTCGGCTGCGGAGGGACTGGCCGCGTCACAGGGATGGGAACCATGCCTGTGACGCGGGAGGTTGGATGGCCGGGTTGCGGGAATCCTGCCCATATCCCATGAACGTGATCGGCGGAAATGCGTAGGTCACGCGCCGAGCCCTCCTGTGGATCTGCTTACTGTTCGGCGGCGATTTCGTCGTAGAAGCCAGGAATACTTCGACTCATGAAGAGGCCGTTCTCTGCCTGAGTCCAACTCAGTTCTGGCGTCTTGATTCGCGCAGCGGCGTTCTCCTTGGTCACTCCGTTGCCGATGAGCGTGCTCATGCGCTCGCGGACGGCGATCATCTGGTTACGAAACGCCCTGACATCGTCCCGGGTCATGAGTTCACCATGGCCGGGAATCGCAGTGTCGAAATTGAGCTGCAGGATCCCAGTTGCTGTGTCGACCCAGGACGCACTGTTGCCCCCGTTCGCGTAGTCGATGAACGGCGCGATCCCGTGCAAGAGGTCGCCGCCGTGCACTGTGCGCAGGTCGGGAAAGTAGATAACCGAGTCGCCGTTGGTGTGCCCCTCGCCCATATAGTAGGCGCGGACCTCGGCGTCGCCGAGATGGACTCTCGTCTGGTCCGTGAAGGTGATCGCTGGAGGGCCGGGCTGGTCACCACGAACCATATTCTCCCGAGCGTTTTGATGGGCGATTACCTGGGCGAATTTGAGGTACTCAACGTTGCCTCCTGAATGGTCGCCATGGTGGTGGGTGTTGAAGACGTAACGTACCGGGAGATTGGTGACCTCGGAGACTCGATCCTGGATCTCCACGAAATTTTGCGGGAATTTATTGTCGATCAGGATGACGCCTTCGCTTGTCACGCGGACGCCGACGTTACCCCCGGGTCCGGTCACCATGTAGAGGCCATCTTTGACCTCTTCGATGCCTAGTGGTGGTGTTGCCTGTTGTGCGCTGATGACTGTGATCGCAGCGGCCACGCCGAGCGTGGCGACCGCTGTAAGCATCCGAACTTGTTTACGCATGTTGCACCTCGCTTGAGGGAAATGAATCCACCGCGTCTTACCGGATTTTACCGGATCGGAGGACACTGCGGACTAGCCAGATCTTGAGATCGCCCGCGTCGGGCAGTTGCGCCGGAGGCGGTTGTGCGCTGACATCCGGTGTCGCCGTCAGGGGTATGACTACACTCACTTACTGATGTCCCGTCCAGGAGAATCGCGAGTACAGGCCGTGCGTGCGTTCGTTGATGAAGTCAAACACGCGGTCACGGCATCGCGTGTGGCCGCGCGCCAACGTATGAATAGGGCCGTGTAATACATTGTGGAGGTTCTGAATGACCGCGTCCGATTGACCGTCGGCACCCCGAATGGCGGTGACGGTCGTGTCGAAGCGATCAGGAATCGTCAGTCGCTTCTTCCGACCTTCATCGTGGAATTGCATAGGGACGAATTCCGTCGCGAGTCGGGTAGTCACGAACTGGTCGAGAATGGCCCAGGGACCCCCAACACGGCCTGAAAGAATCGTGTCGAGGGCGCTGCGCTGAGCCGTCGTCGCTTGCTTGTCGATATAACTGGCTTGGGTCCAGTCACCTTCGTACATTCGTTGTGGCGCGTCGAAGACGATAACCGCGTTCAGGCCGGCCAGGTCGAGGGCGTCGAATCGGCCAGCGTCGATATGCAGCGCCCAATTACCGACACACCGCTCATTGCTGCACGGCTGCTTGAAGGAGACATGGCCCGGACAGAGGAGCTGGCAGTTGCAGTTCTCGAAGACGAGTCCGCGTGCGTGCCACGGGTGGAGAGAGCCGGTCATGGTGTGGAAGAGGCCTTTGATCTTTCCCAAGGCGGTTGCTGACGCGCACGGCTGGGGCTGCGTCCATGATCTTACCGTGATCCCACCGGTGATACTCTATGCCCGATCAGGCGCAATTCACCTGGTGGTTCACGGGTGTGTGAATCTGAACGATGCGGAGGGACTCATGCTGAAGTGGAAGATATTGGCGACTGTCGGACTGACGTTTGGGGTGTTGGGTACGGGTTGGGGATTGTCGGCACAGCAGGATGACTCGCGGGTGTTTGAGCTGCGGATCTACAAAACGGTGGAGGGAAAGCGCACAGAGTTGGCTGACCGTTTTCGTGACCACACGGCAGCGATGTTTGAGCAGGCTGGCATGGAGAACGTGGGCTACTGGAATGCGGCGACGGGAGAAGACACCGAAGACACATTCATCTATATGCTGGGATATCCCTCGCTCGAGGCGCGCGACGAGATGTGGGCGACGTTGGGTGAGAACCCAGATTTTCAGCGAATTATTGTTGCCGCCGAGCGATCGGATGATCGAAAACTCGTCAATACGATCGACGCGCGGATGCTGGTGCCGACCGGCTATTCGGCCTTGCGGTAAGAGGCTGAAGGGATGCTCATGCATGCGACCAGGGGAAGCGGATACGGAGGGCGGTTACCCGGTCTCGTCATGGCCGGAATGCTGATGCTTGCCGGGGCAGCCGTGGCTCAGACGGGAACGGACGGCGAGTGGCACGTTCATGGTGGTGATAGCGGCTATACGCGATACGCATCGCTCGATCAGATCAACGCGGACACCGTGCGGGATCTGGAAATTGTGTGGCGGCGGCCGGCCGTCGATACCAGCCTACATGCACGCTGGCCGGACCTTCGCTATTCCAACAATTTGCGCTCGACTCCGTTGATGGTCGATGGGCTGCTCTATGCTTCGAATGGGATCGGCGTGGTCGAGGCGTTCGACCCGGCCAGCGGCGAGACTGTTTGGGTGCATGATCTGCCGTTTCTCGGTGACGACACCCCGCGTGGAGCAGCGAATCGTGGCGTCGCGTTTTGGGAAGAAGCCGGTGGAGATCGTCGGATTCTGTCTGTGAGACCTCCGTACCTGCTCGCAACCGATCTGGACACGGGCCAGTTGATTACGGATTTCGGAGACGGGGGGGTGGTTGACCTTCGAGAGTTCGAGGATACCTCCGAATTGGTGGCGTTTAACTACACGTCGCCGCCACTCGTCGTCCGTGACGTGGTCGTGGTCGGTCAGGCCATGGAAGACCATCCTCGTACGAAAGAGAATCGACCTGGCTACGTACGAGCGTATGACGTGCGGACGGGCGAATTGCGCTGGACGTGGAATCCAATTCCGCAGGCGGGAGAACCCGGGGTTGAGACCTGGCTGGACGATTCCTGGCAGTATTCCGGGATGGGGAATGTCTGGAGCATGATGAGCGCCGACGAGGAGCTTGGACTTATCTATTTGCCAACAGGCGCTCCAAGCAACGATATGTATGGTGGTCATCGGCCTGGGAACAATCTCTACGCCAACAGTATTGTTTGCGTGAGGGCTGATACCGGTGAAATGGTCTGGTATTTCCAGACTGTCCATCATGATCTTTGGGACTATGACAATAATGTGGCACCCATTCTGATGGATATCACGGTCGAAGGCCGTGAGATCAAGGCGGTGGTGCAGCTCACGAAGCAGGCGATGGCCTACACCTTCGACCGGGTGACAGGGGAGCCCGTGTGGCCTATTGTCGAACGACCCGTGCCCGGGTCAGATACCCCGGGGGAATGGATCTCGCCGACTCAGCCATTTCCGACGAAGCCTGCACCGTTCGATGTGCATGGAATCTCGGTCGACACGTTGGTCGATTTCACCGCTGAACTCCGGGCTGAGGCCACCGAACTCGCTGAGCCATTTGTGCTCGGTGAGATCTTCACGCCTCCGTCGGTGCGCGGTGACGGTGACGGCGATCGGAAAGGCACGTTGCAGCTGCCCGGTTCCGTGGGAGGAGCTGAATGGGGAGGTGCCGGCTTCGATCCGGAGACGGGTATGCTCTACGTGCCATCCGTGACTGGAACCTTTGCTGCGGATCTGACCCCGGGTAATCCGGACCGAATGAATGTTCGGTACACACGCGGAACTCGAGCGTTCCCGGAAGGGCCCCGAGGGCTACCGTTGCTCAAGCCGCCCTATGGTCGAATCACCGCGATCGACATGAACACCGGTGAACATATCTGGGTGGTTCCGAACGGGAATGGACCTCGGGATCATCCCGCTATCGCGCATCTGGATTTACCTCCGCTGGGACAGCCCGGTCGCGCGATGACGTTGTTGACCAAGAGCTTATTGTTCGTGAGTGAAGGGGATCCCATCATGGTCAGGACGCCTCCCGGCGCCGGGGCAGATGCTGGAAAGGGGTTCCGCGCCTACAGCAAGGAAACCGGCGAGGTGGTTTGGGAGACGATGTTTCCTGCCGGTAATGTCGGGTCGCCAGTCACCTATATGCATGAAGGCAAGCAGTACATCGTGTTACCAATTGGCTCACTTGCTCATCCAGGTGAGTGGTTAGCGTTGGCGTTGCCCTAGCGACGATGGAATGGATTGAGAACCTCCCGTTACCGGCAAGGGGGAGGTTCTCAACGCATTTTACGGAGGTGTGTGCCCAACTCCGGTTTGGTCTTAGGGGCTGTTCCTAGTTCAATGGTTGCCATGGGCCGCGTGGAGCAAGCCGGCCACTGCCCGCCATGGCCTCGACACGGCCATTCTGGAAGACAACTTCGCCCCGGCGGATGGTTATGACTGGCCAGCCGGTGACCTCCCGACCAGCGTGAATGGAAAAGCCGCTGTTGGACAGTGCATCCTCGTTACGGATGGTGCGGGTCTCGTCAGGATCCCAGATGACGAGGTCGGCGTCTGAGCCGACGGCAATGGTTCCCTTTGCTGGATAGAGTCCAAACAGTTTGGCGGGATTGGTTGCGGTAACTGCAACAAATTGTTCAACGGAGATGCGGCCAGGACGGACCCCATCCGAGTAGAGCATCGGTCGCATCACCTGTAGATTGTTCATGCCGGCACGGTGCTGGAGCACGTTCTGGCTGGGGTCGAGTTTCTGCTCACGCGTGTAGGCCACGTGGTCTGTGCCGACGGTGTGGATACTGCCCTGGGCGATGGCCTCCCACAGGGCATCTTGATCGGCCTGTGTGCGCAGGGGAGGTTGTCCCATGAACAGTCCAGCGGTTGGACCTTCGAAGCGCTCGCGCGTGAGGTGCAGGTAGATCGGTCGTGTCTCGACATACACGGGAAGTCCGCGGGCCTGCGCATCTTCCGCCACCCGCAACGCACCCTCAGAGGAGAGGTGTACCAGATAGATCGGGGAGCCGGTAGCCTCGCTGTAGGCTACGGCTCGTTGGGTGGCCGCGACCTCAGCCAGGACAGGCCTGGCGTCCGGGTAGAATTGCAGGGCTCCACGTCCTTCGGCGATGAAGCGTTCCCCGGTGGTCGAGACAATTGCCGCGTCTTCGGCGTGAATCATTGTCATCATGCCGACTTCGCCTGCACGGTTCAGCATGTTCAGAAATCCAGGGACGTCGCGATCGAATCCCGGACGGACCATGAAGACCTTGAGGCTGGTATGTCCGCTTGCGGCCAGGTCTTCGAGTTGGGCGGGAACTGGTTCTGGGCGTCCGATGATGGGGTGGAGTATGACATCGGCAATTGCTTCGGCCCGGACTTCTTCTGCGGCGCGGCGAAGCGGTTCGGACACCGATGAGGCCTCATCGCTCACTCCGATGAAGTTTGAGATCGTGGTGATGCCCCCTGCCAATGCCGCCGCGGACCCGCTAGTGTAATCGTCGACCCGATTCCCTCCCAGGTGTACATGGGGATCCACTCCGCCGGGGAGCACCAGGAGTCCATCGGCGTTGATCTGTCGAGTCGTACTGTCTACGGTGAGATTGCTCCCGATGGCGGCGATTCGCCCATCACGGATCAGGACGTCAGCGACGATGGATTCCTCGGAAGTGACGATGGTGCCGTTTTGGACCAGGATCTCGGACGGCTGCGTCCACGCGAGGTTCGCGACGAGGCATAGAACCGAAGCGCCGGTGACAACGTGGAGTACCTTCCATCGCATCGTGACAATCTCCCGTCATGAGTAAGGCTAGACCTGGAACGACACCGTCTACGGGTGTGGTGTTCGCCTGGCATGGCTGACCGTCCAATAGCTTACCGCCAGGCGCTGCGATGAGCACATCACAAGTTGAATCTCGACTGGTTGTCCGGGGCGTGACGCGCTGCCGACATGCTCGTCGGATGACAAATGCGTGTTGTTCCCGAGTCATAACCAGTGGGAAGGCGGACCGGCGGTGCGGAACCAGTGATGCTGCCGTTCAGGTTTCGCTGCGGCGGATAGCTTTGTCATGATACGCAGGGTGTCATCGGCCGATGATCGCGGGTGTGTTCTTGTACACTCGGCCGGCGCGCATGACGAAGGCCACGCGGCCCAGCGCCTCTGGTTCGGAGAGGGGGTCGCCGTCCAGCGCAATGATGTCAGCGTCGAGCCCCGGGGCGATGGATCCGATACGGTCAGCCAGGCCGAGTGATTCGGCTGCGCGCGAGGTTGCCGAGATGACCGCATCCATCGGCGCCTGTCCGCCGTCGACGACGTAGGCCACCAATTCGTCGGTGTTGCGACCATGGCTTCCGGCGTTCGCATCAGTGCTGTAGACGATCCGGAGGTCAGGGACGTCCACGGCGTGTCGGAAGATGTCCAATGCGCCCGGGCGGGCTGCCTGGAGATTCGCGAATCCTTCCATCGTGTAACTGTCCACTCCGTCGAAACGTGCTCCATTTGTGGCGTAGTTTTCGAAGAGTAGATGGATCTGATTGCCCAGATACATGCCGCTCTCCGCAATGACATCGAGGTCAGCCGGTTCGAGGAGCCAGCCGTGCTCGATTTGGGAGCAACCGGCGTCCGCGGCCAACGTCACCGCGTCAGAGCGGTGGGCGTGTACCACCGCCCGCAGGCCCTGTGCGCGGGCTTCTCGGCAGGCCGCGTCGAGTTGGGCAGCCGATAGCGTTGTCACGCCACCGAATCGAATGCTCGTGGAGGCAAATATCTTGATGACGTCGGCACCCGCAGCAGCGCGGTCGCGCACGAATTCGCGAATCTGGGCCGGGTTGCCGGTGCTTTCGGAGACCGAGCCAAGCGACGACAGCAAACGTGGGCCAGGGATGTCGCCGCGCTCGATCCAGGTTTTAAGAGCGGCGTCTTCTTCCGCGCCCAGGCTTTGGATGGTGGTGATGCCGTTCAGTAACGTGCGGTAGGCGTTTTCGACGGCATAGAGCGTGGTGTGGCCCGCAGCGCGTTCGTCGTTCGGGGAATGGAGCTTTCCGGATGATTCAAAGTGGGGAGTGATATGCACGTGTGTGTCGATGTATCCGGGTAGCACCGTTAGAGGTGTCAGGTCATAGACAAGATCCGCAGGCGCGTCGCCTCTGGGTACGACCGCGGTGATACGTCCCTCGTTGATGACGATGTCACGGTTTTCGAGGATGGCGCCCGTGCCGTCTAGGATGCGGCTGGTTTGCAAGACTGTGGTCGAGGCGCGCGCCGGAGAGGTTTGTGCGGGCGTAGCCGCGCTTGCGGGCCAGACGATGAATCGTCCCGCTACGGCGATTGTGAGGATGATGAGAAGACTGCGGTACCGCACGGCGCTGAGACAATCATTCATGTGTAGACCCCCGTGGCGACCAGATTGCAACAGTGTCGGGCTGGTCGTGACGGTCCGAGGTGGCGAACCATCGCAGTGAACTCTATATCATGGCCTCATGGACTGTCTGTTTCCGTCTAAACTGAAGGGGAGGTGCGCCAATGAGGGGTGGACCGGATGTGGCGATCTCGCCACGCACGTACCCTGCGGAGGAGACAAACGCAATGAGAAGAGTGTTGGGGCTCGGAGCGGTGCTGACGGTGGGGGTGGCGTCGTTGGTCGCGGTGTCGGCGCAACCGGCGGAAATGGTTGTGGAAGTCGATCAACTTCATGACAATCTGTATGTATTACGCGGAGGTGGTGGCAATTCCACGGCGTTTATTACGACGGATGGGGTCGTGCTCGTGGACACCAAGGTGGCGGGGTGGGGCCAACCGCTGATTGACGCGATCGGAGAATTGACCTCGAATCCAGTGAC
Organism: uncultured Vicinamibacteraceae bacterium; assembly: GCA_964591245.1. GTDB lineage: Bacteria > Acidobacteriota > Vicinamibacteria > Vicinamibacterales > UBA8438 > CAZPZZ01. The sequence goes on along the minus strand of CAZPZZ010000021.1, from coordinate 2,172 downwards.
CACCATCATCAACACCCATGCACATTTCGATCATGTGAGCGGCAATGTCGAGTTCCCGGCGTCAGTTGATTTTGTGGCGCATGAGAATGCCGCAACCCTGATGGAGGAATGGAATCCGGTGACCGGCTTCCCCGGCGATTTTCCCGCTGTGTTCGAGGAGAGTGACGGCCATGGGCTTCCCACGACGACTTATAGCGACCGACTGACCCTTGGCGGCGGGGACGATCAGGTTGACCTCTATTATTTTGGTCGAGGGCACACGAGTGGTGATACCTGGGTCGTGTTTCCTGCACTGCGGACCATGCATGCCGGCGATATGTTTCCTGGAAAGCAGGTTCCCACCCTGGACGCGAGCAACGGCGGTAGCGGTGTTGAGTATGCGCAGACGTTACGGCTTGCGCATGCCATCCTGACCGATATCGATACGATCGTTACCGGTCACAGTACCCCGATGACCCGTGGTGACCTGAAGGATATGGCGGACTTTGTGGCCTCGTTGGTTTCGGCTGCGAGTGTGGCGAAGGAATCCGGCGTATCGGTGGCGGAGTTCTCTGAACGTTGGAGCCCTGCACCACGTTTCAGAACGGCGTTCAACGTGCCGGCCCCGGCCAGGCTGGAAGCGTATATACAGGTGATTTACGACGAACTGGACGCACAGTAAGATTGCGGCCGGGTCGGAACAGTACCGACGTCGGTATGCCGAGCCGGAGTCGGAATTGGCTGCGCATTGCCCAGGTGGGTACGACTTCGTGGTGGTCGTGCCCGCGTATGCCGAAGCGTCAAGCTTCGTCGATGGGTATCGTGAGGCTGCTCGCCGGGCCGGGTCTGTGCTGCTGGTCGTTGTGCTCAACGGTCGGATTGGGGCCGAAGAGAAGATCCATGCGGCCAACGAGGCCTGCTTTCGTGGACTGGCGGAGCGCTACTCGTTGCGCGAGTTCAGGAAGGGGGCATGGCTAGGGCAGGATGCACGGCTGACTGTGCTCGTGGTCGACCGCTTCACGGTTGGGCGCCGTCTGCCGTTTCGGCAGGGGGTCGGGTTGGCGCGCAAGATTGGCGCAGACCTTGGGCTTGAACTCGTCGCGACGCGACGGGTACGGCATCCCTTTGTGGCCTTCACGGACGCTGATGCACAGTTGCCGGGGGATTACTTCGAACGGATTGCGTCTCTCGACGCTGATTGTTCGGCGGCGCTGTTTCCGTTCTGGCACGAGCGCACTGGTCTGGCCGCGATCGATAGAGCGACCGCGCTCTACGAGATCAGGTTGCGTTACTACCGCCGCGGGCTTGCGTGGGCAGGTTCTCCATATGCCTTTCATACGGTCGGAAGCACAATTGCAGTGCATGCCTTGTGGTATGCCTTGGCACGCGGTGTACCCCGGCGCCGGGCTGGAGAAGATTTCTATCTACTCAATAAGTTGAGTAAACTCCGGCCGCTTACCTGCCTGAAGGGAGACCCGATCCGGTTGTGTAGCCGTCTTTCTGAGCGGGTGCCATTTGGTACGGGGGCGGAGAGTGCCAGGCTCGCGCGTGGAGCAGCGGCGGAACTCTATCATCGCGAGTGCTTCCTGGCTGTCCGCCAGGTCACGTCTGCTCTTCGACGCCTTGCGCAGGAAGCAGTGGGCACGGATGCGGTGGGGTGGTCGGCGGCGATCTCTCATATCTTCTCCGACATGGATGTCACCGTGCAGGAGTTCCTCGAAGCGCAGGGCGCTCCAGACATCTGGCGACGCGTGTGTCAGAACGCGACTGATTCCGGTATGCGTTCCCATCGTTTGCATGAGTGGTTTGATGCGTTTCGTACGCTCAAGTTGATCCATTGGGTGCGGGATCATGGTGCTCCATCCACGCCGTGGTACGAGGCGGTGCAGCGCGCTCCGTTCATGGATGAGGTCATTGATGACGGTGCCTGCTTGCGTGTGCCCCGGACAGCGTTGTTGGCCGCTGAAGAGATGATGTCGGTCGCTCTCGGGCCAGGCGTGGCGTCGTATGCGGCTGATGAAAATACCCAGGCTGACTGAACGTAGGGATGTTGCGAGTGTGGGGGGGCTGGATTAGTGCAGTCGATGAAATGAGGGGGGGGGAAGTGTGTGCATCGGTCACAACAACGAGTTGCCTCACGAGTAGTCCCTGCCCAGTCGGTCGGTATTGCGAGCAGGCGCGGCTAGATCTAGC
>CAZPZZ010000020.1:13343-42583 GCA_964591245.1 uncultured Vicinamibacteraceae bacterium | reverse complement strand
TCTCCAGCTAGTTTTCTCCCGACGGCGCTGGACTCAGATGTTGCAAACAACCTTATGAATAAACAGATTCCAGCTTTTTTGGATTCAATAGGTCAAATAACAGAATCAATGCTTGTTCGTATGGTTGAGATGGCAGATACTGCTATCGACCACGCTACCGTATCTGGTTGGATTCCCGCCGATAGTCAAGACGGGGATGATCAAAGGGTAGTCCAGTAGGAGAACGAGTCGATCTCGACACTTTTTTCACGCTAGAAAAAACGGGCCAGAAATTCGGTCTTTTGACCAAATCTCTGGCCCGTTCTGTTGTACCGTACTCTGCGCGAGGGCGGCATGCCGCCATACTTCCTTCGTACTTCAACTGAGACCACATCACGCCCTGTCACATTCCCTGGAGCCCCACTCCATGCGATCTCCCCTGGACCGGATAGTTTTTCCCATAACTCTTGCCGTTCTCTTCAGTTCGACCGCTGCCACTGGCGCCGCCGCAGGTCAGGCAGAGGAGCGAGAACTTGGTTGGTCCGATACGGCGGAACTCACACTCGTCGTCACGGCGGGTAATGCCAAAGCACAAACACTCGGTTTCCGAAACACGCTGGTCCGACGGTCAAACACGGCCACCCTGACGTTCGACGTGAGTGCGCTTCGGGCTGATTCCCTCCAGAAAACCCCCGTTGCAATCGGGGACTCTCGTGAAAGTTTCCAAATAATCCGGGACTCAGCTCGAACACTCATTGCCGAAAACTATTTCGCCCGAGGGCGGCTTGAGCGAAACCTCAGTACTCGAACGTTCTGGCACGCCGGCGGAAGCTGGGACCGCAACACGTTCGCCGGATTCAACAATCTCTACGTGTTTGACGGCGGCATCGGAAACACATGGCTCGACAGCGCGACCACAACGTTGAAGACCTTCTACGCGATCAGCGAAACCAGACGGGAGGACGTGGAAGCAAGACCAGAAGACAACAAGATCTTTACAGGGGTGAGACTTCGCTATGAGTACCGCCGACAGGTGACACCAACGACCGAATTCACGAGCGAACTCGTCCTCGACGAGAATCTGGAAAACCTGGAAGACTTTCGAACCGACATGGGTAACGCAATCGCCGTAAGCATGAATAGTCGGCTCGCCCTCAAGGTTAGCTGGCAACTTCGCTATCGTCGCCAACCCGCTCGGAAACCCATTTCGTTGCTCTTACCCGACGGCACACCAACCGGTACTCAAGTCGACATCAATCTTGAACCAGTGGACCAGATCATGACCTTTGCTCTGGTTGGACGATTTTGATGTCATTTCGGCCATCTACCGCTCGTGAGCGCACGCACCGTGCGGACAAGGGGGTTGCGCACTGGTCTCGGGAAAGCCACATCCCACTCCTGCGAGACCGTCACTCCACCGGCCGGGCGCCCGAGGTTGCACGAAACGGCTGCCCTTCAGGATCGTAGGCCCGCTTGAACGTAAACGCCTCCGTGGTAGAGCCTCGCTCCCAGAGTCGCGCCAATCGAGCCATCGCATCGTCGACAGTGGGATACGCTCCTTCTTGCACCCACCACATCGCCACCGGATCCTGCGGTGGGGGTAGAAACCATTCCCTCCGTTGTCGAAAGAACGCCACGTGCTCACCGTGATAGACGTACGCTCGTAGATCCTTTACGGACCGCCAAATCGACAGGTTGAACAACACCCGTGGATCATCGAGCACTCGCACATCGGTCGCGTCACCCTGTGCCGTTTCGTACCGCCAAATAAAACCTGGTGATTGGTCCCCGAGACGATTGATGCGGACGATCTCATCTCGCATCGTCGACATGGCTGGTCCGAAAGCGGATACCACATCCATGCAAGATTGACCTCGGCGAGTTGCCACTCCATCTGCGGCGCGCCCTACAGCAACAGTAAAAACTGCTGTGGCTAGTACATGACGAACGCAAACAACTGCTGGCCCACTGCTACCAAAACGTGCTGGCGGCCATCAATGGAGTAGGTTTGTGGCGCGTTTGAGATGTTGCCGATGCGAGTATTCCAGCGAAGCTCTCCGGTCGCAGCATCGAACGCCACAAGATTCCCGCTGCCATCGCCCGTGAAGACGAGCCCGCCAGCAGTCGTCAGCACACCGGCCCCTCCCCCCCCACCGATAGGCCAAGCGTGACGCCAGACAGTCTCACCGGTGCGATAGTCGATCGCCGAAAGCGCGTTACCCCCCGATCCGACCGTGACCCGATCCTTCCCACCGAGGCCCATGGAACCACGGGGATCCGGATCCGTGAGATACAGCAGATTAAAGCCGTTGTTTTCCTGTGTGTAGAAGAGCCCGGTATCAGGGTTAAACGCAGGCGGCTGCCAATTGGCGACTCCTCCCTCGACCGGAGAAACAAGAGCCCCCGGGATGATTGCCTCCTTGGCAGGATGCGGATTGGGTGAGCCACTCTCACGAATGTGGCTCGCCCAATTGCTACTTGCCCCATATCGGGTCGTGACGATGTGTTCCCCCGTAACGCGATCAACGGTGAAGAAATAACCGTTGCGGGCAGCTGTCGACACGAGCTTCCGAGGTTCACTGTCAATCACACCGTCGATCAGGATTGGGGTTTGCGCCGAATCCCAATCATGGGTGTCGTGGGGTGAGGTCTGGAAATACCAGGCCATCTCGCCCGTATCGACATCAACCGCGATGAGCGTGCACGTAAATAAATTGTCGCCGCGACGCGCCACGCCGGTATAACCGGGCGTGGGGTTCCCGGTGCCGAAAATGTAGTAGTTCGTCTCCGGGTCATAGGACCCAGGAACCCACACTTGCCCCCCACCGTGCATAGCCGCATCGAGCGATGGCCATGTCTCAATGCCGGGCGCATCCTCGTTCATGGGAACCGTGTACGTTCTCCACTGCAACTCCCCGGTGGCGGGGTCAAACGACTGGAGGAATCCGGGCGCATCAAGATCATTGCCGGTACCAACGAGCAGGTGGTCACCGACGACAATGGGTGCCATCGTCGAGAAATACTGTTCCTCGAAGCTCGCGATCTCGGTGTGCCATTGCTCTTCACCTGTTCGGGCGTCAAGTGAAACGAGGTAGTTATCGACCGTCTCGAAAATGATCGAGTCGCGCCACATCGCCACACCCCTGTTACCAATGTGCGGCCCGCCACGGGTCTTCCAGAAGTAGTGCCAACGTTCACCACCGTCGCGCACATCGAGCGCCCAGACATGATCGGGCGCCGTCACGTACAACAGATCACCAACCTGGAGAATCGATCCTTTGATCCGCTGCGCATTGATGGTGAAATCGCCGTTACCTTCTCCACCGACAAAATCAGGCGCACTGGCCCCCTGAAGCAAGGGCATGCCGGTATCCAATGTTCTCGTCCACGCCAGAGTGAGCCGGTGCACGTTCTCGGTCGTCACCTGGGTCAGTGCACTAAACCGACGACCTGAGTAATCACCTGAATAGGTCGGCCAGGACTCCTCCAGAGGCTCGACCAATGACGCCGGATCAAGGCCGCCGTCCTGCGCCGGCGCCGGCGCCGACAAGAAAAAGACCAGGCCCAACGTCATCCAACATGGGGCAATTTTCCCGGACACAAGCCGGACATGAATTGTCATTTCAGCGTGACCAGATAAGCCGTAACGTTATGGATGTCGGCATCCCGATAGAACGGCAACATCTGTCGGTGGGCCGCCATGGGGTCATCCACCTCGACGCGGGGCGTGTCACCACGCCGACCGAATGAGCGGTGTCGCCCCTCATGGTCTGTCAGTACAACCAGAAAATCATGGAGGCGCTCGAGGTGACCTTCGACCCGCTCGCCAGAGTTCAAAGTCACGGTCACGGCGACGGGTGGCGCCTCCGCGTTGCGACCACCACCGCGAACCCAGGTGTTCTGCAATTCCTTCGGTTCAGGGATACGCGTCGCAATACCAGCGAGATCTCCGGATACCGAGTGACACGACGCACAGCGCTCGGCGAAATAGGTCTGCCCCGCCGTCGCATCACCCACGAGAACATCCAGCTGGGCCTCCTCACCAAGGGGAGGCCCCCCTTGACGGCTCGCCGTACCGAGCACATCGTGCATGTAGGCAACGACCGCCGCAACATCCGATTCCGCCAAGGACTGCGGCGGCATGACCGAATTTCCAGCTCCCGTCTGTCCTTCCCGAATAACGGGTGCTATCAACTCGCCAGCCTCGTCACGCAGGACGAGCTGAGAACGCAGCAAATTCGGCCCCCCGAGATCGCCGCCTCTCAGATCAAGACCATGGCACGCACGACAGCTGATGCCATAAACAGCTCGCCCTCTTTCAATCAGTGTGGGGTCACCTGGTTCGCGCTGGAGAGCCGGATAAAGGCGTTGATTACGATTTTGCCCTCCCTGCACGGACACGACGTCACCCGCCGCGAACCATACGAGTAGGACAAACACCCCGCCCCTGAGCACGCGGGATGCCGGCGGCAACGCCCACACAGAGCCGAGCCACCGCTCACCCCACGACCAGGTGTCTCTTCCATTTAGCCGCAGCATAGCGGTCTACTGCTCTGCCGAACGCTCTGCCATCAGGATATTGCTCATCGCGTAGTTCCCTTCATGGCAGGCATATTCGTAGATGATGTAGTCGTCGAGACGAGGCATCGGACGGACCGCAGTCCATGGCCGGGTATAGACCGTCGGATCCTCGATCGTAAATTCGTAGTCGATCAGATTCTCACTCACCCGGCGAAAGCGTTCGACCGCCTTCGTGTTCCGTGACGACGGGAACCGATGCACCGTTTGATCACTGAAGTTGGCAGTCTCAACGACCAGTGTGTCGCCCTCCCAATGCGCCCGGGAGTCGCCGTTCCAGAGCCTGATGCTCTCATCAAGGAGCGGACGGTCATCGATCGGAATGATGCGCACGTCATGGATATTCTCGACACGGATCGCCACGTGGGTGGGCGTCTGCAAAATTTGATACGTGTTGTTGTACCCGGTAGAAATGGGGGGGACGCCGTGATAGGTGATACAGCGATCCCAATTAGTCCGGTCGACCCACGAATTGGCCGGGTACTCATTGAGATACGCACGACGAGCCGCCCGCTGTTCCGCGACTTCGCTTCGCGTCGGAAGCCGGCCATCAAGTGGATCAACAATGAGCGAGGTCCGGAGATCAGACGAGACCTCGCCACGGTCGAACCATAGGGCATTGTAAGACCCGACGCTTCCGGGAATATCGGGCTGGTCAAGCGTGACCGCGTAGTTCCGTTCCGCCGCTTGTTCAGGCGTGAAAAATTCTTGCGCGGCCATTGACGTCGGACGCTCTAACGGCGTCAACGACGCATATGACCATGTGCCCTGTAAATCCGGATCGCCCCACGCGGTCTGCATCGAAGCACCAACTTGAGCGACCACCGGCGACGCCGCAAACATCGCTACACCGACGACAATCGCCAAGATCACTCCAATTCGGGTACACATGTCCGACCTCCTTGTTGTGCTCCCCTCAGTCCAGCGTGGAACCACACCGAACCGGGAACCTCCTACTCGTTATTCACATGTTGCACGATCGGGGCCCCCGTCGCGCACAGGCCAACCAGGGGCAGCGTCTCGAGAAGTAGGCTACGTCTCATAGTCACCCGTATCCCGAACGGTCCTGCTCGACGTTTTGAATATACCCCTAATTCGAGCCAAGTTGCTCGCGTAGCCACGCCAGAAGCGCCGGCTGCAGGTCTGTGTTTGGCTCAAACATCGGCAACCCATGCTCGGTACCAGCATAGATTTTCGCCACGGAATCGGCATGCTTCGAACCCGCCACCGCTGCCCGCAAAGCATCCGCGACCCCACGAGTGACCGGATCGTTCTCGGTGGCCGCCCCGAAGACGGCTAGGTGCGGAGTATCCGCCATGTTGGCAACCGCGGCCCCACTCGGTGGACTCGACAACAACATCAGAGCCTTCACTCCACTGGCGCGGGCGGCCAGGTCGGCGGTAATCATGCCACCGCAACTTGCCCCTCCAACCCCAAGCCGGCTCCCATCCACGCCATCCTGAGAGACGAGATGCGCGAGCGCCATGTCGGCATCGGCGGACGATTTCTGCAGGAACCCCGGAAAATCACCTGAAATTCCCGCGCCCCCGCTATCACCGAATCCCCGCAGATCCAGCGTCAGCACATGCACCCCAGATTCCACCAGAGCAGACGAAATTCCATCCCACGAGGAGCGATCCATGTTGCATTGATGAATGAGCAACATCCCAGGTCCAGGACGACCCGGCGAGTGATACGTCGCCTTCAACGTGACACCATCTGTCGCTTCGAGAACGACGTCGACTGACTGGGCAGCAACTGACTGGCTCGCAAACAAACCCATTACCAGGGCAGTGACGAATGCGATGATTCTCATGGCTCGGTCCTCCTCAGGTTCCTCGATGGCAGCGGGGAAGGTAGTCTACCTCAATCATCGACGCGGCCTGCGATACCTTGCGAGTAACAGCACCCCTGGGTCATTCTTCACCAGTCGATACGTGCGTCGATCGATGGCCGAGTGCGTCCGGAAGCACACATCCCACAGACGCGTGGCACAGTGGTTTATGACAATGTCCGAGTCCCAGGCCCGAGTTACGAATGGTACGCACCAAATAATGTTGTGCGTTCTGGGTATTTGTCTGACCGGAGGGATTATCTGTGCAGCCCAGTCAGTAGATCATGGCCGACGAGAAACACCACGGTTGCCTACTGTTGCCTTCGACTACAGTAACGACCTCCCAGCCTACTTCACGGCCTCGGACGCTCCCGATGACATCGTGGGCACTGACAACACGCCGGTAGACAACCAGGTTACCGACGAAGGGGCAACCCTGGGACGCGTACTGTTCTACGACACGCGGCTATCGGAGAACGGCACGGTCTCCTGTGGCTCGTGCCACCAACAACGGTCCGGCTTTTCGGATCCGCGACGCCTGAGTATCGGTGTACACGGGCAGCCGACGCGGCGTCACTCGATGGCCCTTGCCAACGCCCGCTACTATGCGCGGGGAAGGTTCTTCTGGGATGAACGGGCAGAAACACTCGAGCAACAGGTGCTGATACCCATTCAAGATCCGGTCGAAATGGGCATGACGCTCTCACGGCTCGAGACCCGACTCGCCAGCATCCCGTACTACCCGCCACTCTTTACAGCGGCCTTCGGAAACCCCGTCGTCACCAGAGACCGAATTGCCCACGCCCTCGCTCAATTCGTGAGGGCGCTCGTGTCGTATCGATCACGCTATGACACTGCAAGAAATGCCGGTCTACCAGGTTCACCCGCATTCCTCGCCCAGTTCACGGAACCAGAGCGCCGTGGTCACCAACTCTTCGTTACTGTGCCCGGACCAGGGGTCCGCGGCGCCGGTTGTGCCCGTTGTCATGTGACGGACGTGCAGATCGTACGTGGTCCTCGCAACATCGGGTTGGAAACCGCTGGCGACGATGGCGCCGGCGATGCGCGTTTCAAGGCCCCTTCGTTACGTAACGTGGCAATTCGACCGCCCTATATGCATGACGGACGATTCACAACCCTCCGGGAAGTGATCGAGCATTACGACCACGGCATCGTCGCGCATCCGTTCCTCGACATGACCTTGCTTGATCGTCGACTCGCCGTGACGGGTGGTCCGGTCCGGCCAACGCAGCTCAACCTTTTAGATTACGAGAAAGACGCGCTGCTGGCGTTCCTCAACACGCTCACGGATGACTCGTTCATCACCGACCGCCGGTTCGCCGACCCCTTCGCCCCCAGACCGCCATCGTTCTGACGAAAGCATGGACCTGCCGGGCACACGTCGACAGCGACCGAGAACGAACGGATCGGAGACAATGAGCACATAACGAAAGAATGACTCCTATGCTCGAATTGACTGGTGTCACGAAATACTTTGGCGCACTCGCTGCAGTGCGGAACGTGAACTTCACGGCGCGACCCGGTGAGGTGCTCGGTTATCTCGGTCCCAACGGGTCAGGCAAATCGACCACCGTAAAGATGGTGACGGGCTTACTGACACCCTCCAGTGGCATGGTGACCTATCGGGGACGTGACATCCAACAGGAGCTGCTGCAGCACCGGCGCCGTATCGGCTACGTCCCAGAGGCCCCCGAGCTGTACACCTATTTGACAGGCCCAGAATATCTGACGCTGGTTGGACGTCTCCGTCAGATCGACGCCATGGTGCTCGACGAGAAGATCGACCGTTTTCTGCGACTCTGGAACATCTACGACGATCGATACGCCTCACTTTCGACCTATTCGAAAGGCATGAAACAGAAGATCCTCCTCTCGGCCGCACTACTACACGATCCGGAGATCATTATTCTCGACGAACCGTCGTCCGGGCTCGACGTCGGCTCGACGTTGGTCCTCAAAGAGCTTATTCGAGAGCTTGCGGCATCCGGGAAAATCGTTCTCTACAGCTCCCATGTGCTCGAACTGGTCGAACAAGTCTGCTCCTCAGTCGTGATCCTACGCGAGGGCTCCATCGTCGCCAGTGATCGGATCGAACGGCTCCGTGAACTTATGGAGCAACCTTCTCTCGAACGGGTGTTCACACAGCTTGCGGTTCAACAGGATGTGGGACAAGTAGCCCAAAAACTGGTCGAGGCGATGGCATTGTGACCCTGGATCCGAAGACTGCAGTTGCCCGTGACCCCGGAGAGCCCTGCGGTGCGTCCGAGTCAACCACCACGCCGGCTAGTTCTGAGGAGTATGAAGGCTCGCAGTTCCGCCTACTTGTACGGTGCTTTCTCCAACGGCTTTTCGAGAGCGATCTACTCCCAGAGGAGGTAGATATTCGGCGATCCGTTATCTGGCTCGCCGCCCTGTTTGCAGCACCGGCTGGAATCCAGGCGGCGAGATTACTGGGCGAGTACGGAATCCTGATTTTCGTCGTGGAACATTTCCCGAATCGCATAGCGGAATTGGAGCGGGCCACCTGGGGTGATGAACTCCTTTTCGTGCTGTACTCGATGACCGCCGTTGGATTCTTGACGGTCTTGGTCTGGGAATCGGTGTTTCCGGATCGGCGCGATGCTGTCGTGCTCGGTACGTTGCCGGTACGCGACAGAACGGTACTCACAGCCAAGCTTACCGCTCTTGTCATATTTGCCGGTGGGTTCTCCGTGGCGATCAACCTCCCAAGCGCACTCGGGTTTGGAATCGCCGTGACCGGACTCGGTTGGACCGCCGCACCCAGTTATTTCCTGGCCCATATGATTGTCACCCCCGTGGCTGGGCTCTTCGTTTTCGTCTGCCTCATCGCCCTCCAAACAACGCTCGCCGCGCTCCTCCACCAGCGCTTGTTGCGGATGATCTCGGTCCTGGCTCAGCTGCTGTTTGTGATCGCGCTCATCGAGATGTTCATCTACTCGCCGGTCATCTCGCACTGGCTCGGCGAATATGCGCAAACACTGACGGAAACGGGACAGGGCAGTTGGCTGCCCCCACTCTGGTTTCTCGGACTCTACGAGACGGTGCTCGGCTCGGAACTCGCGAGCTTCCATCGCCTGGCCGGCATGGCACTGCTCGCCACTCTCGTCGTGTTGGGAATAGCGGTGCTCGCCTACGCATGCGGTTACCGACGTGTACTCCGACGAACACTGGAAAGTCCCTCAACCGGACGTTCGGCGAAGCGGGCGGCCACACTCACCAGCCGACTCTGGGCCAAAGTCTCAACGTCGCCAACACAACAGGCCGTCGTGGCATTCGTAAGCCACAGCCTGGCCCGTAATCGTCGACATCGGCTTCTCCTTGCCATCTACATTGGTGTGGGAATCGCAATGATCTTGGCCGGCTTTATCCGTCCTCTCACCCAAGGGGAAACGGTGACGATGACCGAACCGACGGTCACCTTGCTGTCAATCCCGCTCATCCTGTCGTTCTTTACGTTAGTGGGATTGCGCGTGCTCTTTGCCGTGCCGATCGAACTGCGAGCGAACTGGGTTTTCCAGATGGCGGAACAGGACGACAAGATGCTCTATCTTTCGAGCGCTCGCGCGGCGCTCCACCTCCTGGGGCTCTTGCCATTGGCGGTGATCACACTACCTCTCTATTCCGTGCTCTGGGATCCCGCAGTCGCCCTCGGCCACACGGTGCTTTGGATGCTACTGGGTGCGTTACTGATCGAAGCGCTGCTGGTACGGTTCCGGAAGATACCGTTCACCTGCTCGTACCTGCCCGGCACGGCGAACGTAAGATTGCTGGGACCGTTGTATCTCGTCGTAGCGCTGGCCTACGGATTCGCCACCGCACAGATAGAACTTCTGCTGCTGACCACACCGACACGATGGATCGGGGCAACGATCGGCCTCGCGGGAGCACTGGTGATCGTTCGCATCTTCCGGCGCCGCGCAGACCAACGATTAACGCACCTTCGGTTCGAAGAGCAGCCTGAAGCCACAATCCAGCAACTCCACCTGATGAACCCCCATCGCGGTCTGTTGGGATAACGCTCAGATCGACCGGTGTTGCTCTGGTGAACCATCACACGACGATGGGCCGCCTAACCGATCGCGATCACTCGTTGTAGTCGGCTGCGGCCAGCGACACCCGTAGGACTTCCTGGTCGTTTCGCATCACAACGTGCCGATTCGCGAAAGCGGGGTGGGCCCAAGCCACGTTCCGGTCCCCCCACCGTCCGGTGGCCCCACCTCGGGTACGCGTCGTCGGGGCAAGCACCTGGATCCGATCAAGTTCGGCGTAACCCTGCGGGGTAAAACGAGCCAAGACAAGCTCACCGCGTTCGGTGACCACAATGACGCGATCGCCATGGCGCACGAGACTCGCAGCACCCCACCGCGCCTGTCCCACGAGTGCATCACTCTCCCACACCCGCCTACCGGTGCGCGCATCAAGACATCGGAGCTCACCGTAGCTCCCGATGCCATACACATGATCACCAATGATAATCGGCGTCGTGATGAGAGCATGGAGACCATCCGTCTCCCCCGGTAGCTCGCTGCGGCTCGAGCCCCGCCACAGCTCACGAGCCGCCGGCCGATCCTGATCGAGTCGCAACATCAACGACCCGCGGAAAAAATGCGTCACCAACAGGTATGACCCGCCAACTGCGGGCGTCGCCACAGTCATACCGCCTGGAATATTCCAGGAATGCTCCCAGTACGTCTCTCCCGTTTCGGGGTCGAGTGAACTGATTCCAGTCGGATGCCACACGATGAGCTGGCGGACACCGCCTGCTTCATAAATCACCGGGGCGCTATATCCCGCCTCGGCCACAAGCGGTAACGCACGCCACATTTCTTCCCCGCTGTCGGTGTCAAGAGCCACGACCAACGCATCGGGCTCTCCGCCGATCAATACAATCAGCCGATCTTCGTCGACCAGCGGCGAGGCACTGACACCAAATACGGGGACTGTCGTGCCGTACTCCAGCGCTATATCAAGTTGCCACACCACTTCGCCGCTCTCCGCCTCCAACGCGAGAATGACCCCGGTCGCCCCCACCACGTACACCCGACCACCAGCGACACTCGGCGTGGTTCGTGGACCAGTCGCAAAAGTGGGATGCAAATTACGGTAGGTCGTCGGCCATTCGTGCGTCCACAGGACCTCGCCAGTGGCTTCACTCAAGCACAACAATCGCTCTGTCCCGTCCATCGTCCGCGAGCCAGAAGATTCCTCATAATCGAGCACGAAGACACGGCCGTCCGCAACCGCCGGCCCGGCGAACCCGCCTCGGATCGGCGTTCGCCACTTCACGGTCAAGCCATTATCAGGAAACCGGTCCACCACACCGTTTTCGGTCCAGACACCGTGACGGGTCGGGCCTCGCCACTGCGGCCAGTCTTCTGCGTCTACCGCCTGCGGAAAACACAACAACACGATCCACACAACCGCGATTAACGGAAACCGCGGCCTGACGCCGTACACCACTGCGGAAAATAATTCGTTCATGTCACCCCGACCATGACTGTGTCGACCGGCACACTCGCGCCCAGGGAAACCTATCACAGGCCCGGCAAGCGCCGGTGCCCACGGCCAGTCCACACACAATGCGCTCCCGCACACCGACACGAACACGCTTAGAACCGGAACAATCGCGTTGTCTTGACGACGAAACCACGATTACGCAGCAACGACATACCGCGATAGGGCAGCAGTGGTGTCATCTCTCGTTCTTCGGTGTACACCACGAACACCTCGCTACCCGGAGAGTACTCCCACCGAAGGCGGACATTGGTGCTGAACCGGTCCTGACTGGAGTTGTACTGGAGTAAACCACTGAAGAACATTCGTGGAGAAACGCTGTAATTCAAGCGCAGACGTGCCAAATGCGATGAGAACTCCCCTTCCGGGAGGTCGAGCCAGTTCAACGAAAGATTCGGTTCCAAGGAAAACTGCGGCGTAACCTCGAGCCGACCACGACTGATCCTGACCGACGTACTATCCCCACTCCAGATCTGTCCCGTTCTGACGGATACTGTTCCGCTGAGGAGTCGCTGCTGACCGAAGGAGTACGAAAGACCAGCGTCTCTGAACCCATAGCCACCAACCGGCAACGTGACTTCGGGTGAAATGGCAAATGGAACGGTCAGAAGCTCGTATCGATCAGCGGCAGAAACTGTCAAGCGATCGCTGTTCTCCAGCTGAACCTGCAACGACACGTCTTGCAATCGCGTTTCAAGTAACCGGTTCTCAGCGGACTGCACGTAGTCAAGTTCACCCTGCAGGCTAAATCGACGGATCCAACTAACCGATCGCGTACGCGGGCTGAACCGGGCCGTAGCAGAACTCCGACGCAGGTTGCCGCGGCGCATGAAGCCGACCTCCGGAAGAAAGTTGCCTTCGACCACATTATGGCCAACCCCCAGGCCATACCGATCCCCAGTGTATGTAAACTGGCCCAGGTAGCTGGCATCGCGCCCGACGCGATCGGGAACGTTTGCGCGGGCCGCATAACCGAGAAGGTTGACGTTATCGTGGAACGCGAAGCGTCCGTCGAGTCCGTAGACCTGACTTGCTCCATCCCCGACCAACGACATCGATCGATTCGTGAAGATGCCGCCGATCGTACTCCGCCGCAGAACATCACGCTTGACGCGCAGCACCGTAAAGTTGGTGGCGTCGGCGCCAGAGACGAGTTCGTCGTCGGTCTGGATATTGAGCGCCCCCACGTCGAAGGCACCGACCTTCCCCGTCAGCCGCCCTCCGGCCAGGATCGGAACCGCCTGACCGGCCTGTAACCCGATTCGCCGGCTAAAAAAGACCGTTGGGACCGGCAGACCTTCACGCCCCCCTTGTGCAAAATCAAAGTTGCCGCGCCCCTCGAGGAAGAACTCTCGTTTTTCGGGAAAAAACAGCTTGAACCGAGTAAGGTCCACCTGCTGCTCATCGACTTCAACCTGAGCGAAGTCGGTGTTGAAGGTGAAGTCCGCCGTCAAATTTCTGGTCAGACCATACTTGACGTCGAATCCTCCGCTGCCGGTCACGTCGTTCCGGGTAGGAGGACGGGCCACCCGATCAGTAGTGAACCCTCCGATGCCATAGGGTTTGATCTCGAGCTTTTGGCTCTCAGCCGGCACCTCGAGCCCCACCAATGACCCCGCCTCGGAGATACGCCAGAGTCCCGCAATCACACTGTTGCCCTGCGCCGCGGAAATGGGAAGCGCCGTGAGATAGGACGCTTCGGTGCGGCGGCGAACGATCCGTCGAAGCTGGATCCCCCACACCTGAGCGGATGTTGGGCGATAGCGCAACGACTTGAAGGGGATCTGCAATTCGACGCTCCACCCCCCGTCAAAACGGGCGGTGCGCGAATCCCAGATGGTATTCCAATCGGTATTGACACTTCCCCCCTCGTTGGTGATAGCAAAATCGGAGAAGCCACCAATCGGCGTCACCAAGAAGGCCAGCCCGTTCCGTCGATCGTAGAACGTGTCGAGCATCACCGAGAAAGAGTCGTTCTCGCGCAACTGCCCGACATCCCGGCGCATCTCGTTCGCAACCCACTCGCTGGGCGGTGCTGTGTCATAGCAACGAGCGGAGACGTAGATATTGTCGTCGTCGAAGAAAATCCAGACGTCCGTCTGTTGACTTGCCGAAGCCCCTTCATCCGGGAGTTGCTGGATGAAATTGTCGACGTGTTGAATGGACCGATAAACTGGCTCGTCGAGCCGTCCATCAAACTGCAAGGGGACGGGGAGCCGAGTCGCGCGTACCGTGGCACGTCCACGGTCATCACGGGCCACGACGGCGGGAGCAATCGGAGGAGACGGGACCAGGGTAGACAACAACTCCGGCGGTGGCTGAGCCTGTGCCCATCCGCCCAGCAACAGCCCTATCACGCTAAGGCGGGCACCCCAACGACATGTAGCGATGATCAACGAACCCCGTCACGGCCGGAACCTGCGATCCCAAGAACGCGAAATCCACACATTGGGCCTAGCCTGCACAACGCTTGTAACCCGGACACAATGTGCCTCATGGTAGCGTCCTCGGTATAGACTTGTCGATGATGGCTACGTCGCCGCCGAGAGCGAGCGAATGCGATCACACCGAACTAGAACGGTCGTAACGGGAATATGAAGGAGCTCTGAATGATGCCGCGTCACTTTGGTCACCTGGTTCTGCGTACACTCAGCCCAGTCCTGATGGTGGGCCTTGGCCTGTCGTTGGCCATCCCAGCATCCGCAAACGACTGGCCGGAGTGGCGTGGTGAGCGCCGCGATGCAGTCTGGACCGAGACGGGCATTGTCGAAACACTTCCCACGGAACTGAACGTCAAGTGGCGGCTACCGATAAACTCCGGATACTCTGGACCGGTCGTGGCCGATGGCCGAGTCTTCATAACCGATTGGGCCGAGGACCCCGAGTCGCGAACGATGGATGGCACCGAGCGGGCTCTGGCCATCGATGAACAGACCGGGGAAATCTTGTGGACCCGAGAGTGGCCGACGACCTACCGAATGCTGATGGTCTCCTATGCCATCGGACCACGAGCCACGCCCACCGTCGACGGGGACCGCGTCTATGTGGTGGGCGCCGCCGGCGACCTCTACTGCCTCGATGTGGAAACTGGAGCAGTGCTCTGGGAGAAACATTACATCGCCGACTACGATAGCTTCATCCCAACCTGGGGCGTCGCCAGCTCGCCGATCGTGGATGGCGATCGTGTGATCACCGTCGTCGGTGGTGAACCTGGTGGACTCGTAATGGCATGGGACAAGCACACCGGCGAAGAGGTGTGGCGAGCCCTCGACGTGGTGGGCGAAATGGGGTACGGACAACCCATCATGATCGAAGCCGGCGGCACCAGACAGCTTATCGTCTGGCACGCGGCGGCCCTCGTCTCACTGGACCCCGAAACCGGAGAGCTGTACTGGGAAGAAGAGTGGGAAGCGGGCGCGGGCATGTCTGTGGCCACGCCGGTCTGGAGCGGCAATTATCTGGTCGTCTCTCAGTTCTATCGAGGTTCCATGATGATGGAACTGGACCAGGACTCTCCCTCCGCAACGCTGTTGTGGAGAGGCCAGAGCCGCAGCGAAATGCCAGATGAAACCGACGGACTCCACTCCATGATCACCACTCCCCTCATTGACGGGAACTATCTCTACGGTGTCGGAAGCTACGGTGAACTTCGCGGTCTCGACGCCCGCACCGGCCAACGGCTCTGGGCCAGCGACCAGATGACAGCCCAAGCACGGTGGGGTACGGCGTTCATGGTGAAGCAAGGCGACCGCTACTTCGTCGTCAACGACGACGGATTCCTCATCGACGCCCAGTTCACCCCAGACGGCTACATCGAACGCGGTCGTATCAAGCTAATCGAGGCCACCGGCGACTCCGGCTTCGGACCCAGCCGCCGCTTCGACCGGAAGGTCAACTGGACACATCCCGCGTATGCCAACGGGCATATCATCCACCGTAACGACAACGAGATTATCCGGGCCTCACTCGCCGCATCCGACTACTAGATCGCGTCCGTAGTGACATACGGGACGATCGGAGAATCTCGACACGCCACGCTGAGCAGGGACCGTTTCGCCGAAGTGCCGCGATTGCCCCGTCAGGGGTACAGACAGCCGGCATCAGGCCCTCGCGACCGCATTCTGTTGGCGTGTCGGGACGTCTCCATAGGACACCCGGCGGGCTGTCCCATGATGACGCCTCCTTGGTTCCGTCTCCCAGGAGCCCCACACCTCGCTAAATGCGAAGGGATGGTGTGCGAATACCGCCGCCCTCGCTCCCTGCTCCTGGTTCAATCCGTTTCAAGTATTCTTTGCGCGAAACACCTGTCGTCAGGATGCATACCAACCGGAGGAGAGAGATACCCATGCGCCGTGTTGGCACCGCCTCTGCGTTGAGCATGCTGATCATCGTCATTCTGGGCTCGCACGCACTGAACGCATTTCGATTATTCGACCGGCGGTGGACATCGACCAAGATTCTCCTCGACGTCAACCTCGGCGACACGCGGCTAACAAGCGATGAGCCAAGCGACTGGAATCGCTGCGCCGCAGGGAGCCTCACGGAATGGAACACACAACTCCCTGAGCGTGGGTTCCAATTCGTGCAACGCCCGGGCAAGTCCGTCCCCGCCGTGGCCGGCGACGCGCTCAATAGCGTCCGTTTTGCGGACGACGTTTTCGGCCTATCCTTCGGATCCGGCGTGGTCGGTGCCACCCACGTGATCTCTCGTGTCACGGAGGGCATCGATGAGACCCTCGAGGCCGACATCCTTCTCAACTCCACCGTTGCGTTCAACTGTTATCGAGGACCACAGCAAGTAAGCCACAGTGGACAACGGGTTCACGATCTACGGCGGACTGTTACCCACGCATTGGGGCACGTGATCGGGCTGGGGCATCCCGATGGAGTGAGATATTCGGGTGCCGCCTTAATGGATGCAATGGCAGGGGGTTCAGATACGCTCCAACCCAATGACATACAGGGTGCGCGAACGCTATTCGGCGCCGTGGCCACGATGATTCCATTCCCTCCCAGAGACCAGGTACGTGATTTTTTTCAGGAGTTGGAAACCGAATACCAGACGACCTTGGGCAGATCGGATACGAACGCCGGATACGTGGATGCTGAAGGAACGGCGGTGTGGTTCCCTGAGTGGCTGCGTTACGTACTCAACGAATGCTCCCCAGAAGACGCGACAACGCGGGTATTCATGCAGATTCGTGGACAGGGTATCCAACCAGTGTGCGGCCAGATTCAGCCAGGCATCATTGCGTTTCCTGCACGTGACTTGTCGTTGGCCTTTCTTGAAGAGCTCAATTCTCTTTACCGGGAAGAGTTAAACCGGACCGCAATTCTTGGGCCGGTAGACCTCGAAGGCAAGGCGGTCTGGCTCCAGGAATACCTGCGCTATCGAGTCAACGGCCACGGAGAAGACAACGCCCTTGCTCTGGTCAGAGAGCAAATTCGCCTCGCTGCCACCGATAACGGAGGTAGTGGTGAAGATGACACCCAGGGTGGCAGTAAATTCTTCCAGACAGGACAGGCGGCTGACTTGTTGCTGGGTGCGGTCGACTTCAACCGAAGCGGCGGCCCATCACTCTTCAATCACCCCAAGGGTATCGCGACCGACGGCACGGCTTTGATGTTGGCCGACGGCAACAACAACCGCGTGCTCGTCTGGACAACCTTGCCTGGCAACAACGCGCCTCCTGACCTGGTTCTGGGCCAACCAAGCTTTCTCACCAACGATTCCGGAGAGGGAAACGCCGGAATGAAGTGGCCGGTGGATGTCGCGGCCGGAGGAGGAAAGTATCTCGTCGCCGATACCTACAATCACCGAATTCTTGTCTGGGACGGCCTGCCAGACGGACACGGTGCCGCGCCGGACCTCATTTTGTCTGGTGTACAGTCCGGCGACGAATTTCCCCTGAGCCCGCGCACGGATCGATTCGTGTGGCCCTGGGGTGTTTGGACCGATGGTGAAAAATTGATCGTAGCCGGTACCGCTGCCGGATCATCGACCGGCGGTGTCGGATTTGGTGGCTGGATCTTGATCTGGAACACGTTCCCCACCAGTTCCGACCAAGCCGCCGACATCGTGCTCAGTGGAGAGGAAATCGGGACCCCCAGAAGTATCACGACGGATGGCCACTCCTTCTTGATTGTGGGCGATCACAACGCCTCTGGACAAAATTCGAAGATGGGGTCCTGGTTCTGGTCAACATTCCCGACGCAGTCCGACACCACACCAACGGGATTCATCACGGAAGAGTCGCCATCGATCTGGTTGGCAGGAGATGTCAGCGCTGCAGGACAACTCCTCATGATCGGTAGCGCCATCAACATCTGGAATAGTGTTCCGGCATCGTCCAATGTGGAGCCGGATCTACGACTCGATGGACGAGCCTGGGGGCTTCGCGGTGGAGATGGCTCGACGATCGCCGTTGCAGACGACCGGGTATATGTCTCGGACTACAACAGCAATCGAATCCTGGGTTTCAGTGAGGTTCCGACGTCGGAGACTGCGACGCCCGATATCGTGCTGGGTGCACCCGATATCAGCACAGACACATTTGCGGAACACGACTTCATCACGAATGGCGTGCCGCGCTCCGATGGGCAGCACCTCCTGATCGGGGACGGGTACGACAAACGGCTACACTGCTGGACGACCATCCCCACGACAAGCGCAAGCACCCCAACTGCCGTCGTCGATTTCGCGGATGGCGTACATGCGCTCGCGTTGCACGACAATACCGTGGTGGCAGCCGGGCCAATGAATGGCTTACGGGCCTGGGTGAGTGGCGTGCCCTGCGACGGGCGCGCCCCCGATGTTGTGTATGGATCGCAGATCGGATCGATCACTGTCGAATCGGTGCAGTCACTCGCACTCGATGGCCAATATTTATATGTTCTAGATTCTGACGGCGGCCTCTATATCTGGGATGGATTGCCGGAGAGCAATGAAGCTCCACTGTTCTCATTGGAACCGGACATCGCAGGCGCCGACATCTATTCAGATGGAGAACATCTCTCAATCAGCGGACGCGCGTTTTTCGGGGTGATGTCGATCAGTGATTTGGGCTCGGATTCCCAGTTCACCGAAATTCCTGATCCGGGTTGGTCCAGCGCGCCGGGGCAAGGCATCGTCTCTGGAGGCCACGTCTTTCGAGCAGATCTCGGTTACAACCGGGTGACGGCATGGGAGCGTCTTGATGACGCCCTCGCAGGGGTTCAGCCTGATGTTCTGCTTGGGGCGACGGGTACAGCGGATACGGATCCGGATACGACGCAAGAGGGCTTGTTCTGGCCCAGTCAGCTCGGTTTCGATGGTCAACGGCTTTGGGTTGCCGAGTACAAGTTCTCCGGCCGGGTCGTCTCTTTCAAGCTACCGGAATGAGAAGGTCCAATCACGTCTAGTGGCGGGCTACTCTTGGCGTGAGCACCGCTCGCCGGGACACGGATCACTCCAGCACATCAAGGAGAAAACTGTATTTCACGATGAGGCTCCGCCCAGCCCCGAGTGGCGCATAGTCACTGATACCTTCAATTTCGTTGTAGACGATAAAAAGCCCTGTATTGGCATCTTGCAACCAGCCAAAACGCACATAGGATGACCAGACCTTTGCGCTGTCGTTGTACTGCATCAACGCTTGTGCAAAGACTCGCGGTGAAACGTTGTATGCAAGTCGAATGCTCGCAAGATTGGTAATCGTGCTCCCAACTGGCAGGTCGATGTCATTTCGACTGTAGCTCAGAGACACATTGAAGGTCTCACCGTACCGAGCGCGCAGCGATGGCCTCACGGTGCGGATCTGTCCGCCGAAAAACCCTCCGATAACGGTATTGAAACCAAAGCTGATGGGAGCCGCGCGATTGTAATTGAATGAATAGTTGTTTTCGCTGAAATCGTAGCGCCCAGGTGGAATCACAAGGCCCGATACCGTGAATGAACGAAAGACGTGCTCGCTCTTCACGTCGTACCACGTGCCCACCGACGAACTATCACTGAATTCGCCGGTAAAGTGCCAGTGCAAGAACGACGTCTCCATCGTTCCTCCGAGATTCCAGAATCTCGTGAAACTCATATGCGGCGTAAATTCCTGGAACTTCAAGAAACCATTCGGTCGGGATGTGTTGTTGACGCCAAGATCGAATTTTCTGAATCCTCCCGGGCGTCGTAGAAAGCCCACCTCCGGATTGAAATCTTCACCATTCTCTTGGTAGCCGCTCACGACGCGCCATGCCGGAGAACTATAGGTCGCGGAAAAATTGAGCGCGTGGTCACGACCGGTACGACCTGGTGTTTGGGTTCGTCCAACAAAACCTTGTACCAAACCGTTGTCGCCGATACCCCACCGGCCATCAAGAGCAAAGGTGCGATTGTAGTTATGCCGACCACCATAGGGCCCCGTCGCCGTACGGTTGACGAAAAGACCACCGAGGCTGGACCGATTAGGCAAGTCGCGACGCACGCGTGCGACGGTAAAATTATTGGCTGGGGTATCTTGATTGACGGTCTCCGTCTGCATATTCAAGAACCCAACCGTCACCGTGTTCGACACCTTGCCAGAAAGCCGGGATCCGGCCAAGATCGGGATCTGTTGACCGGAATCACTAATTCCGATTCGACGACTGAAAAACAGATCTGTCTGGCCAAGGTCCGGGCTTCGAGCTGGCCCTTCATTAGACACAGCAAATGCACCGGCGTTTTCCAGAAAGAAAGGTCGTTTTTCAGGAAAAAACAGATTAAAGCGGTCAAGATTGATCTGTTGATTGTCGACCTCTACCTGAGCAAAATCCGTGTTGTAGGTGGCGTCCAACGTCAGCCCTGAGGTGACGCCATATTTGAGATCAACCCCAAAGTCTCCCGTGGCGATTGTCGGTGTCGAAACAGCAACCTCGCGGTTCGCCAACTGACCAATGGCGTAGGGCGCGAGTCGCAGCGTACTGGACGAGCCAACCGAGGGCTGGATATCGACGAGATCGCCGGCCATAGAGATGCGGTAGAGATTGTACTGACGAGGTAGAGGGGCCCAATATGACGTTTCATTCCTCCGACGGATGTTGCGCTGAATATTGATTCCCCAGGTTTGGACAGGGCGCGTTGGATAGCGAATCGTTCGGAAGGGAATGGCAAATTCGGCACTCCAACCAATTTCGGAAACCGTGGTACGAACCTGCCAGACTCCATCCCAATTGAGGTTGAACCCACCACCACTTCCCCTGGAAAAGCCTCCACGTCCACCACTGCCAAACAGACTTCCGGTTCCACCTTCATTGGCAACCTGACCGTCATACTCCTGGCCGGCCGGTGTGGTGCCGAAGATGAAACCGTTTTGCTCATCATGGAACGTGTCAATCACGATCTGAACGCTGTCCGCATCGTTCATTGAGGAATCACGACTGCTATCACTGACGACAAGCGACTGTGGATCCCGGTCAAAGCAGACAACACCGATAAACACGGTATCGACCGTAAAGACCACGCGGACTTCTGTGTGCTCGGTCGCAAGCGCCCCTTCATTCGGGGTACTTTGCAGGAATCCATCAGCCACGGGTACGTCGTTCCAGATGGGATCTCCAATGATTCGTCCATCAAGCACCGGTGGACTGTCTACAGCAACAGCCCGGAGCACGTTACCGGGCGGCGATGGCTCGAGAGTGGTTGCGGTAGGCAGTTGGGCCATCACGGTCGCGACGGTACATGCGAGCCAACCGAGGCTCATCACCGCGACTCGGACGAGTACCGACACGGCGTTGGGCGCGGAGCGAACCGACGACGCTAGAATTCTGGCGGTCGACGGTACAAAAACAAACAAGCCTTCACTTTTCACGTTATGCACGACGCCTGGATCGTGAGTACGAAGGGTGGTGCCATGTTCCGTCGTCTCCTGCGATAGCAATACGCGAACAGGTCATGGTCGAGGTTCCAGAACTGGTCTTGCAACCTGCTTCTTTCACGCAGGACATGAAGACGCGGCGCTCACACGACACCATCATCGAACGAGATGGAGAGGCCCAACCGGATCAATTGGCTCAGGACGGATCCCGAACCTGGGAACGTCCTTCGACACCAGAGCCGTACCCTAGCCGGTACCACACCGGGATGACCAGAAGTCCAGTCAAGAGCAAGAAGCCAATCCACACCGGCGTCGACGGAACCCAGACAGGAGAGGGACTACCCACGAGCCAGGTGCCAAAACCGACGAGTAAGCAGAACACGGTGACCGCACACAGCACCATCGCTCCCAACGCACGCCAGAGCGCCCCAACACCGGCTCGATGTGCCCCTGAACCCTCCGCGGCACGGGCGACGGGCCCCCAGAATCCGATCGGCCGTACCCGGCGGTAGAACGCCACAAGGTGCCCCAGATCCTCAGGGCCACGTAGACGGATGGCCAGCAGGGCTGCTGTCGTCGAAGCGCCGGCTGCGAGCAAGAGTCGAAGTGGCTGCTGGGTATCGTCGAAATGATGGATGAGCAACGGAGCCACGGCAAAGGAAACCACCATCGCCGCGATCTCCGCCCATGCGTTCATCCGCCACCACAACCAACGCAGCACCAGAACCACGCCCAACCCTGCCCCAAACAACAAGTTGATCTGCCACGCTTCGTTGATCGAACTCAGTTGCGTCATGACCACAAGGGCAACCATCAATGTGAGAATGCTCGCTCCACGGGCCACCCAAACAAGGGAGCGACCGGAGGGAGTGACCTTCAACCACGCCTGACAGATGAATCGCCGATAAATGTCATTCGTCCAATACGAAGCTCCCCAATTCAAGTGCGTGTCCACCGTCGAGGCAAGCGCCGCAAGCATGCCGGTGAACATCAACCCACGCACGCCTGACGGTAATAATTCGGCCATGCCGCGCACGTAGGTCGCTTCACGATCAGCTTGCAAGAACCCCGGAGCAAGCGTCGGATCCGGCGGAAACAGCACGAGCAACCCGATACCAAGCGGGAGCCAGAGGAGGCTTCGCACGAGCACCTGAGTGAACGTGAACACCACAGCCGCGGTCTTTGCATCGCGGTCGGTACGGCATGCCATCGCGCGCTGCGCCAGATAGCCACTCCCATCCGAAACGGAATTAATCAGCCAGAGCATCCCAAGCAGAGAGAGTACGGTGAATGTGACGTCCTTTCCCCATCCAGGCGTAAACGCCAGGATCTCCTCTGGGCGAATTCCTCCGGGGCCACCGTTCGCAAAGAGTTCATGTACTTGTGTCGTCATCTGCTGGAGTCCACCAGCCGCTCGCACCACGAAGACCGTGAACGCCAAGGTCCCCACCCCCATGATTCCGATCTGGACCAGATCAGTCGCAACAACGCTGCGTAGCCCTCCCGTCGCCGAATAAAACGCGACGACAGCAAGAATCATGAGAAGGGACAATAAATTGTTAGCGGTCTTGAGCCATACAACCGGGTCGGTATCACTTCCGACCGTCAGCGGTACGCCAACCAATTCCACCAGATCGACGACAAGATCGAAGAACCCCGCGGGCAACCATAAATGCCATAGGAGGAACGGTTCGGCGATCTTGGCTGCCGCAAAGAGTACCCAGGCAAGTGAGACACAGTTGATGACAGTGCCGAAATAAAACGCCTTGACACCTCGCAATACAGTCGCGGGCATCCCACCATAGCGAACCTCGGTGAGTTCGGCGTCGGTCACCACCCCGGCTCGGCGCCACGCACCAGCCAGAACGAACCCCACCAACAAAAAGGTCAGCGCAAAGATCCAGAGCTGCCACAACCCGAAAATGCCGGCAGTGGCCACCAGGCCGGTCACAAGTAAAGGAGTATCTGCGGCAAATTGTGTCGCCGCCATGCTCAGCCCCGCCTTCCAACCAGACAATGATCGCCCGGCAAGAAAGTACTGTTCCAGGTTCTCCGACGCACGGCAGCGGTTCCTGAGTCCGACGCTCACGGCGTACACGACGAACGCAACCAGAATCAGGCCATCGAGGGCAGTCATGCCACCGATCCTGTCACGATAAATTGCGGCTTTGTACGAGTTTCAGGCGACGCACGGACACGATCGGCACCGACCACTGCACCGCTCGTGCATGATCCGAGGAAGGGAGGCCTCGACAATATCAACTGCACTTGCGTGAGTAGCTGAAACGCCACCTCAAAGGTGCACAGCTGCCCATCAAGCAGATTCGGTATCACGGTCGTGCGACCGCACGACCCAGACCGCCGCCCGGGGGGCTTCCTCTTGTGAGCGTTCCTCCTCCACACTCCGGTATTCCTCAAAGGCAAGCCATTGACGATCCGTCCAGCGACGGCGGTGGCTCCGGGGCTGCTGCGCAAGCTCCGCGCCGTCCGTGCCCGTATAGCGTTCTACCGATGCGCGCTTGGTCGTACGACTCAGGCGACGAGCGTCCAACGCGACGGCGCCAGTGACCTCATGGGTCGGAAGGGGTACCGGGATGTACTCAACACCACGATCGTCACGATAAATCACCTAGACATTGTATGTGGAGAAACCGTCTCTGCCACCGTTGACATTGGATACGACATCTTCGACGATGCACGGGAGGCAGCGTGACCCCCACATCACCCCTGCCGTCCGTGGTCCGCGCCAAGCGCGGCAGCCTCCGAAGACGCCGGGCGATCCGGAGGCTGGGCGGGTTGGGACCCGCCGTGCGTAGTGACACGCCCGGGTGAGGAGGTGATCCTGTGGACAACTATAGCTGTGGTTCTGCGGAGGTGGCGTCCTCGTAGGGACCTCCAGCGCTGGTGGCATGGGCTCCCAAGAGCGGGGTAACCCAACGCGGCCGACGCAGACCGATCAAGGCTCCGGTCCCCGTAGGACCGGAGCCTTTCTTACTTATTCGAAACCGCTAGTACCCCTCTAGCACCGGAAAGCGCTCATCCTCTGGCAATGGCTGAACGCCAAAAGCATTCAGCGTCATCGATACTTTCCGATAGCGAGCGACCGTGGCCGCGATACTCATCAGCTGATGGGTATCATAGTGTTCCGACAGAGTTGACCACGTCTCATCGGAAATCATTGTGTCGCGATACATGTCATCGGCGGCGTCGATAAGTGCCCGTTCACGTTCGTTCCACTGCGCGGCGTCCTGACCCTGCGCGATCCATTGAGGCTCAAGGCCGTGCTCGCGTGCACGCCCAACACTGCCCACGTGCTTCGCCCACTCATACACGGCCTGCGCGTTCCACCCCGTCCGTAGGATCAGCAACTCACGATCGTGTGGGATCATCCGAGAGGCCTCTTCGTTGAGTACATATCCCGGGTTCTGGTACCACGCCTCAGCCAAGCGGGCGTGCTGTCGGAGCGTGCGCCCCACACGAAGCCCATCGCCCTCGAGAGGCTCGATTCGTGGCACCGCCAGCGGAGACTCTCGAGCCGGGACCTCGACGCGGTACGCCACGTCATCACTCGGGATGAGCATCGTGGCTCCCTCGTCCGGTTGCACTCCAAGGGAGTTGAACAGAATAGAGGATGCAGTGACTTCATTGACCGTCACTACCGCATCGGCCAGTTCCTCCATGTCGTACATCCTCGACAGTTCGGCCCAGGTTCGATCCGTAATCGATGCATTGCGGAACAACTCGTCCGCAAGCCCGATCAACACCTGCTCGAAAGCCGTCCACTCATCGCTCGCGCCCTCAGCCAGCCCACGGATCTCATCCACGGTCAGCCCATGATCGGGACGTGCGGCATGGGACGACCACAGATAGGCATTCTGGGTCAGCCAGGCAGCCCGCAAGATCAAGATGGCTCGATGTCGTGGTGACAAGGTGGACTCACTACTGACATACGTCAGCAGCGGCATGAAACGGTCGGCCAACGCCGGTACGCGAATCAAGGTCCGTAGCGCGGCACCAGCCTCGCCGTCTGGCGCATATTTCTCGACCAGTGCGCGCTGTTCCGCCGTCCACTCAGTCTCCAGCAGCGGAGGTACTCGCGCCTCTGTCGCCCGGTCGATAATGATCGTACTCCCTGGCGGATCCACAATGGCCCGGGCGGGTTCGATACGCAACAGGACGCCGTCATCCTCGTCCGTCAAGACATACAGATAACCGTCGGGACCCTGGCGCACGTCACGCACGCGCTGTCTGAGTTCCGTCAAGATCGCTTCTCGGCGGATCTCCTGACCGCGCCGGTTGAACACGATCCGGTCGATGTGACCGGTGCGGGGCATCCGACCCTCCATCATTGACCCCACCATCAGGTTACCCTGCCACTGTGGAAAATGTGGTCCGTCATAAAAAGTCAGTCCCGAGGGACCGATCGACGGCCACCAGAGGACCTCGGCATCCTCGAATTCCGGTCGCCAGGGTGTGTCACTGACCCGTACTCCAGAGTACTCACGGC
Source organism: uncultured Vicinamibacteraceae bacterium (assembly GCA_964591245.1). Taxonomy (GTDB): domain Bacteria; phylum Acidobacteriota; class Vicinamibacteria; order Vicinamibacterales; family UBA8438; genus CAZPZZ01. The sequence goes on along the minus strand of CAZPZZ010000020.1, from coordinate 16,305 downwards.
TGTAGGATGCCAGCGGCCAACCGTAGTTCGCCCCGGATCTAATAATGTTCGCTTCATCACCACCCTGCGGCCCGTTCTCAGTTGCCCAAAGATCTCCAGTCTCGGGATGCCAAGCCAGACCGAGCTGGTTGCGATGCCCCATCGAATAAATCTCTGGCAGGTAGTCGGATTCGCCCACAAACGGGTTATCTGGAGCGGCTGTACCGTCCTCCGTCAGCCGCATCAGCTTCCCAAAGTGCGTCATCGGATCCTGCGCATAGCTACCCGTGTCGGCAAAAACGTAGGACCCGCCCACGGTCATGTACAGATTGTCATCGGCGCCCCAGATCAGACGAGACGCGGCAATACCCCGGTCGAGGCCCTGGGCAACGAAGATGTCACGCACCTCGGTCAACGCACCGGCATCCAGACGCCCACGCGCCAACGCGACGGTCACGCCCGATTCTCCATCTCGGTCGACCGACTTGGAGTACGTCAGATATACGACGCGATCATCCTCTGGGTGTACGGCGACATCCATCAAACCGGCTCGATCGGATTCGGCAAAGACCTCAGGTACACCCGGAATATCACGATCGAGCAGCTGGCCGCCTCGAATCACCCGCAACTTTCCCTCATCACGTTCCGTGATGAGAATGTCACCATTCCGCCGAAAGGCCATCCCCCAGGGATGTGACAGACCGGTGGCCACCGGCACGATGCGAATCCGTGGTACTTCGGCCGTGTTCAGCACCAAGGGACGGATCGGGGCCGACACCGCCGGCACGCCGTCGCGCCGCTGCGCGGACACGGAAACACTCGCGGCGACAAGCGCCAGAACGAGAGCGAGCAACGAACAACATTGCTTATATGAATCAGTCATAAGGCCCCTCCTGAATGCGAATCAATCTATCCCATCCGACTGCCCCATGCATGAAAAGGGGCACCTCTCCTGATGCGGTCGTGGACACCGCTGGCCAGAAAACCCTCTTGCTCATCAGCCCACCACCTCACCCGTCACCCAGACGTAGAACGCGACGAGGGGCAACTCGCCCAGCGCCACCCCGGCCGCGAACTTACCCGTATGCATCCGGAGAGTGCCGGCCACATAGCAGATGAGATCGGTCGGAACAAATGGAAACGCCGACCAGCCGACAACGATCCAGAACCCTTTCCGGGACATCTGCCGCTCGAGCCATCGCACGCGTTCGGCGTGCGTGCGCTCGAAAAGCGTCCCCAGCCCGAGAAACTCAAAGAAATAATAGATAAGGAGCGCCGAGAGCACGACGCCACCGAGCGAACTGATCATCACGAACCACGGCCGATCGGGAAATAGCAACATTCCAACAACGATGAGCACCGTGCTCGGTATCAATGTAAATGCACGCACGATACTTAGAGCGACGTAGGCAAGAAGTACCGGCTGCCCCGAACCGCGCAAGGCTTCTACCACCCGCGCCGGCTCAAGGAGCTCGGGCTGGACGACGTACAGTCCCGATAGCAGCAGCACGACCGACACCCAGACGGCGAACGCGATGACGCGAATGCGTGGCATAACGTAGAAGAACAGCTGAACGCGCCCGCTAGAGACGCCGGACACTCGACGACGGAGCGAATAATCGCGCCATGCCCCATCGAGCCACCAGCGCCACCCCCGCAAGGAGCGCCAACGCCCAGAAGAGCCGTGGCGACAAGACCGCACGCACACCCTGCTCACTCAGAGTCTGTAAATCTGGCACACTCGCTCCCGCATAGACATACACTGCCGTGCCGGGCAACATACCTATCTGACTGACCCACCAATAGGTGCCCAACGCCAACGGGGTTAATCCCATCACGAGATTGACCACAAAGAAGGGAACCGCCGGAATCAACCGCAATGCCAAGAGATAAAAGGCCCCGTCGCGAGCCAGGGCATCGTTAAACGTGCGCAACCGGGACCCAAACCGAGTTTGAATCCATTCCCGCAGAACGAATCGGCTCAGCAGAAAGGCGAGCGACGCCCCAGCCGTCGAAGCAAAGCTGACGAGGAGCAAACCTGGAAGAAACCCAAAAGACCAGCCAAACACAAGGGTCAAAACCGTCGCGCCTGGTAAAGACAACCCGGTGACAGCAACGTATATAGCAAAGGCCACGCCGTACACCAGCGTGGGATGTGCCTGCTGATAATTGCGAAGTGAAGATTCCTGTCGCGCCATCCCTTCGAGTGAGAGGGTGTCGCCAAACCAGAAATATCCGCTCGTGGCGATCACGAGCGCGCTCAGCAAGAGGACCAGCTCGCGCCCCCTCCCCCGCACAGAATCCTCGTCCCGGTTATCTTCCATCCACGACCTGCTCAACACTCGACCCGACACATCCACCGAAATGGTATCAAGCGCAACGCCTGGCTTGCGTGAAGACCCGTACTTCCCGACGGCGACACCGCCGTGCGAACTCGCCCTGACCAACTGTGGAAACCATGTGTCAACTTGATGACCAGCAACACCAGACGTTGCACACCGCTGGTGCCGTTCCCCTGTCGCCAGCAACCGGTTCACCGGCCCCGTCGACCTGAACCGAAATTGCCGTGCCCAAACCCTATTTGACGGGTAGGATGATGAATGATGGTGGAACCTTCTACACTGTCTCCTGACCTCCCATCTCGCCCCGTCGCCCTGATCGCTGACGCCCACCTCGGCGGCCCCGGCGGCACAGGCGCTGCGTTGCAGGAGCAACTCGACGCACTCACCCCGGACACCTGTGGGCTGGCACTCTTCATGGGTGATCTCTTTCATGTATGGGTTGGCGATTCTCGTTTTGAAACAACGACCATTCGTGCATTCCTCCCCACGCTCGAGGCACTGCGTCGGCGCGGTATACCCGCCGTCTACATCGAGGGCAACCGCGATTTCTTCCTGCAGCACAGCCCCTACGTGCACCTCTTCGACTACGTGGGGCTGGAGTACGCATTCCGACTCGGGACCAGTCGATACCTGGCGATACA
>CAZPZZ010000020.1:1644-13243 GCA_964591245.1 uncultured Vicinamibacteraceae bacterium | reverse complement strand
GCCGTGGCGGGCGGTGAGGTGAGACTGCTCAATGCCTGGTACAAGAGCCAGCAGCTCGAGTGGTTAACCCCCTGACATCGCCCAATGCCACTCGTTCCACGCGCGTAACACTCCCACCCGCAAACCGGAACCCACGGGTGTTGCTGAAAGTGCCGTATCCAAGGGCAAGAAGAAACATGAGAGACTCCCTTGAGTCCGGTAACCTCACCCGGCTCTTCTTCAGGACCGTTCTCGGAGCGATGTATGTGGTTTGAACGTGTGATGGGGTTCAGGGAGGAATCTCCGGCGCAAGTCCGGAGCAACATCGAACATCAGGGTGAATATCTGCAGTCGCGAGTGAATGGGCGTCGGGTGCGATGTGGTCGACTCGAGATCCCAAGCCTCAATGAATTGCGGCTCCAGTGTTCCGAGAAGCTCGGGAGCGCACCGACAAAGATTCGTGAGGTCGTGGGTGATGTGCGCGCGCTACACCTGGACCCGCAAAACGCCGGGGCCCTCTTCCAAGTGGCTTCCCAGTTCAACCTCCTGGAGATGGCGGCTCCAAGTGTCACACCAGAACAAGGTGTTGGCATCTATGAAAACGATCTGACCCAGGGCCCCGCGTGTGCGATAGCGTGCGGGGGAGGGACGATTTTCCGCAACTACTTCGCTCCTGTCGACGGACACATTGGCCAGACTGCAGATCGGCAAATTGATTGTCTGGCGGATCTGGGCCGGGCTCTGGGAGGGCCAGGTCTGTGGAAGATGCACAACGGATATGCCCTGGACACCGCGGACGGCCTTTCACGGATTGGAACTCGTCTGGAGTCCGCCACTCAAGATGAGCGTGACTCATTGAGGGGATTGCTACGAATCGGCGTTCAACGAGACACTGAGGTCATTGAGACAAATCATCTTGTGAACCAGGTCTACGGTTCTGCATTGCCGGTCGCCTACGGGAATTCCGCGAAACATCTCTGGGAGCCACTGGCGAGGCTTATTCTTGAGGCCTCATACGAGGCCACTCTCCTTGCAGCACAGGCCTGCAACAGCAACAAGGTCTACCTGACACTTTTAGGTGGCGGGGTCTTCGGCAATGATGATTCCTGGATCGCTGACAGCATGCTCCGTGCTCTTTCCGTGGTCAGCGGTCTTGATGTGCACGTTGTCAGCTATGGTGGGGCAAGTCGAATCGTTCATCGCATTGTCGAAATGCATGAACGCGCGTAGCTGGGGAATTTCAGGTTTACGATGTTCAGACGGGTGCACTACGGACAAGGATGTCTCGCCACCGGCGCCACGCTGACGGACCTGACCGGCGGCAAGGGGTATGCGACAGGTCCTCGTCAAGATGGGGTCTGGCACGTCGTTGCGGCGTGAAACCACCCAGGTAAGGCCTCTGTCATGGTCACCGGTCTCCGACGGCGATAATGATACGGTCGTATAGGGGATCGGCCTCGGGACGGTCGCCACGTACAGCAGGTCTCGCCATTTTCGGCGACGACGCAGGAGGAGTCCCTTGCCCACAAGCGCAGCACCTACTTTTGGCCTCAGCGACCCGGACCTCATCCGGGACACGTGCTTCATCGCAGGCACCTGGCGCGGCGCTGCCGCCGGACGCACGTTTGCCGTTCAGAATCCGGCGACCGGTGACGTCGTGGGGCACGTACCTGACTGCGGTCGCGAAGAAACACGTGATGCTATTGATGCGGCGAGCGATGCGTGCAACGACTGGCGCGAACGCACGGCCGACGAGCGAGCCTCACTCCTCCATCGCTGGGCGCAACTTCTCTACGCGCATCAAGCCGACCTCGCGCGCCTGATGACACTCGAGCAGGGGAAACCCCTGGCCGAGGCAAACGGTGAGGTCGCATATGCAGCGCAGTTCATTGACTGGTTTGCCGAAGAAGGGAAACGCGCCTATGGGGAGGTCATTCCCGCGCCCAGACGGGGGCAACATATCGTCGTGCTCCGACAAGCCATTGGCGTCACCGCCGCGATCACCCCGTGGAACTTCCCGGCCGCCATGATCACCCGCAAAGCCGGGGCGGCGCTCGCCGCTGGCTGTCCCATGGTGGTCAAACCCGCCGAGTCGACTCCCCTCACCGCCCTCGCACTGGCAAGACTGGCGGAACAGGCGGGATTGCCACGCGGCGTCTTCAGCGTCGTGACCGGTCTCGATGCGGACACGATCGGACGGACGTTCACGGACAGCTCGACAATCCGTGCGTTGAGCTTCACCGGGTCCACCGAGGTCGGGCGCGCGCTGATGAGCCAGTGCGCCACCCATGTGACGAAGGTCTCCCTCGAGTTGGGTGGAAACGCTCCATTCCTCGTATTCGACGACGCGGATCTCGATGCCGCGGTACAGGGCGCGATGGCATCGAAATTCAGGAACACAGGACAAACGTGTGTCTGCGTGAACCGCTTCTTGGTCCAAGATGCCGTGCACGATGCCTTTGTGACGAAACTTCGCCAGGCCATGGCTGAGCTGGTCGTGGGTAACGGCCTCGACGAGGGCGTCACCCAGGCCGCGCTGATCAATGAGGCAGCGCTGGACAAGGTGCAGGCTCACGTGGCGGACGCCGTACACGCGGGAGCAACCGTGCTGCTTGGCGGTGCCCCACACACCCTTGGCGGCACCTACTATCAGCCCACCCTTCTCACGAGCGTCCGCCCGGATATGCAATGCGCGCGAGAAGAGACGTTCGGCCCCGTAGCGGCCGTCATCCGTTTCAATACGGAAGACGAGGCCATCCAGCTGGCCAACGACACCGAATTCGGGCTTGCCAGTTATTTTTTCAGCCGGAACATGGCCAGAATTTGGCGCGTTGCCGAGCGTCTTGAAACCGGGATCGTCGGGGTCAACGAAGGCATCATCTCTACTCCGGTCGCGCCCTTTGGCGGAGTCAAAGCCTCAGGAATCGGACGTGAAGGATCACGACACGGGTTAGACGAGTACACCGAACTCAAATATCTCTGCATGGGCGGAACGTGAGCAGCCAGGGCATCACCCTGCCCCGGCCATCACATCTCCCCGAGGCAGCCTCAATTTCCCTCCGGCAAGGCGAAGACAAATAGGTTGTTTCCGGAGCTGGGTCGCAGGTCTGGAGTGAGGCTGCGCAGTCCCAGCGTATTCAAGGAATTTCCCGTACTGACCGCGACATACTGACGTCCCCCAACCGCGTACGTGATGGGAAATCCGGTCACCGGAGAACCGAGGTTGATCTCCCACAGCACGTCACCCGTGCGCTGGTCGAGTGCCTTGAAACGTCCCGCTGCATCACCACCGAAGACCAATCCGCCACCAGTCGTCACGAGCGACATCGTGAAGGCTTCCTGATCATGCGTCCACGACGTTTCGCCGGTCTCGACCGAAATGGCCTGGATCGTGCCAAGTTGGTTCACACCAGGGGTGATCTGCGTTCGAACCGATATGGCGTACCAGGGATTCCCGTCGGTACTCGCCCGCATCCGACCACAGGTGTGGCGCAAGGGCATGTACATCGTGTTGGTCAGTGGGCTGTAGGCACCGGCCTCCCAGTCTTTCCCCCCCTGCCAGGTTGGGCACGCCATCACCTCTTGCCCCTCAGCCGTAAATGTCACCTCGGCATTCTCCGTGACCTCACCCGTCGCGCCATCGATGTGGCTGATGACGTTCTGGCTGACCGTCGGCGTGGCCCACAGAAATTCTCCCGTCTCACGGTCGAGCGTATAGACCACCCCGGTCTTACCCGGAATCCCCGTAACTACCCGCCGACGCTCACCGGCCTGCAGCGCGGGATTGATCCAGCTCACGGCCTCCGGGCTGGGAGTAACCGCCGTGTCGACAAGTAAACGCTCGAACGGGTGGTCAAGGTCCCAGTGGTCATTGAGGTGCTGATAGAACCAGACGATCTCACCGGTGTCGGCATCCAACGCGAGTGTGGAATTGTGGTAGAGATGCGTATTCTCAATTCCGCCGATCAAGAACTTCGGTGCGGGCGATGTGACGGACGTACCCACGTACACCAGTTTCAACTCGGGGTCATAGCTCGGCACCATCCACGAGCCCACGTGGCGCCGCTCCTCGTATGGCACACCACCCCAGGTCTCGTCCCCAGGCTCTCCAGGCGCCGGAATGAGACGTCGCCGCCAGAGTTCCTCGCCGCTCACGGCATCGTGGGCGGTGACGACACAGGCATCGGGACCGGAGCGTGGCATACACCCTCGGCCCGAAATGATCTTTCCATCGGCGACAATAGGTCCAGACGATTGATGTGCCGGCAACTGCCGGTAATCGAGGATCTGCGTCTCCCACAGCATTCGACCAGACTGCGCGTCAAGCGCGAAGACATAATCGTCAGCACTGGTATCGATAATCGCCTGGTCGTAGATCGCAATATTCCGATTGATCTGGGCCAACCCGGCCATGAATTCCTCTAGGTCGTCGGGTTGTTCTCGGCGATGTTCCCAGCGTAAATCACCCGTCGTCGCGTCGATCGCCTGAATGACGTCTCCGGGGTTCGGCATATACATCACACCGCCATGGACCAACGGCGTGCCCTGATTACTCCCCTCTGACAAGGCGCGGGTCCAAATCATGCGGAGCTGAGCAACGTTGTCCCGGTCGATCTGGTCGAGCGGGCTGTAACCCCACCCATCCAAGGTGCGACGCCACATCAGCCAATCCTCCGGCGCCGGATCCTGAAGCATCGCATCCGTCACCGGGACCACGGGCTGGGCCAGCGAGACGTCAGGTGAAGCAAGCCCCAACGAAAGCAGGACTAGGCTCAGTGCAGAACACGGTGCTGACAGTTGTGTAATCCTCACAAGATTCATCAGTACTCGCTTGCGTCCAGGGAAACGCGGATGATCTCCTCGTCGTTACGGAGTACGACGTGGCGATTAGCAAATGCGGGGTGCGACCACACGACCAACCGATCGCTCTGGCCGTGCCTGAACCGGGAACGGGACCCAGGTCGCGCGCCACCATATCCAGATCGCGACGTTGGATTGAGCAAGTGTGTGCGGTCGAGTTCCTGGTACCCCGTCGGGGTGAACGTCACAATGATGAGGTCACCGTTTTCGTTATAGACGAAGTAACGGTCTTCGTGTTTCACGAAGTACACCGAACCCCAGCGATTTCGATTCGTCAGGCCTTCGGCTTCCCAGAGTCGTTCACCGGTTTCCGCGAGCAGGCCTCGAACCTGACCATGGCTACCAATTCCGTAGATATAGTCACCCACGATCAACGGCGTGGTCATCACCGAGTGCAACCCACTGGACTCGGCGACCTCGATTCCGTTCTCCATGACGCGATTGTTCTCACCTCGCCACAGGGCACGAGCGTCTGGCCGGTCGGTCGCGAGCCTCATCATCAGAGACCCGCTATAAAACCCAGAGACAAAGAGGTACGACCCGCTCTGCACCGCATCGGCCACGGTCATATTGGCCCGCGCGGGAAACTCTTCCTCCCAGAACAGTTCTCCGCTCTCTGGATCTAGGGACGAGAGCCCGCGAGGATGCCACACGATCAACTGGCGTGTGCCACCAGCCTCGATGATGCTCGGCTGGTGATAGCCCATCTCGGTACGGCTTTCGATAGCCCGCCAGACCTCCTCTCCGGTGTGCTTGTCGAACGCGACAACAAGCGCGTCCGGCTCGCCCCCGACAAGAAAGATCACCCGATCACCATCGACGAGCGGGGCGCTCGACGTTCCCCAGACAGGGATGTTGGTGTCATATTCAACAACCGTATCTCGTTCCCAGATGACAGCACCACTTTCAACGTCTAGACAGAGGATGCGTCCGGTAGACCCCGTCACGTAGACCCGATCACCATCCACAGTCGGTGTTGCCCGCGGGCCTGTGGCATAGGTGAACATCAGCATCCGGTAGGTAGTTGCCCACTCATGAGTCCAGAGCACCTCCCCCGTGGCTTCATCCAGCGCGAGAATGCGCTCTGTACCATCCATCGTCCGAGGCTCGGTCTCCACGTAATCGAGCACGAAGATACGGCCATCGGCGACGGCTGGTCCGGCATAACCGCCGTTCACCGGCACTCGCCATTTCACCGTGAGCCCCCCGTCTGGAAAGCTCGTCAGAATGCCATCTTCGGTCCAGAGACCGAGCCGCTCCTCGCCCCGCCACTGCGGCCAATCCTTTGCCTCTATCGGCATCATTGTCACGAATACGGTCACCAACACGGCCAGTACTGATCGTCCAATCATCATCCTCACCTCGGATTCCTTGATTCGACTGGTTGCACGGAAGATCTACGGAAGATATCTCGCGACGCTTGCGCCCCGTGACCGCCAGACAATACGCAAGACTTGATCAAATCGGTATCGCTTGGCCAACAAAAAGGTTTACGTTCCATCTCAACCCGGTTGACTCCACTCGGGACCCGGCCGGTACTTCCCACATTCTCGAGGGCCTGTCCTGGCGAGCGACCGACATCGGGTGTATAAGGGAACTGATCCCGTCGGGCCCAGCGTCACTAACCGCGCAACGTCATTGCTTGACAACGGACCCACGCGATCGGGAGACCTACCATGTCAAGAGATTCACGAACGCGGCCGTGTGTACTGTCACTCGTAGTCCTTCTGTTCTGGACATCAACGGGATCCGCCCAGACCGGCGCGCCCGATGGGGAGTGGCGGACGTACGGGGGGGACCTGGGCAGCACACGGTACTCGCCGCTGGACCAGATCGACGGGGACAACTTTAGCGAGCTCGAGGTCCAGTGGCGGTTCAAGACATCCAACCTGGGCCCACGGCCCGATTTCAACTACCAGGCCACACCGTTGATGGTGGACGGTGTGCTCTACACCACGGCGGGAAGTCGTCGGGCTGTTGTCGCACTCGATGGGGCTACCGGCGAGATGCTCTGGACGTACCGCCTCGACGAAGGCGAGCGCGGAGCCAACGCGTTGCGACGCATGTCGGGACGCGGGGTGGCCTATTGGAGCGACGGACAGGGTGACGAACGTATTTTCCTTGTCACAATCGGCTACCAGCTCGTAGCGCTCGATGCGTCAACCGGACGACCGATTCCCGGTTTTGGCGATGATGGCATCATCGATCTGAAACAGCACAACGATCAGTACATCGATCCCCTGACCGGTGAGATCGGTTGGAATGGCGCACCGATTGTGGCCCGCAACGTTGTCATTGTTGGCGCGTCACACCGGTCGGGCGGATCACCACCGAGCCGAGAGAATATCAAAGGGTATATCCGTGGCTTCGACGTGCGCACCGGCGAACGGCAATGGATTTTCCACACCATTCCAACGGCAAATGAGTACGGGCGCCACACTTGGCTGAACGACTCGGCTGTGTACACGGGGAATACGGGCGTCTGGACGAACTTGACGGTCGATGAGGAACTGGGTATCGCGTATCTACCGGTCGAAATTCCCACCGGGGACTACTATGGAGGCCATCGACCAGGGGATAACCTCTTCGGAGAGAGCCTCGTGGCCGTAGACCTCGAGACCGGCGAGCGACTCTGGCACTTCCAGTTTGTCCACCACCCTATTTGGGACTACGACGTGCCCTGTCCCCCAATCCTCGTCGACCTGACGGTTGACGGGCGCGAGATCAAGGCTGTCGCGCAGCCGACGAAACAGGGATGGGTGTATGTCTTCGACCGGCTGACAGGCGAACCTGTGTGGCCGATCGAGGAACGACCCGTTCCGGCGGGGAACGTGCCGGGGGAATGGTATTCGCCGACGCAACCATTTCCGACCAAGCCACCGCCATTCGAGCGACAGGGATTCCCAATCGATGAGTTGATCGACTTTACGCCTGAACTACGAGCCGAGGCACTCGAACTGCTCACCAACTACCAGGTCGGGCCGGTCTTCACCCCCCCGATTCTACGCGAGGAAAACGGTCTGATTGGAACGCTCTTCGTTCCGAACGGTGCCAACTGGCCCGGTGGATCCTATGACCCGGATACCGGGATCATGTATCTGTACTCACATACGCTGATGCGGTCACTCGGGCTGGTCCATGACCCCGAGCGGTCGGACATGGACTACATCAATCGCGGTGGTCGGCCACCAACCATACGGGGACTCCCCATCTTGAGACCACCCTGGGGTCGAATCACCGCCATCAATCTCAACGAGGGAGAAATCGTGTGGCAGATCGCGCACGGGGAAACCCCCGACCGCGTGAAAAACCACCCAGCGCTACGCGGACTGGACATACCACGGACAGGCCGGACAGGCGGTGCCGGTGGCAGTTCCGGCGGGATCGGCACCCTGACCACCAAGACACTAGTCATCAGTGGCGAAGGGGGCGTCGTCACCACACCGTCAGGCACGCGGGGCGCCATGCTCCGCGCCTATGACAAGGCAAGCGGTGAGGAGCGCGGCGCTGTGCCGATTCCAGCGGCGCAAACCGGCTCGCCCATGACCTACGCGATCGACGACAAACAATTTCTTGTCCTCGCAGTTGGTGGTGGAAATTACCAGGGCGAATTGATCGCCTTCGCATTGCCATAGAACCGCTGTAGTCACGTCACGCTCGATCGGTAGTTACCGTGCCTTGTGGCTTCGAGTGGATGCCGAACCGGTTCACGCACGACAGTGATGCACCGCGAACATGAACGTGAAGGAGAGACCAATGTTCATCTACCGCTTCATGATGCTCATCACCCTGGTGGCCATGATGGCCGAAAGCGGGGGCGCGCAGTCTCCCCGCCCGATGTCGGTCGTGGACTTGATCAACGTCCCCGTGCTCAGTGCGCCACAACTCTCCCCAGACGGCGAACAGGTGCTCTACGTGCTAGCCGAAACCGACTGGGACGCCAATAAACGAGTGAGCCACATCTGGCGGGTCAGCGCAGACGGATCCTCCACGAAACAGATGACGCGCGGTGATTCGGGTGAAACAAGCCCTCGCTGGTCACCCGACGGGTCGGCGATCGCCTTTCTTGCCGAACGAGGAGACGATACCCACACGCAGATCTACCTGATGCGCAACGGCGACGGCGAAGCGCGCCGGTTGGGGGATCATCCGACCGCCGTATCCAACATCGCATGGGCGCCAGACGGCGCGGCGCTCTACTACCTCGCATCGGATCCGAGAACCGAGGATGAGAAATCCCGGGAAGCGGCAAATGACGATGTGTATCGATTTGAAGAGGATTTCGAACAGCGGCACCTGTGGCGCTATACCCTCGACGCGAACACGACGACGCGCGTGACCGAAGGGGATTTTTCCGTCACCGCATTCGCACTGTCGCCAGATGGTGCACATGTGACGTTTCACCGGGCCCCGAACCCGGTGCTCGAGTACGCCGATACGAGCGAGATCTGGCTGTTGGACCTCGTCGGCAGTAACAGCGTGCAGCTCACGAAGAACGGGATACGGGAGACCGGTGCACAGCTTTCGCCGGACGGCACAACGATCTTGTTCTTGGCACGGACAAACGACCGCTTCGAAAAGTACTACAACGGCAACCTCTTCATGGTTGACGCCAACGGCAGGGCTCCACAGGTGGTCAGCGCGACGCTGGGTCACGACGTCTTGCAAGCAACCTGGTCCAGCGACGGGTCGTCGGTATTCTTCGTTGCCAACCTCGGCGTCCACAGCGAGGTCTTTCAGCTAACCGTCGCCAACGGTGCGGTACAACAACTCACCGACGGTCGCCACGCCGTACGGAACTGGTTGTACGAACCCACCGGAAACCGGCATGTACTGACCTTGGGCGAACCACACAACCCTGGTGACGTGTGGATCATGACGGATGCAGCCGCCGCGCCCCGCCGAGTCACGCATGTCTACGACTACCTCGGAGAACAATTCTCACTCCCACGACAGGAACGGGTCGAATGGACGGCGGCAGACGGAACGACGGTCGAGGGGTTGATTTACTACCCGCTGGACTACGTGGCGGGGCAGCGATATCCACTTGTCGTGCAAACACATGGCGGCCCACAGACCTCCGACAGATTTGGGTTCGCCGGAAACCCCACCAGCTACGTCCCGGCCCTGGCAGGACACGGATACCTCGTCTTCAAACCCAACTATCGGGGCAGCACCGGATACGGTGATGATTTCCTCCGTGACATGATCGGTGGGTATTTTCAGAATGCGCATACCGACGTGATGAGCGGCGTTGACCACCTGGTCGCGCTCGGCCTCGCCGATGGCGATCGGCTCGCAAAAATGGGCTGGAGCGGCGGTGGGCATATGACGAACAAGATCGTCACATACACCAGCCGCTTCAAGGCGGCCGCGTCGGGAGCAGGCGCCGCCAACTGGATTTCCATGTACGCGCAGAGCGATACGCGCAGCCAACGCACGCCCTGGTTCGGCGGCACCCCCTGGCAGGTTGATGCTCCGACCGACCTGTACTGGGAACATTCACCGCTGAGAAGTGTGGCAAACGTCACGACCCCAACAATTTTCTTGGTCGGAGAAGACGACCGTCGAGTGCCCATGCCGCAATCGGTCGAGATGCATCGCGCACTCAAGAGCCTGGACGTGCCGACCCATCTTTACGTGGCGCCGCGCGAAGGACACGGCTGGCGGGAACTGCGCCATCAACTCTTCAAGATGAACGCGGAGCTTGATTGGTTTGCCCGCTTCGTCACGACGCGTGAGTATGCCTGGGAGCAGCCTCCCGGAGACGCGTCTGAATCAACAAACGGGTCTGACTCTTAATCGTTTGCACAAGATCGACGACGTCGCACTGGAACGTGCCTGGCACGTCAACGCCTGGTCCTCTGACCGACCACCTTGCACAGCGCGAGGTCTCGCACAATACAGTCGGGCCAGCGAGGAGACACTGTCATGAAATTGAGTGACGCTCAGGTTGATGAATTTCACGAACAAGGCTACCTCTTCCTACCACAATGCTTTACACCGGCAGAGGTTGCCGTTCTGAAGACAGAAGCCACGAAACTCTACGACCTCGATCGGCCGGAGGTCTGGAAAGAGGAAAACGGTGCCCCTCGCACGGTGTTCGCGGCCCACACCTTCAGTGAGCCATTCGACCGTCTCGGAGCCCACCCCCGATTACTCGGACCCGTGACGCAATTACTCGACGGCCAGGTGTATATGCATCAATACAAGGTAAACGCCAAGGCCGCATTCGACGGAGATGTCTGGCAATGGCACCAGGACTACGGCACCTGGTCACGGGACGATCTGATGCCGGAGCCCAGGGCCATGAATATTGCACTCTTCCTGGACGACGTCAGCGCCGTCAACGGGCCGTTGATGATCATTCCACGTAGCCATCGTGATGGCGTCTATCGGGCCGGCCACGATCTAGCGACCACAAGCTACCCCCTGTGGACTCTGGATCGCGCGACCATTCGACGACTGGCAGACGCGGGTGGCATTGTTGCCCCGACCGGACCGGCCGGTTCGGTCCTGATGTTCCATTGCAACCTGGTCCACGCAAGCCCCCCAAACATCAGCCCGTGGCCCCGGACGATCGTCTACTTGAGCCTGTGCGAGGTGAATAACCACATCCGGCAATTCAAGCGACCCGAGTGGGTGGCACATCGAGATTTCGCCCCCATCATCCCCCTCGCAGACAATTGCCTCTCTGACCTGGCTGCAGAGAATCCCCCCGTCCCGGGATAGCGGCCATGAACCTGCAACGTCTGATTCG
>CAZPZZ010000020.1:0-1544 GCA_964591245.1 uncultured Vicinamibacteraceae bacterium | reverse complement strand
CGATGTCGTCGTCGAAGCCACGGGAGATCCCATCGCCGGCATCCGCCATGCCCGTCAGGCCATACGCCAGGGACGCCACCTCGTCATGGTCAATGTGGAAGCCGATGTTCTCGCCGGCCCGCTGCTCGCGGCGGAAGCCCGCCAGGCCGGCCTGGTCTATTCCATGGCCTACGGGGATCAGCCCGCGCTGATTTGCGAACTCGTTGACTGGGCCCGCTCCGCGGGCTTCCAGGTGATCGCAGCAGGAAAGGGAACCAAATACCTGCCGTCGTATCACGGTTCCACCCCTGACGCCGTCTGGGGGCACTATGGGTTGACGCCGGATGCCGCAGCCGAAGCCGGCATGAATCCGCAGATGTTCAATTCATTCCTCGATGGTACGAAGTCCGCGATCGAGATGGCTGCGGTCTCGAATGCGACAGGACTGGAACCTGCCCCCGATGGCCTCCTCTTTCCCCCGTGCGGCACCGACGACCTCTCACAGGTCCTCCGACCGCCGGAGGCAGGTGGCTGCCTCCACCACCGGGGTCAGGTCGAGGTCGTCTCGTCCCTGGAACGAGACGGCCGGCCGGTCTATCGGGATCTCCGCTGGGGTGTCTATGTCGTCTTCGAGGCACCTACGGCCTACAGCGCAGCCTGCTTCACGCAGTACGGTCTACAGACGGACGACTCTGGCCGCTATGCCTCTCTCTACAAGCCCTTTCATCTCATCGGCCTGGAGCTCGGCATCTCGGTCCTGAACGCCGCACTACGCGGCGAACCGACAGGATGCACAAGCGGCTTTCACGCCGACGTCGCTGCCGTCGCCAAACGCCCGCTCCTCGCCGGTCAGCAATTGGATGGTGAGGGGGGACACTGCGTTTGGGGCCGCCTCATGCCGGCAAGCCTCTCCCTCCGTCGAGGAGCCCTCCCGATCGGTTTGGCGCACGGAATCACCGTCGTCCGTAACATCGGCGCGGGAGAGGTTCTCTGCTGGTCTGACGTCGACATTGACGAAACCCACGACGCACTCCGGGTACGACGCGACATGGAAGCGGGTGCCGCCCCAGAGTCCCAACCGAAGTCCAACTACCGCTAGCCCCTTCAACGCTCTTCGCTCCGTCCCTCCCCGCGCGACATCTCTCAAGCCGCCGCCACACGCCAAGACACAACCGCTGAGCGGCCGAACTTCCGACCCTCTGTCTTTCTGCGCTCTATGACGCACTTCACAGAAGTTCTGTGAGGTGCGTCATCGCGGACCTCCTCGCGACTGCCTACACTGACACCATCGGACACGGATCAACCGTGACCGCAAGCAGCGGGGCAACAAGAGCGCTCCCGAACAGCAAGAAGGACAGACTCGTGAACCCACCGTTTTCCGTCAATTCTTCCTCTCTCACCTCGGCTCGACTTTCTGCTGCCGTGAGTTGCTTTGTTCTCGAACGTGCGTGCGGCCATGCACTCGCCGGCCGGGTCGCACGCGAAGCCGATTTGAACACCAAATTGAAACCCGGAAGAATTGTTTGACTTCCTTTACCGCCACCTCAAGCCCATGCTGAAAGCGG
>CAZPZZ010000019.1:23120-42797 GCA_964591245.1 uncultured Vicinamibacteraceae bacterium | reverse complement strand
AGCTGGAGATGACAGATGCGTTGCCTTTGGCCTCGCGGATGACGTCTTGCCCTACGCGCATGTGGGCCCCTTCACGGCAGGCACCCTACCGATCGCCTAGCGCTGGCCCGCAGCTAACTCCTTCGCCATACGTTCATCACGCAGACGTGCCTCTCGCACCTGATCTGGCCGCGTCTGAAAACAGTCAAGACACACGGACGCGTCGATGGAATGCCCGGTCGTGTCCAGCCAACGCGCGCGCATCAATCCGCGTAAGCGGTCGGCCGTATGAGCCTGTGATTTGTAGAAATCGGAATAACTCAGCCCATTCGCAATAGCCAAGGGAGTCCACCCTTCCACCGTCGTAGCATCGAGTCTAGCGCCCTCACGCGCCAGCAAGTCCACAAGGGTATTAACCCCGCGAAAAGCCGCACCATGCAACGCAGTCTCACGTCGGTCGTTCACTGCATTGACATCGGCACCTAGCGCCAGACACATCCGTACCGCCTCCAGCACTTCCGGTTCCTGTCCAGGTAATGACCCACCGTCCTCACCAGGAATAAAGATTCCGACCCCGGTTGCCACCATCAACGGTGTCGTGCCATTGGCGCTGGAGATCAAGGGATCGGCTCCTGCCTCAGCCAAGACCTCCATTGCCTCGACATCGGTGTTCTTCGCCGCCAGAAAGAATGCGGTCGCCCCTAGCCGGTTCAAGCGGTTTCGCTGCCCATCCCGCATTCCGTTCCAGGTCATGCGAGCGTCAATATCCACCCCGCGCGCGATCAGTTTGCGCATAACGTCGATGCTATCGACGTGACCGGTCGGGATCGGCCCCGCGAGTCCCCCGCTCGGATTTGGCCGCCTGGTACGCACCGTCTGATGCAACGCGTTCCACCCGGCTTCAGCCAGGTTCGGATCCGCCCCACGGTCGAGCAGATAGCTCGCTAGCGCCCAGTTCGCATTGGCCGCCGCCACCACCAGGGCGCTCTGCCCATCTGACAATGTGTCATCGACATCCGCTCCCGCATCCAGGAGCACCCGTGTTGCATCGAGCTGTCCGGCCCGAACGGCAAACAACAACGCCGTGAACCCAGTCGCCGGAGGACTGGAAAAATAGCTTCGACTTGTGGCCGATTCGTGCCGAGGCGTACGTGTATCCAACTCGGCACCACGGGCAATGAGAACGGCCATCGCCGCTGCATTGTTCCGCGCGGCCGCCCACATTAACGCGGTCTGCCCGGAGTGTTCACGTGCATTGGGATTCGCCCCATGCTCCAGCAAAGCCCTGACCGGATCCGCCGGCCCAGCCCTGGCCGCGGTCATCAGTACTGTTTCCCCGCCCGGCATCGCCGCGTGCGGATCCGCGCCGCTGGACAACAAGCGAACCACCAGATCAACAGCCCCATTCGCAGCGGCCAGCATCAGGGGTTGCACCCCATAGCGATTCTCGGCCGACACCTCGGCCCCTGCCTCGAGCAAGAGGTCCACGAGAACGCCATCGCCGGCATGCACCGCCCAATGTAGCGGAGTCGTACCATCAGCCGACGCCCGATTCACGTCGACCTGGTCTATGAGCAGAGCCCGAACCACGTCGGTCTCACCCTGTCGGACCGCATCGATCAGTGGGATGCCTTCCTCTGCCCCGATCGGCTGAGACATGCAGAGAACCGCACCAAGCGCTATCAGGCCAATACGCATTACAGCCCCGCCAAGGTGCCGTTACTATCGGCAATGCGATCCACCTGTACATCAACTTTCTCGAGCATACTCAATCCAAGATTCATGAAGGGAGTATGCAGCGGATAGCGAATGTGTCGATTACCAGCAAGGCGCCCATTCCCCCCGCCGACCAGTACCGTCGGGAGATCGAATGGGGTGTGATGATCTCCATCACCCATGCCACAGCCGTACAACATCATGCTGTGATCGAGCACTGTCCCGTCACCATCCGGGGTTGCACGCAACTTCTCGATGAAACGCGCAAACAAAGACAGGTGGTACACATTGATTTTCGTGTACTGCGCAACATTGTGCGCGTCCAACTGATGATGGGAGATCGTGTGATGCCCTTCCGGCACACCAATGTCAGGATATGTCCGACCACTCTGCTCCCGGGCAATCTGGGTGCAGCTCACCCTGGTCACGTCAGCCTGATACGCAAGAGCAAGTAGATCATAGAGCAGCTTGAGATGCTCATCGTAGCTCTCGGGCACGCCCGAGGGCTGCTCGAGTGACGGAAGCGGGGTATCTGCATTTGCTCGTTCTGCACGCTGTATCCGCTGTTCGACCTCGCGGACCGTGTCCAGATACTCACCGACTCGGAGTTGGTCTGCAACGGGGAGTTGACGCTTGAGTTGCCCCAATCGGTCGGTGACAGCATCAAGGATGCTGCGATCGGTCCGCATATCAGCCAAGCGAGCCGAGACGCTGCCACCGTCGCCGAACATCCGCTGAAACACAACGCGAGGATCACGCTCGTGGGGAAGTGGTGTCGTCGCCGTTCGCCACGACGTCGAATTCAAATACGCACACGCGTATCCATTCTCACAGTTCCCTACGAGAAAATTGGAATCAGTCGTCAACTCGAGTGATCGGAGCGACGTCTCGGCGCCCAGCACATCCGCTGCGTACTGGTCGACCGTCTTGCCTGCCCTGAGGTCCGCCCCTTCGGTCTTATTCGGGAGAACGCCATTGAGCCAACCCGCATGAGCGCGGCTGTGCACCCCGCCACCCTCATTGGGGCTGACGACACCACGATTGCTCAGACCACTGATGACCGTCAGCTGATCGCGGAACGCACCGAGCGGTTCCAAGATCGGCGTCAAACCAAAGTTCGATCCCCCGGTCCCAGCCGGATGGAAATTCTTGAGGAACATTCCGTTCGGCCCGTAGAAGAAACCGACCCGTGCCGGCGAGGTAACGGCATTCGCCTTGGCCAACGCAGGCACCATCGCGTCCAACATCGGGAGGGCGAGCGTTGCACCGAGCCCGCGCAATACCGCTCGTCGCGGCAACGCTTTCTGCGTGATGATCATGAGGCAGCCTTTCGTTGCTGAAACGGATCGCTCTCCACGATCCCGAGGATGAGCGCATGCATCCGGTACCCATCGGCAGCTGTATCGCGAAGGATACGCCGAACCGCGGGCATGTCGTAATACTCCACACCACGCCCAAGCGCATACGTCAGTAATTTTTCTGTGAACGTGCGGACAAATCGCGTGGGCACCTCGCCGAGCGCCTCGCGCAACCCGGCCGCCCCGTCGAACGCAGTGCCATCTGGCAGGACCCCGGACGCATCGATCTCGTTATATGACTCGTCGACCGCACGCCAGCGACCAATGGCATCAAAATGCTCGAGCGCAAACCCGGCGGGGTCGATCATCGCGTGGCAAGCCGCGCAGGCTGGGTTGTTGCGATGAGCACTCATCCGCTCGCGCATCGTTGCGGTCTTCGCCTGTGTCTTCCTATCCACTAATGCCGGCACGTTCGGCGGCGGATCAGGAGGAGGCGTGCCGAGTACGTTGTTCAAGATCCACTTTCCGCGCAGCACCGGCGAGGTCCGGATAGCGTGAGAAGTCAGCGTCAAGATGCTTCCGTGACCCAAAATGCCCCGACGAGGACTCTCTGCTGGAAGCTCAACGCGACGAAAATGGCTTCCCTGCACGTTGGGAATGCCGTAGTGCAATGCAACCCGTTCGTTCAGATACGTGTAGTCGGCCGTCAACAACTCAAGCACGCCTCGGTTCTCGCGCACAATGCTCTCGAAAAACATTTCTGTCTCTCGAATGAACCCCTGCCGCAAAGACTCGTCGAATGCCAACGAATAGGGGTCTCCAGGACGGACGGACGGATCCGCCAAATTCCTGAGCTGCAGCCACTGGCCAGCGACATTCTCCGTCAGTGCCCTCGAGCGAGGATCGGCAATCATGCGCAAGACCTGCCGCTCGAGTTCCGCAGGATCAGCCAGCCGACCGGCCTCAGCCGCATCCAGCAAGAGCTCATCCGGCATGCTGCTCCAGAGAAAAAAGGACAATCGAGACGCCAGTTCCATCTCTGAGATCCGGTACACGCTGGACGCCTCAACATCGACAGGATCGGTCTCGACACGAAACAGAAAATCTGGGCTCACGAGCAGATAACGCAACGCTCGCTCGATGCCTGCCTCAAAGTTGCCACTCTCACTACGGCCAATGTCGAAAAACTGCAGTAGCGCACCGACATCTCCATTCTGCACAGGTCGTCGATAGGCCCGCCGCGCCAGGCGGGTCAAAATGGCCTGCGCGCATGAGCGCTCGTCAGCCACCTCCTCGGGACGACACGAAAAAATGCGACGCCGGCTGGGAGTATCACCTGCTCCTCGCTCGTCGAATGGCCCCCGAACCGTGACGCTCGCCACATTCGGAATTGCCCCAGCCACACCGCCTCGACGAGGATTCTGGAAAGGATCGCGCACCTGCTCTAGCAACGCTCTGGTCTGCTGGTAGAACGTCACACCGACGTCATGTGGTCCAGCTGGCACCGCAAGTCGCACCGTCAACTCCCCGCGCTGCAGGAAGTCCATCGGATCGTCCTCTGGCCCTGGGCGGCCCACCTTCACCAGCTCAACCTGCTCTCCATCGAGCGTCACCTCAAGCTGATGCGCCTGCATCCCCCCTCGCACACGACCCAGCTCGATCAGCACCTCGTAATCCGCGTCTCTCGGAAAGTGATGGGTCACAAGCTGCCCCCCTCGAGTACCGAACGGCAACGCGTCGATCCTGTCGTGCTGTTGCCTATCAGTCGCGACACGGTACGTATCCGACGCGATCGCGGGTGGCACACTCCCAATAGCGGTACGACTCACCGTCTTCGCAGCAGCCAGATATCGTTCAAGCAACGAGTCCGAGAGCCGTAGTGCCACGCCGATATTGTCGAATCCTCGACTCGAATCGTCGGCCGGCAGTAACTCCTCCACATCGACCTCAACCGCAAGTAAATCCCTCACAACGTTCCGGTACTCGGCCCGGTTGAGGCGATGCAGCGTCACGGTTCGTCCTGGATTCGGAGCGGCTGCAGACGAACGATCAAGCTCCGTCTCAAGCCAGACAGCCAGTTCATCTAGCGCCTGGGCATCCGGACGCGGACGCCCGGCCGGGGGCATCACACCACCACGCACCTTGCGTACCACCCGCTCCCACGCCTCGGCCTGCTCCTCGACCTCCGTCAGATCCATTGTGTCCAACGTCAACCCGACCGCACGCAGTTGGTTCACCAGCGGTGACGGCGCCGCCCCCGCCCCGTTGACGATCCGTTCGTTGTGACACGTCACGCAGTACTGATCCAGCACAGCGCGATGAGCCATCCGAAGCTCCATGCCTACGGCGGTCGTGCGCTCCTGGGCCAAAACCTGATCGGTCTCAGTGAAGAACCACCCTCCTCCGCCAAGGAAGGCAGTCATGACAAGAAAGCGCCGGGTCTTAAATAAATTAGTCACATCATTTATCTGGATGCACCGTACGGCTCATGTGCGGGATGGTACCCTGCGAATTCCAGGCTCACAACCACGAACCGGACCGAGGTTTTCAAACGATATTCGCAGAGCACAGCCAAATACTCGCCAAGGCCAGCTCGCCCTATTCCATCCCTGCCTGATCGCGAACATACTCGGCGACCTGCTGGTGAGTCGCAAACCAGACATCGCCTTTCGCCTGCATGTGTGCAATCAACTCTTCCAGAATGACTATTCTCGAACGGTGACCAATGATGTGGGGGTGTGTGGTCAACAGAAACATGGTCCCCTCCTCGTAGGCTTTATCGAATTCATCGATATAGACCTGGAGCAGGTCGCGGGGCGCGGTATAGCTATTCCCCCTCGGGTTCATGAGCGGCGCGTCATCGAGAATCCACTCAACGGGAAGCTCAATCATGCCGGTCGGCTCCCCGTGTACCGTCAACTCATAGGGGCGATCGTCGGCCATCAAAGAACTGTCGTACAGAAAACCCAGACCACGGATGATATCCAGGGTATTCGGACTGAAATTCCAGGACGGCGCCCGGTAACCAACTGGCCGCGCCCCGGTCGCCTGCTCGAGGTACGCCACGGCGCGGGTTACCAGTTCCCGCTCGGTGTCAGCGTCCAGTTCGGTGTTCAATTCGTGAATCCAGCCGTGCACCCCAAATTCGTGGCGTCCCGACGCCTGAATCACGTCCACCATCTGCGGCGCAATCACCAAACTGACGGCCGGGATAAAGAACGAGGCCGGAATCGCGTGCTCATCCACGAGGTTTACAACACGTCGCAGTCCCACCCGCGCCCCATACTCACCCTGCGACATGGCTCCCAGGGACGGGGTCTCGTTCCGTGCGATCGCGATCGTGTCGTTATCAACGTCGAACGACAGCAGGACAGCAACCCGGGCACCATTCGGCCACGTATCAGGCTGCAAGCTGCGTCCGGCGCGTACACGCCCGGCAACGGCCCGAATCTCATCAAGGTCCAGAAAAATCCCCGGTTGGCGCGTTTGAGCGACACCGACACTTCCTGCGACGAGCCAGACACACACGCAACCAGCCACCCAGATACGCAACCTTGTCAGTGCCATCGGTCATCACCTCCTGGACCGCAATACGGCCCGAAACAAACACCGCCGTGACTCCTCACGCCCAGGCTCCTCGCCACCGCAGAGAGACACACATGTGCCGCATCGCAGCCCCGCCACGCGCAGTCGTCCCACTCAATGCGGGAGGCCCAGGGCAATGAGCTGGGGCGCGGTCTCGCCCCCGACGGTCAGCGCGAGATACTGGCGTCCATCGAGCATGTAGGTCATCGGCGTTCCGATGGCCCCACCCGGGAGATCAACCGATCCAACCGGCAGCCCGGTTGCCTTGTCATAGGCGACAAGCCGCGGTCCATTATCCGCTCCACCCGTCGTCAAGGCGTGAATCAGCAACGTCTTCGTCAGCACAGGTCCACTGCGGCTGTCATCTCCCCCAAGGGCGGGCAGATTGAGATGCCGGAGCATTGGATGATTTCGGTACCGATCACCGTCGCCGAGAGGCGTCATCCAGACATGGTTCCCCGTGTTCATATCGATCGCGGTCATCCGCGAATACGGCGGCTTCCAGAGGGGAAGCCCTTGAGGCATTGTCGGCCTCCGATCGGGATTGCCTGCCTCGATGTAGTTCGCGCTCCCCCGCGTCAAGATATAGCGGAGCGTTGATGGTTCACCCGGTTCTGGTTCGCGGAAGCGCATGACCGAGTGCACGTTTCGTGAAGGGATGTAGAGCATCCCCGTCTCCGGATCAACTGCAGCGCCCGACCAATTGGCCCCACCGCCAGCACTCGGTCGAAAAATAGTCCCTCGCAGCGACAACGGTGTGTAGAGCGGCCCGAGCCGAAAGCCGTCAACGGCCTCGAGCGCCATCGCTCGAACCTCAGGCGTAAAGTCGACCAAGTCGTCAATGGTCGCCCCTTGCGTATCGAAGGCCGCAGGCCGCGTCGGAAACGGCTGGGTTGCAGAGAGGACTTCTCCTTCGAGATCCGTCTCCGTGTTCACCTCCCGCTCCTCGATCGGCCAGATGGGCTCGCCAGTGACACGGTCAAACGCGTACACGAACGCCTGCTTGGTCACCTGCGCGACAGCCTTCACCTCGCGCCCGTCTACAGTGATATTCAAAAGATTTGGTGCCGTCGGATTGTCGTAGTCCCACACGCCGTGATGCACCATCTGGAAGTGCCAGAGCCGTTGCCCGGTCTCGAGGTCAACCGCGACCAAACTCTCGGCGAATAGATTGTCACCGGGTCGATGCCCCCCGTAGTAATCGGAGGTCGGCGTACTGGTCGGAAGATACACAATCCCAAGCTCAGGATCTGCACTCATGTTGGACCACGCGTTCGCGTTTCCCGAGTAACGCCACGACTCGTCGAGCCACGTATCACTGCCGTACTCGTCGCCGCTCTGTGGCACATTGTGGAAGTCCCATTTGTGACGACCGGTACGTGCGTCATACGCACGCGAAAAGCCGGGCGGCATCTCCTTCGTGATCGAGAAATCGTTGATCGAGGAACCGATGATGATCGTGTCACCCACGACAAGGGGCGCGGACAACGAGGACAGCGGCAACAGATTTAGATTGTCCCGTTCTCCACGTTCGGCCCGGGGTAATCCCTCGGTCAAATCAACCTTGCCACCAATACCGAACTCAGGAGCCGGTAGTCCCGTCTCGGCGTCAACTGCCACCAGGTGCCCATCGCCAGTCCCCCAGACAACGCGTGCCTCTCCCTCACTCTCCCAGTAGGCGACACCGCGATGCGCCCATGGAGTTGGCGCCGGAGTCCCGGCTTCATACATCCGCGGGTCATGCACCCACAGGGTCCGCCCCGTCGATGCATCGATCGCTGCCGCCTGATACAGCGGTGTACTGATGTAGAGCACTCCATCGACCATCAGGGGCGTGGCGACGAGTCGGCGGAAGGTGGGCGGGGTCACCCAGCGGTCCGGTTCCTCGGCCTCGAGCAGCGCAAAGAGGGTTTCGGCCGCCACGAGCGAGGCACCGCGCTCCCCTTCGTAGACGAGGTGGGTATCAGCCGTCTGCCAACGCCACACAATCTCCAGGTCCGTGAAGTTGTCCGCGGTGATCTGCTCGAGTGGCGAGTACTTACTGCCAAACGTATCGGCCGCATAGGACCGCCACTCACCGTTGGTTGCCCCAGGCTGTGCACCGACCGAGATCCCCCCGAGAACGAACATGACGACGCTCCCGATCATCAGCGACGGACCGTATCTCATTCCGGCTCCTTCTAGAGGGCAATCAATTCAGGACGTCGAAGAAATAACTATATTTGAGGATCACGCTGCGGCCAGCACTATTCGGCAGATAGTCTCCCAATCCCTCTGTCTCGTTATACACGAGGAACAATCCGGTATTCGCATCTTGCAGCCAACCAAATCGGAGATTAACGGACCAGATGTCAGCACTGTCGTTGTACTGCAACAACCCTTGCGCGAAGAGCCGTGGAGAAAAATTGTAGGCGGCCAGGCTGGATATCAGATTGGTCACGACATGACCCGCAGGTAACTTGATGTCATTACGCGTCCAATTCAATGTCACGTTCAAGCTCTCGCCCGTCCGAAACCCAAGTGAGGGCCCGTAGGCCCATAGCGTGCCGCCGAAAAAGCCGCTCCGCTCAACGCGCATGCCCGCGTTCACC
This sequence comes from uncultured Vicinamibacteraceae bacterium, assembly GCA_964591245.1. Taxonomy (GTDB): domain Bacteria; phylum Acidobacteriota; class Vicinamibacteria; order Vicinamibacterales; family UBA8438; genus CAZPZZ01. The sequence continues at coordinate 33,628 of CAZPZZ010000019.1, read as the reverse complement.
GGCGCCGACCGGTTTGAGGTGTAACTTAGCGCGACCTCGTGCGAATCGTAGGAACCCGGTGCCACCGGCACACCAGACACCGTGAACTGTTTGATGACTCCCTCTTTGCGCACGTTCCACTGGGAAAAGACGGTTGAACTGTCGTTGAATTGCCATCCGTTGTCCATGTGGAGGAACGACGACTCGATGAACCCATTGTCGTAATTCCAATACCGGTTGAAGGTCACATGGGGACTCATCTCCTGCACGTTCATGAAATCGTCAGGACGCCACGTGTAAAACACCCCGGCATCTACTTTACGAAAGCCGCGTCGCTGCACAAATCCAACTTCAGGATTGAAGTCGTTGCCCATCTCCATGTACCCACCGCGTACTTGCCATGTCGAGGTGTTGTAATCGACCGCCATGTCATAGGCGTGATCGGAACCGTTCCAGCCCGGCGTCTGCGTCTTCGCGGCAAACCCTGAAACAATTCCATTCCGCCCAAACCCCCAGCGACCATCCAGACCGAAGGTCCGGTTGTAGTCGTCGCTCGTCGCACGCCGTCCCGTCGCCTGCCGATTCACAAAAAGTGCTCCAACACTGGAACGGTTGGCAAGGTCCCTTCGGACACGTGCGACACCGAAGTTGTTGCCTGGCGATCCCAAGACCGACTCGGTCTGCATGTTCAACAACCCGACGGTCACGTTATCAGTGACCCTCCCCGACATTCTCGCGCCACCAAGGATCGGCACCGCCCGGCCATCAGCTCCAATGCCGATTCGACGACTGAAAAACAGTTCCGTCTGTCCCTGGTTTCGGAAGCCTCCCCCCCCACTACTCGCCATGGTGAACGCGGCAGCATTTTCTAGAAAGAACGGGCGTTTCTCTGGGAAAAACAGATTAAATCGGTCGAGATTAATCTGTTGCTGGTCGACCTCGACCTGGGCAAAGTCCGTGTTGTAGGTCATGTCCAGGGTCAAGCCGGACGTCACCCCAAATTTCAGGTCTCCTCCGGCATCCCCCAACGCAACAACAGAACGACCTCCTGCCGTCGCACTCTGAGTCAGGTCACCAACCACATAGGGCGTGATCTGCAACGTGCGCCGCCGCCCTTCAGGAGCCTGCACGCCAGTGAGCTGACCGGCCCGAGACACCCGAAACAAGTCAAATTGACGCGGCAACGGCGACCAGTACGCAAGTTCATTCCGGCGGCGAATGCCCCGCTGGAAATTCACTCCCCACACCTGTTCTGTCCCGGCAGGAAACCGTATCGTTCGAAACGGAATCGCAAATTCGGCACTCCAGCCCACGTCCGAAATCTCAGTCCGCACCTGCCAGGCTCCATCCCAATTGAGATTGAACCCACCGCCCGCGCCGCCGGCCGTGCCTCCACCACCAAAACGACGACTACCGCCCGCCCCTTCGTTGGCAAGTTGGCCGTCGTACTCCTGGCCGCTCGGACTTGTGCCAAAGACAAAACCGCTCTGCCTGTCAAGAAAGGTATCGAGGATCAACTGAAAACTATCGCTGTCAGTGAGCGACGAGTCGCGACGGCTATCGGTCACGATGATGGCGTTCGGGTCACGGTCGTAACACACCACACCAAAATAAACCGTGTCATCGGTGAACACGATCCGCACCTCTGTCCGCTCCGAGGCAGGCTCTCCCTGATCAGGAGCTGTCTGGCGGAAGCCACTGGCCGCCACCACACCATCCCAGGCCGGATCGCCGAGGACATTGCCATCGACGAGCGGAGCCTCCTCAACCCGCTGCGCCACGGTCATTCTTGTCGACGATAGATCGTCACCCGGGTCCTGGCCTTGCTCCTGGCCGGCCACACCAACCGGCGACCACAAGGAGAAGAAGCCCGCCACAACCCATGTGCGGCATCGGCACGCTCTCCCAGCGCTGGTTATCGACATCCGACACCTAGCTGCAAGCGAGAAAATCGCCAGCTACATCTCCTCGATACGGCGGTTAATAAAAGCCATGGCGTCGGCGGGTACCACATACCGATCAAGCACTTCGTTGCCACGATACTGCAGGTCGGCGATCCCGATCGGGCTCGTGTAATACGCGTCAACGGTCATGCGACGGATCCAATCGAAGAAGCGTACTCCGTGGCGCAGATCGCCGAACTCGAGGCCCTCGTCCCCCGCTCGTCGCCCGCCTCGCTCGGCCGCCACAAGTGCGTCGAGTAGCGCAACCTGCTGCTCGGAGGACGCCCCCAGAAAACGAACTCCCACGTACCGACGCATCGTCGCATCGCACCAGGCCACCCCTCCCTGATAAATGTCAGCGAGCTCGTCATTCTGGCTACAGAGCAGGTCGATAAACTCTGGGGCGCCGGCATCAACACCACTACCGCCACCTTCATCCGCAGGCACGATGAGTTCTGCGAGCCGGACCACCGTCGCGTACTCACCTCCGGTAAGCGCTTGTGGGACATAACCGCCCGGCTGCGTCCTCGCCTCGCCGGCCATAGCGTGCACGACACGTGCCGCGTCCAGGTTAAAGACACCACCACCAGCCGCCGTCGCCGCCAGCGCAAGCTGCTTCAGCACTGATCGACGGGATACTGTGTCTGCTGTCATTACAGGCTCCCTGCCCGCATCTGCTCGGCCAGATATTCGGACGCACGCCAGGCAAGCGCGTTGATCGTCAACGTCGGATTCTTGTCAGGGTTACCTACAAACGACCCACCATCACAGACAAAGAGATTGTCCACATCGTGCGCCTGACAAAAACCATTGAGCGCCGAACGGTTCGGATCGTCACCCATCCGAACCGTTCCGACCTCATGGATGATGCTACCGCCTACAGAAATCCCCGACGCATCACGCGACGAGGGACTCCCTGCCACGCCCCCCATCGTCGTGATGAGCGCGCGAAACGTTTCGGCCATGTGTCTCGCCTGGTCTACCTCGTAGTCGCTCCATTTGAAGTGAAACCGCAACACCGGAATCCCCCAACGGTCCACCCGGGTCGGGTCTATCTCGCAATAGCTGAAATGGTTGGGAATCATCTCACCACGACCCTGAAAACTCACGGTCGTCCCATACTCCCGACGAGCCCGCGCCTTGATGTCGGCGCCGTATCCGCTCGCACGGGCGACCCCGGTCAACGACCCCACCCCTGGCATTCGATAGCCGCCATTGATCTCGATGTGGTATCCGCGCGGAAAACCTAACTCCTGCTGACGATTCCAGCCCCACCAGGGCATGTACAGATGTGCACCACCGGCGCCGTCACTGTTGTAGCGAGGCATACCTTCCAGTGCCGGGATCTGCGCCGACAGCCCGAAACCGACCGTATCCATCAAGAAGCGACCGACCACACCAGAACTGTTCGCCACGCCGTTCGGAAACTCCGATGTCCTGGAATTCAACAGAATACGGGCGGACTCGCACGCACTCGCCGCCAGCACCAGGACCCGGCACTTCAGGCGCCGTTCTTGCCGGGTCCGTTTGTCGATATAGAGGAGTTCGGTGACCTTTCCATTCCCATCGGTCACAATCTCCCTGGCCATCGCCTGATCAAGAATCTGGAGCCGTCCAGTCTCGAGTGCCGGAAAGATCTGCACCTGGCTCGCAGAGTAATTTGCAGCACTTCGACACCCCCGACCACACTGCCCACAATAGTGGCAGGCCGGGCGCCCATTGAGTGGACGCGTCAACACGGCCCGCCGATTCGGAATGCAGGGTATGCCGAGGCGTTCACTCGCGGCCTTGATGAGCAACTCGTGCGCTTTCGGCGGAGGCGGATCAAGAAACACACCATCGGGCGCGCTCCGTATGCCTTCACGGCTTCCTGTTACCCCGATGAGCGCTTCCGCCTTGTCGTAATACGGGCTGATGTCGTCATAACTGATCGGCCAGTTCGTCCCCAAACCGTCACGATCAGCGGGCTTGAAATCGTAATCGGAGAACCGGAAGGTCAATCGACCGTAGTGATTGGTGCGCCCCCCGATAATTCTCGAACGAAACCATTCGAACTGGCTTCCCTCGCCTACGGTGTAGGGCTCACCATCAAGCTGCCACCCGCCACTTGTCGTCGTGAAGTACCCGAATGGTTTCCCACGACCAAAATAACGGCGACCAGCCTCCTCCGCCCCACGGTGGGCAACATCGTACGGCCACTGATGCTCCTTGAATTCCTGGTAGGGATCGAGCATCGGACCGGCCTCGAGCAGGGTGACCCGTAGCCCGAGGTCAGTGAGCACATGCGCCACCGTGGCCCCGCCAGCCCCAGAGCCAACCACGACAACCTCATGCGTGTCTGACGTCGTTTGAATCGCAGCCATGATGGACTGCATTGTATGCCGGACACTCCGTCTCAAGACATCAGAGCGACTCCGGCACGGTCACGGGCTCAGCTCCATCGCAATAGGCGGGACGACACCCACGGCATAAAATACGGGTATTCCTGGCTACACCCGAAGAGGGAGACCGCAATGAAACGCCGAACGGTTCTGAAATCCGCAACAATGGCCGGTGCTGGGCTGCTCACAAATCGACTCGGCCAGACGGAGACAGCGGCAGTAACCGCTGCCGTCCAGTCCTCAGCTCAATCACTGAACGATTACGACACGTTCGACCTCGGCGATTTCCGCCTCCTCTCGGGAGACGTACTTCAATCGGCAACACTCGCCTACAAGACATACGGGGAACTCAGTCCTACCAAAGACAACGTCATCGTCTACCCCACGTGGTACGCGGGACGACATACCAGCAACGAGGCTTTCATCGGCGAAGATCTGGCTCTCGATCCCAGCCGTTACTTCATCGTCGTGCCGAACCAGTTCGGCAACGGTCTCTCTTCCTCACCCAGCAACACACCGGCCCCCCAGGACCGCATGCGGTTCCCACTCGTGCATCCGTATGACAATGTGAGAGCCCAGCACGAATTGCTGACCGGACGCTTTGGTATCGAACGCATCAAACTTGTCGTCGGTTTCTCAATGAGCGGCCAGCAGGCCTTCCACTGGGGCGCACTCTACCCAGACCTGGTCGATCGGATCGCCCCGATTTGCGGCAGCGCAAAAACCTCCACCCACAACTATGTTTTCCTTGAAGGGATCAAGGCGGCGTTGACCGCGGACTGTCACTGGGCCAACGGTGAGTACACGACGCCTCCGGTCGCCGGACTCAGGGCCTTCTCCCGTGTCTACACCGGTTGGTTTGCCTCGCAGGGTTTCTTCCGTCAGGGATTGCATCGTGCATTCGGAGATGATCTCGAAGGCATTTTCTCCATGGCCGAAGGCTTGTTCGGAAGCTTCGATGCCAACGATCTCTTGGCAATGCTGGCCACCTGGCAATCCGCTGACATCAGTGCGCATCCCCGTTTTGGCAACAATCTCTCCACCGCACTTGCCGCGATCCGGGCGCGGGCCTTTGTCATGCCGTCGCAGACCGATCTTTATTTCCCGCCCGAGGACAACGAGCTCGAGGTCGCGCGAATGCCAAACGCGGAACTACGGATCATCCCGACTCTCTGGGGACACCTCGCCGGCGGTGCCCGCAATCCCGAGGATACGGCGTGGATGAGCGAGCAACTCCAAGAACTACTCGCAAGCGAACGCTGATTCACGCGGTCGTCGTACGACCGTCCGGGCAACGAACGACACCGTCAGGCCTCTCTGCTGCGGGCCCACCACGGCGTACCCGCCCCTAGACTCAGGGGAGATCTACGACGTGGCCGCAGCATCTTGACCAGACCGTAGACGCCGTGGGCAGCCACGATTCTGACCACTGGCGTTTTCGACCGCAGCCTTTCGGACCCAGGCTGCTAGACTTAGCGCTATGCGATCGCCTCGATGGCACCCCATCTGTTTGGCCGTCTCACTCGCCCTTGTCGGTCTGCCAGGGCACCCGCTCTCTGCTCAGACCCGGAACGCGACGATTGTGGTTGAAAGTCTCGCGCTCCAGCCGGGCGAAGCAATACCCCGTGACTACACACCAGATGGTCGGAACCTCTCACCTCCGATCTCCTGGAACAACCTACCCGCAGGCACCAGGGAACTCGCTGTCATCTGTTCAGATTTCGGCGCAGGTAACCCACCGCCCTGGGTCCATTGGATCGTTTACGGTATCCCGGCCACCGCGACAGGTTTGCCAGAAGGAATGCCAATTGTCTCTGACGCAACGCTGCCGGTTGAACTTGCTGGCACGATCCAGGGGCTCAATGGCTGGCGTCGTCCCTATTACCGTGGACCCGCTCCACCTGCCGGCACGCCACATCTCTATCACTTCACGGTCTATGCCCTCGACCAACCGCTCGGTCTCGAATCCGGACTCACCCGGAAGCAGCTGCTGAAAGCAATGGATGGCCATATCCTGGGACAAGGTGACCTTGTCTCCGTTTACGAGCGGTTCTAACCTGAGATGGAACGCTGCCGTACGCTTGATGTTTCTACTCAAGGATCCCACCCCGCGCTCCGCTTTCCGTGCTGGCGCGGCGGCTCGCCGGACGCGGCCCTCCGGGCTGACGGCAACCACAGAAATCGCACCAACGATCCGGTGATAGCCCAGATGTGCTGGAGCCCTGAACCATGACCAAACACCAACCACAACTGATCTCCCGTCGCGCAGTCCTACGCGGCGCAGGCGCCGTCAGCGCCGCAGCAGCCGCCGAGGTTGCCGGCGTCCCCAACGCCGCCGGGATGCCGGCGGAAACACTCGAAGAGCAACCAGCGGTGACCCAACCGGTAGCATCTGCCACCGCACCGCCTGTCTATGAACACCTGACGGCAGACGAAGCGCAGCTCCTTGAAGCCATTGCCGACCATCTCATTCCAGAGGACGAATTAGGTCCTGGCGCCGTCGCGGCGGGAGCAGTTCTCTATATCGACCGTGCTCTTGGGGGAGCGTTAGCTGACTCGCGCGACGCGTATCGTGGTGGGTTGGCCGCCTTCGAACGCTATTGTCGGTCCTCACGGGGAGCCTCCTTCGCCGAGCTGTCGAACATCGATCAGATCTCGGCGTTGATTGACGTCGAAACCGGAGCAGCCACGGGCGCGCGGGCCGGCTTTACCGGAAGTTCCGCCGCGTTCTTCAATATGATGCGCGGCCACGTACTACAAGGCACGTTTGGTGACCCCTACTACGGCGGAAATCAGAATTTCGTCGGCTGGGACCTGATTCGTTATCCCGGGGTCCGGACAGCCGTCTCCCCGGGACTCCAGACCCAATTGGAACAAGGACGCCTCCGTCCAAACCATCGGTCTGCCTATGATTCCCCCAATTTCGACAAGGCGGTTGTCCGCCGGTCAACGCAGGAGGTCAAACATGGCGACTAAACTCCCCGATACCGATGTCGTCATTGTGGGACTCGGCGCAGCCGGTGGCGTCGCCGTACTGCCACTCGTCGAAGCAGGACTCAACGTGGTCGGACTCGAAGCCGGAAGCAGGCTGACAAAGCGAGATTTCGCGCCCGACGAGATCCGAAACAACGTTCGGGATTGGCCGTTCTCCGTCCGCAAGTGCGACAGCGAAGTCCCCACACTCCGACGCACGCGCTCAGACACCGCCGTGCAGGGTGGTAACCATCCCATGATGAATGGCGTCGGCGGCACGGCGCTCCACTATTGGGCACAGAGCTGGCGGCTCAACCCGTGGGATTTCAAGGTTGTCTCGGAGACGGAACGTCGATATGGATCCTCACGTCTCCCCGAAGACACCACGGTCGAAGACTGGCCATTCGGCTACGAAGAACTTGAGCCGTACTACGATCGCATAGAGCACGAGATTGGCATCTCAGGACAAGCGGGGAACATCAACGGACAACAAGATCCCCGCGGGAATCCATTCGAGGGCCCACGGGCACGCCCGTACCCGATGCCACCGCTCCGCTGGACGGGATTTCTCGACCGCATGGCCGACTCCGCGCGCGCGCTGAACTGGCAGCCCTTTCCAGGACCAGCCGCCGTCAACTCCGAGCCCTATCAGGGACGCTCCGGTTGCATGTATCACGGCCATTGCAACAAAGGTGGCTGTCATGTCGACGCCAAGAATTCCCCCGCGGTCACCACCATTCCCCGCGCCGAAGCGACAGGCCGCCTCGACGTCGTCACGCATGCCACCGTCACCAAGATTGAAACGGACAATAACGGCAAGGTCACCGGCGTCACGTTCGTCCAGGATCGCGAAGAATTTTTCCAACCCGCACGGTTCGTCTTCGTCGCCAGTTACACCTACGAGAATGTCCGCCTCCTCTTGCTGTCGAAATCACGGGCCTTTCCGATTGGCCTGTCCAACAACCATGCGCAGGTTGGCAAACACTATCTGAGTCATCATCAGGGCGCCGGCGTCACCGCGCTCTTCCCCTACGACCTTCACGCCTGGTACGGACTGCCGGCACAGGGTGTCGCGATCGACGACTTCGCCGACGACAACTTCGACCACAGTGACCTCGACTTCATTGGTGGCGGCAACCTGTGGGTCTATTCAGATCGACGGCCCATCTCGGCAGCCAGCATGAGCACCTTCGACCGCGCGCCAACCTGGGGGTCGGCCTGGAAGGCATTCGTCCGAGAAAATGCCGATCGTACAAACAGCGCCTACATTCAGAAAACCACATTGCCCTATGCGTCGAACTACCTCGACCTCGACCCGACCGTGACAGACCCACTGGGCTTCCCGGTCATCCGCATTACGGCGGAATACAAGCAGAACGAACTGGCCATCGCCGACTTTCTGCAAGACAAGATGGAGCACTGGTACCGCGAAGCAGGTGCCATCGAAGTCGTCCGGGGAAATCTCGGAGGTCAGATGGGGGTCTCGACCCATGCCTATGGCGGGACTCGCATGGGTGACAACCCGGAAACGAACGTGGTTGACCGCTGGGGGATCTCACACGAGGCCCCCAATCTCGGAATTCTCGGCGCCTCGGTCATGGGCACCAGCGGGGCAAGAAATCCCACGCTGACAGTGCAGGCGCTCGCGTGGAGGACGGCCGAACACCTCGTGAACAACTGGAGTTCGATCGTCGAGTAGCCGCGGGCGCTCGGAGACACCAGATGGAGAGAATCACCATCGCCCCGCCCCGGCATGCGAGGCCGCGAAGGGAGACCACGATGAGAATCGTTTTGACGCTCGGCATCTTGCTACTGATCGCGGTTCCGGCCGCTCCGCAAGAACGACGTCCGCTCGACCCACGCTCGATGGGCGGCGGCGATTGTCGCGACAATGTGTACAACTGCGCCGATACGCCGAACCCGCTCCCACCACCGGATACCGTCTGGCTGGAGGAGATGACCTGGATGGACGTGCGGGACGCCCTCGCCGCGGGCACGACAACAGCCATCATCCCGACGGGTGGCATCGCGCCGAACGGGCCCTGGCTCGCCACCGGGAAGCACAACTACGTACTACGAGCCAACTGTGACGCAATTGCGCGTGCACTCGAAAACGCACTCTGTGCACCGATCCTCAAACTCGTACCAGAGGGGCAGATCTCTCCTCCGACCGGTCATATGCGTAGTCCAGGAACACTCAGTTTGCGACAGGAGACCTTCGAGGCCGTGCTGACCGATGTCGCACGCAGCCTGCGGGTCCACGGATTTCACACGATCGTCCTCATCGGTGACAGTGGTGGCAACCAACAAGGCATGTCCAATGTCGCCGATACCCTGTCCACAGAATGGGCCGACAGCGCCGCGATCATGCACATCCCCGAGTACTACCGTGCTCCCGGATCAAGAAACGTGCTACGAGAGCGCGGCATCACCCGCGCCGACGACCCATCCGACGAACTCCACGACAACCCGACCATTACGCTGAATATGATGCTGACAGACCCCGAGTCGGTGCGATGGACGGCACGCGTGGAACAGGGCGTGGCTGTCATTGACGGCGTATCCATTGCCGACCTCGACCATGCCCTGGAACTGGCAAAAGAAATCGCCCAAGTGCGCGCAGATCGTACCGCCGAGATCATTCGGACTCGGATGCGCCCCGATCTCGTTCCCTAGCGTGGTCACCACCGCGCTTCCCGAAAGCGGCCCACAATGGCAAAACGTTACTGGTTGATGAAGTGCGAACCGGCGGCCTACACCATCGACGATCTCGCCCGCGACGGAGAGACCACCTGGGAGGGAGTCCGCAATTTCCAGGCACGTAATTTCATGCGCGACGACATGCGAATTGGGGACGGGGTCCTGTTCTACGCTTCGAATGCCACGCCTTCCGGTGTGACCGGGGTCGCGAAAATCAGCAAGACTGGGTATCCAGACCATTTTGCGTGGAAGACAGGTCACAAGTACTTCGACGCCCGGAGTACCAGGGAGTCACCTGTCTGGTACATGGTCAACATCGCATTCGTGGAACGCTTCCCAGGGACCCTCCCGCTCGCGACGTTGAAAGCGACGCCCAAGCTTGAAGAGATGAAGGTGGTTCAAAAGGGAGTGCGACTCTCGGTGCAGCCGGTGACAAAGAGTGAATTTGATCTCGTGGTCAAATTGGGACGTAAAACGAAAAGCGCCGCGGGGGGGGGAAGACGGGTGAGCCCACGCGGGGGGGCAAAAAACA
>CAZPZZ010000019.1:0-23110 GCA_964591245.1 uncultured Vicinamibacteraceae bacterium | reverse complement strand
TTTTTTTTTTTGTTTCATTTTTTTTTCTTCGTGGTGTTTTCTCTCTTTCTCCCCCCTCGGGGTCGCTTGACCGCAAACCTCGCGCCGTCTGCTACTGGTCTTCGTTTGTCTGAAGCCCAACGGACTTGATGACCTCGCGCAGCAAACCCCATCGATCGAAGCCCTGCCGGCCGTAATCCAACCCGCGCCGCACGATCACCAGGTCGTGCGACGGCGCGACAACGACGTATTGGCCACGGTTCCCTGAGGTTGAATAGGCATCCTTTGGTACGTCTTGCCGATTCTCTGGCACGAGCCACCACTGCCCACCATAGTGACCACCGCGCCCGACGGTTGCCGGCGCCGGCGTGCGCACGAAATCAATCCAGTCCTCAGAGATCAGACGCTCCCCATCCCACACGCCATTCTGCAGATAGAGCAAGCCAAACCGGGCAAGATCGCGCGCGTTGGTGTAGATCTGGCTGCTGAGAATGAAATCTCCAAATCGATCAGTACTCACCAGCGTATTCCGCATACCGATCTTGTCGAGCAACGCTCTTCGTGGGAATTCCCGGTAAGTTTGCTCGTCACCGAGTACCTGTTTCATCTTGTAGACAGCAAGGAGCGTATCGTAATTCTCATAGTCCCAATTCGTGCCCGGCTGCCGAATCAGCGCCTGGCGCAACGCCCCTCGCACGGAACTCGAACCGGCCCAGTACGACAATCCGGATCCAGTCGCATACTCCAGACCTCCATTGTCGACCGTGTCGAGGCCGCTCGACATATTCAACACGTGCCTGAGCGTGATGGCATTCCTCGGGTCAGTCTCCGGGGAATTGGCCTCCGGGAGCCATTCGAGGCCCAGCGGTTCGTCGAGATGCATCTTTCCTTCATCAACGAGCATCCCGATGAGCGTACCCGCGATACTCTTCGCCGTTGACCAGGTACGGGTCCGGGTCGACACATCCACACCGGGCGCATAACGCTCATGGATCAGCTGTCCGTTGTGGACCACGAGCAGGCTCAACGTCACCTGCTCAGGAGACTCTCGGTCGAATGCCCAGTCTGACGCTGCCTCCAACGCGGCCGCATCGATATCAGAGGGGAGTGACCTTTGCTCCACAAGATCGCCCTGCGGCCAGGGAATGGTCGCGGGATCTCCAGGCGGATACGGTAGGTTGAGCTGCGGCAGCGTGTCGATGTCTTCGAGGGTCTGGTCCGGTGCGAGGATCACACATCCCACCCCCTCGCGAAATGCCGCCCGCATGACCGGAGTTCCGCCCTCCGGTGAACCAATCGCAACCGCCTGACGCTCCTCGTCAACGGTGTAGTACGCCCCATCCTGGGCCGTGCCCACGGGACTGGGCAGAAACGCCAACTCCTGCGCGAACACGTTCTCGAGTGAGCGCCCCCCCGTGAAGAGGCCATTGCACATGAAAACGGCTTGCTGCCCGTAGCGCACCATCTGGCGCTGGAACGTCCAGTAGTCGTAGTTTTCTTGCTGCTGCGCAACCACCGAGACCGGCGCCAGCAGCGTACACGCAATCAATCCCGTAATTAGGCGCGTCATCATCGTGGTCATACGACCTCCCTTGCGGCGACCGCCCGACCTCCCGCGCGGCCTGAAGTCCAATCTCGACAGGGCACCCCCTTCGAGACCACGGTTGCGAACAAGATGGTGCACCTTGTTCTCCGCGTGGACATGGTCAAAATTTTCGAACCCGTCAATTATATCCCGCTCCCGGAACCGAACCGTACCTTCCGGCCAGGATCAAGGTGGAGGATCGAGTAAAGATTCTTGAGCCAGATAGAGCAGCTGCGTCTCAGAATTCACCTCATGTTCCTTCGGTGGATTGATCTGCTCCTCCTCACCAGGTCTCCGAAGTCCGACCACAAGTCCTCCCCGCTTGGAGAGCTGCATTCGGACAAGTAACTCACCAAAAGTCCTACTCTCCCAGTGTTCTGGCGGAATGAGGCCGATATACACGTTGTAGGTCCCCGACAACAGCACCCGACTCATAGCCGTCCCCGTACCGTGGTAGCCAACCGCGTGGGCAATCATCGAGTACCCGATCCGCTGCGTTTCCAACACCTCGTCGGCACCAGCCATCCTCGCATGACCGACGTTCTCAGAATCCAGTATCTCGACGACCATATAGAGCCGAGAGCGCCGATCGCGAATCTCTTCACGATGGCGGTCGAGATACGCCCGAATCGTGAACGTCACAAGAATCGTGTGCGCATCCGCCGCCTGGGGCGTGCTGTCACGTGCCCCAGCCACGACGACCGCCGCTGCATGCGTCAACCGCACCTTGTCGAGTTCACTTTCCTTTGTGGGATCGCCCTGCACCCACAGAAACGACGGCGGCACATTGCGGGGCCGTTCCCGAAGATCGAAGAGCACGACACGCGTCTTCTCGAGATTCAACTCTTGATCGAGCGCATCGAGGATCAAATGCGTATTCTCATCGTAACCGCACACCACGACGTGATTGACGTAGTCACTCATTCGGAACTGCTCCTCGCGAATGATCAGCATCCCCCTGACCAGGCTCGACCCCACAATGCCGGCAAAGAGCGCCAAGATGAACATTCCAGCCACCATCAGTATCGCTCCGATGAGCCGCCCCAACAGCGTCACCGGCGCGATGTCTCCGAAGCCAACCGTCGTAACGGTGACCAACGCCCACCACACGCCGTCCAGCAGTGTAAAAATGTTCTCGTTTTCCCTGAACTCGACCAGATAAATGCTCACGCCACCCAATAGCGTCACAATTCCAAGCACGCTGAAGGCCAAGAAAAACAACAAGCCGTTTTCTTCGAAGATTTGCAGGACGATAGCAAACGGATTGCGGTACCGAAACCAGCGCGTGGACCGCGCCAGTCGCAGGAGACGCAGCGCCCGCAGCCCCCGGAGCTCAGGAAAAAGCGCCAGAACGGCGAGAATATCCACCAACATGAGCGGCCGGAACAAATACCCGATCCGCCCCAGCACATGGGTCCGCAGGCGTCCCATCCGGGGATGCCGGAACACCTCCAGTTCGGGAGGCCGAAACGTAAGTACTCGCAGCAGAATTTCTAATGCGAAGACACTCAACAGCAGACGATCCGCCTGCTCGAGCCACAGCAGCAAGGGGCTGCCATCCGGCAAAAAGGTTTCGACCACCAGGAGCAGAATCGAGGTGAGTATCAACCCCCAGACGACTCCCTGCACGCAACGGAAGCTGTCCGTCTCGGATTCGTGGAAAGCGGCGCGGAGCAAAGCGAACATGTTGCTCATAACGTGCCAGGTGACTCCGAACTCAAATCATCATCAAGCCCGGCTGCTCGATATAGGACTTCACGGCAGCAAGAAACTGCGCCCCGACGGCCCCATCGAGCACCCGATGGTCGGCCGAGAGCGTACAGGCCATCACCGACCCCACCGTGACGGTGGTACCTTCCACGACCGGACGTGTCACGGCCGCACCCACACCAAGAATACAGCTTTGTGGTGGGTTCACGATGGGATACAGACTCTCGACCCCATACATACCGAGATTGGAGATCGTGAAAGTCCCTCCCATGTAGTCAGACGGTGTCAGCCGACCCTCACGTGCCCGGGCCACAAGCTCCTTGGTCTCCTTCGCAATCTCTCCCAGCGTCTTTTGATCAGCAGCTCTCACCACTGGGGTAATCAACCCGCCTGGAGTACTGACGGCGATCGCGATATCGACCGTCTCGTACAGACGCACCATGCCATCGGCCCACGCTGAATTTGCCTGTGGCACCCGCTTGAGCGCAAAGGCTGACGCACGAACCACAAGATCGGTGAGCGTCGGTGCCGGATCGATACCTTCGCGCTTCGCCGTGGCCACCAACGCCAGCGCCGCATTGGCCGCGCATTCAACGCGAAGATAAAAATGGGGCACGTTCTGCTTCGACTCCTGCATCCGGGCAGCCGTCACTCGACGCATCGCAGTGAGCCCCACAACTTCATGTTTCGACGCTGATACCGGTGGCGCCGTCGCTTGCGGTGTCCCCCGCCGCTCGGCCAGCGCGCGTTCGACATCAGTCTTGCCGATTCGACCATTCGCTCGACTGGTCTCAATCTGCGAGAGATCCAACCCAGCCGCCGCTGCCATCCGGGCAGCCAACGGTGTGGCCGCCTGGCCCTCGCCATACGAGGGAGACTCGGGAGCAGACGCAACCTCGCCGGATGTCTCTTCATCCGAGAGCTGACTTGGCGGCACAATGTCCTGGACGGCCACAGACGCCGGTCCCGGTTCACGCGGTGCCTCGGCCTCAGGAGGACGATCGGGGGAATCAGGCTCGTCGACAATCAATGCGAGTACCGTACCCGGGGTCAGTCCATCGGCACCCTCCGCGCATTGAATCGCACGGAGCACACCACTTGCCGGCGCTTCCAGCTCTACATTCGTTTTATCCGTTTCAACTTCGACGATCGGCTCACCAGCTTCAACGCGGTCTCCCTCCTGCTTGAGCCACGTACTGAGCCTGACCGATTCAACGGAATCAGCAAGCTCTGGCAACCGTACTTCAGTGTCATTCATGGTAGAGAGGGCATCCGTGCCGTTATCGTAAACACACCCGGGCGGCCGCATCCAAGATCGCGTCAGCGTCGAGCCCATAGGCGCGATACAGGTCTGGAATATCTCCGGACTGCCCAAAGCCGGTTACCCCGAGCGGCTGCACACGATGTTGCCGGACAGCCCCCAGCCACGACAATGTCGCCGGATGCCCGTCCAGCACGGTGACCAAGCCCGCGGTGGCGGCCAGCGGTTGTAAAAGCCGCCACGCGTGTGCCCGGGCGACGTCACCGCCACGGAGCGCCTCCATCCATCCACGCTGCAGCCGCCCCGGAGAGGTCACGATGAGCAAACCGGTTCCGGGAAGGTCCTCGCAAACCTGCCGATGAGCCTCCAGCGCGTCTGGCACCACTGGACCGCAGGCGACGAGGGCCAGTTCGGCACCTGCCTCGGGGGAAACCAACCAGTACCCGCCGTTCACAACTTCTTCTCGCGTCTGAGGAGACAACTCACGTTCTGGCTGATCGAGGGGTCTCGTCGAAAGACGCAAGTACACCGCCCCACCATTGTCAGCCTGGATATGCTCAAGGCTCCAACGCAAAATCTCGGTCAACTCATCCACATAGGTCGGCTCGAACGCCGTCAAGCCAGGCTGTCCAAAGCCCAGGAGAGGAGTCAACACGGACTGGTGGGCTCCTCCCTCTGGCGCCAAACTGATACCAGACGGCGTCGCCACAAGGATGAAACGAGCGTCCTGATAGCAGGCATAATTCAGAGCATCGAGACCACGCGCAATAAAGGGATCGTACAGCGTACCTACTGGGAGTAGCCGTGTCCCAAACAACGGCGCGGTGAGGCCCAGAGCGGCGAGCAGTACGAATAAGTTGTTCTCGGCAATCCCGAGTTCCAGATGGTGTCCCGTCGGCCCCATCGACCAGTCCTGCGGCGAGAGCTGACGCCCTTCCCGAAATACATCTGCCTGGGACGACCGGGCAAATACTCCCCGCCGGTTAACCCATCCGCCTAGATTGGTCGATACGGTGACATCAGGAGACGTTGTCACGATGTGGTCGGCCAAATCCGAATGCCGCCGCGCGATGTCGGCAAGAACACGGCCAAATCCCGCCTGCGTGGAAAGCTGCTTGCCTGGCGGTGGTGCCAAGCTGGCCGGCACGGAAATCCGAGGCGCCACATGGTCCCGCGTCGCACTCTGTGCGAACGGTACCTCATTCAAGAAAGCCTGTAACCGATCGGCCGGAACCGAGAGGCCCGCAAATGGCTCCCACTCCTCCCCTTCCGGAATCTGCATCTGTGAGCGCAAGGTGGCAATCTGCGCGGCGGTGGTCAATCCGGAGTGGTTGTCCTTATGCCCTTCAAATGGTAGCCCGTGCCCCTTGATCGTGTACGCAATGAAGCACGTGGGCGTCTCGTCCTCGGCGGCCAGGTGAAACGCCTCCCGCACCGCATCGAGATCATGGCCCGCGAGATTGGTCATCAAATCGTGTAACGACGTATCGTCATGTTCGTCGAGCAACTCGCGTATGCCAGACGTTCCATCCAGATCTCGCTGCAACCTGACCCGCCAGGCAGCACCGCCTTGATACGCCAACGCGGAATACGAAGAATTCGGACAATCGTCAATCCATGCCCGGAGGGCATCACCGCCCCGCCGCTTGAACGCCGCTTCGAGCCGCTTGCCATATTTCAGCGTCACGACACGCCATTCCATCGTATGAAACACCGTATCCAGACGATGGAAAAACCGATCGGCCACGATCGCATCAAGGCTCTGACGGTTGTAATCGATAATCCACCATACGTTGGTAACCTGGTGCTTCCACGCCTCCAGAAGTGCCTCGAAGATATTGCCCTCGTCGAACTCCGCGTCGCCTGCCACTGCGATCATCCGTCCCGGGGGCGTGGTCTGATCTACCAATCCGCGGCGTCGCAGAAAATCCTGAGCCAGTGCCGCGAAGCTGGTCATCGCCACACCCATCCCGACCGATCCGGTCGAGATGTCCACGTCATCGCAATCCTTTGTCCGAGATGGATATGACTGGGCGCCCCCGAACGCACGGAAACGTTCGAGCTGATCACGAGTCTGATTGCCCAGCAAATATTGGATCGCGTGAAAAACGGGGCTTCCGTGGGGCTTGACGGCCACCCGATCAATTGGCCTCAAGGCGTCGAAGTACAAGGCCGTCATCAAGGTGACCATCGACGCGCAGGACGCCTGATGTCCACCCACCTTTAGTCCGTCGCGGCTGGGCCGCACATGATTCGCATGGTGAATCATCCACGTGCTGAGCCAGAGCACCTTCTCCTGCAGCGCAGTAAGACAGGCTCGTACATCAGCCCCCGAGATCTCCTCGGTGACCGACGCATCCTGGGGACGAGAAACGGCGCGCATTATTCGAAACCCTACCCAAAAACGAACAGTCGACGCTCGTACCACTCGCACCAGCGAGACGATATCAAGCGCACTCTGGTCACCTCGCGCCGACTACTGGCTGGAAATCGCCGCGCGTCCGCGGCGAAGCACGTATTTCTGAATCTTCCCTGTAGCCGTCTTCGGCAACTCGGCAACAAACTCAACCTTTCGGGGAACCTTGAAAGTGGCCATCTGTTCACGCGCAAACGCGATTAACTCCGCTTCTGACAACGACGTATTTGCATCAAGCACGACGAACGCCTGCGGGGTCTCCCCCCACTTTGGATCCGGCACACCGACGACTGCCACTTCCTGAATCGCCGGATGTCGCATCAGCAAGCCCTCAACCTCGACCGATGAAATATTCTCGCCCCCACTGATGATGACATCTTTGAACCTGTCCCGAATCTCTGCGTAGCCATCCGGGTGCACGACCGCCGCATCACCACTGTGAAACCAGCCTCCCCGCATCGCCGTCTCGGTCGCCTCAGGGTCGTCGTAGTAACCCGCCATCACCACGTTGCCGCGAACGACAATCTCCCCCAACGTCGACGCATCATGCGGCACGGACTCGCCATCCTCATCGACAACACGCAGCTCGCCCGAGGTAATCAGCTCTACCCCCTGCCGCGCCTTGATCACGGAGCGCTCCTCGGCGGAGAGGGCTGCATGTTCGGGTCGCGGCTCACACACCGTGATGAATGGAGCCGTCTCCGTAAGTCCGTATACCTGGGTCAGCTCCCACCCGAATTCCCCTTCCACGCGCTGAATCGTCGCGGCGGCAGGCGGCGCGCCTGCCGTAAGCACTCGAACCCCAGGCGGAACGTCTCCACGCTGCTCCGCCGCGCAACCGGCGAGCCCGATGAGTACCGTCGGGGCCGCACAGAGCATCGTGATCCGTTCATCCCGAATCAGACCAAATGCCTGGACGGGCTCCACCTTTGGCAAGCACACGTGTACTCCCCCAACCGCCGTGACGATCCACACAAAGGTCCATCCATTTGCATGAAACATCGGCAAGGTCCACAGATAGCGATCGGCACAGGTCATAGGCACGTGGAGAAGCGTGCCAATCGCATTCATATAGGCATTGCGATGAGTGATCATCACCCCCTTGGGCCGGGAGGTTGTGCCGCTCGTATAGTTGATCGTTAATAAATCCCGCTCGTTGATCGTCGGGCGCACGACGCGGCCGGTCTCTGCCGCGACGAGTGCGTCGTAATTTGCCCATCCTTCCGCGGTCCCGTCCAGCGCCACATAGTGTGCAACCTGGGGACACCTGTCCCGGATTACCTCCAGGTCCTCGAGAAAATCGGCATGGGCGCAGACCACGGTGGCCCCGCTGTGTTGAACGATATACTCGATTTCTTGCGGCTTCAGGCGGTAATTGATGGGGACGAGAACCGCACCGATCTGAGGCACAGCGTAGAACGACTCAAGATGAGCGGAGGTATTGAGACAAATGTACGCAACCCGATCACCTTGGCCGACCCCCAAACGCTGCAATGCCTCGGACCAGCGATCACAGCGCGCAAAGAATTGCTCGTACGTAAGACGGGTCTCACCATCGACGACACAGAGACGCTCTGGATAGAGAGCTCGCGACCGGCGTTGAAATTCCAGGGGGGTAAGAGGTGTTTCCACGTGGTCCAGGGGTTATATCGCCCGCAACGAGAATGCCTTAACGCGTCCGCACACCTGCGCCGTTTCAACAGATAGGTGGCGGCCGCGGGATGACGCTGCTCGCGTCATTCCGCGCCCACCGCTACACACGGGCGCCCACACACCAGTAGCCCATCTCCGGACTACTCGTCGTCGTTATCGGTGCTCGCGCGCCGTTCACTCATGATCTGCTCGTAGTCCTCGTCAGCCAGATACGTGATGTTCACGTGTGCGTGATACATGTCATCGTAACTGCGCTGCCCCCAGCCAACCCACTGGGTCGCATCAGGATTCGCCCGATTCGCCGCCGTGTTGTCATGCCATGCGGTCAGATGAATCACGGTCCCCTTGGGTAAAACCGGAGCCGACTCGTCGGTGTAAACGTAGTTCACGTGCCAGTTGAAGTCGAAGTTCCCCACGTGGTTGAGCATCTCAACACGGCCATCGGGATAAATCGCTTCCATTGACATCGCCTTGCCCCGTACATGCATGTGCGGCTGGTAGTTTTCCAACCGCGCCGGAAGCGCGAGGGGAGTGTAGGAATGGTGCACCGTCACCTTACCCGGCGGAATGTCGAGTGTATCCATGGCCTGCCGTACGCCAAGCGCCCCACCGTACACGCGATACTTCGGCACATCACCTTTCGGATAAAACCACACCCCGACATCGGTCGAATCAGTAAGTTCCTCGCCGACAGAGTGGTAGTGATTGTCGAACGCAATTCTGGAGCCGGCCTTCATCAGCTTGCCGGTATTCTCTCGGAACACATCACCGATCTTGCCGACGGCGAACTCCGTAAGATAGCTGCCCCGTCCGGGCACATCAATAACCGGCTCATGGTCCCCAGGCTCTTCGTCCTGCTGCAGGTAGACAACCGAGTGATGCGTGATTCGTCGTTCGGATGGACGCACCTCGATACCGGTCACCCACCGATCCTCGGTGAGCCCGGTCTCGATAACCGGCTGCCACCACTGGTCCTGGCCTTCTGCGCTTTGCGACCATGCCGACGAACTGACGATCAAATCAGGCTCCCGACCGTACCGGTCCGCCAGACGCCAGATATCCTCGTCCGGCCAATCAATCGACTCCGGAAGGTCAGCAGGATTTCCGCGGGGCGCCCCAGCGTCTACCCATTTGGACACCAGGTCGATTTCACGATCCGAAAGCGAGACATCGTTCTCAAATTCCTGGATACCCACCGTCTTGTCCAAATGCCACGGCGGCATGACACGCTCAGCCACCTTCGCGCGGATGGCCCGCGCCCACGGGCGCACCTCTTCATAGGTCATCAAGGACATAGGGCCCATCTGCCCCGGGCGATGACATCCCTGGCAGCTCCGCTGAAAGATAGGCGCGACGTCACGACTAAACGTGACTTCATCGCTCTGTCCCGCGGCCGGAGCGACGCCCAGCAGCATGACGGCAACAACGGGGACACCAACCGCAACGAGCGCCCGTATGACGTATGTCATCACTCTCTCCTCTTCCACATGGACCACACCTACCGTACCTCAACCGTCAGATAGGCATTGGTCCAGCAACAAAAAAACCCGCCGGCCATGATGGCCTGCTGGCCACCCGAATCATCCCACGCCAGCACACGCAGCACATATTCCCCGGGGCTGCCAAACGTCGCCGTCGCTGCGGCATGGCCTGCCTCGTCGACCTCCGGCGCCGGATCATCGAACGTGACCGTTCCGGGACCCCGATACTTACTCCAGACGAGACCAAATCTCGGCGGCTGCTGTGCGCGCCGCGCCTTACGAACCCCATCGTCCACGGCCCATAGGGAGACGGTCGTCGCCTCGCCGGCCACCGTCGACATCCGGCCATAGCCTCCCAACGGCCCCTGCCATGGCGCCCCCTCCGCCGAATCGAATCTGAGGACCGGTGGAGTGTTTCCACTCGTGATCTCCTCGAGCGCTGTAATTTCCCATTCGGGACGCATATGCCCCGGAATGGCAATCGTCTCTCCATTCGCGGTCAACACCCAGGCGAGTCGGGAATCACCAAAATCCGCAGGTACGACAACAGCAAAGACCCCAGTTTGCCGTCTCGGCAAAAAATGGGTTGGCTGTCCTCTGTCCGCTGGTCCTGGCTCAAAACGATTATCCGGTCCGACGGGCAGGTCGAGAGACTCCTCATAATTCCGATTGAAATAACCGAAGACAAGACTCCGGGTTCCGTCAGAATTGCGATACCACCCCTCGAACGACGCAGACACACTCTGACCAGTGTCATGAGGAATAGGCGCGTCCACACGCGTCTCCTGCGCGCCAAGCGCGAGGCTCAGCCCCATGCACCAGAGAGCAACCCAGCCTCCGGGGTGTCTCACACGTGCGCCTGCTCTCCGATCACATGCCATAGTCGTCGCGCTCCGCATTCCACAAGCGGTCTGTTCAGATTCTGGACAACCGATGTGCCTGTGTCAACGCCACCCGCCAGGGTTACCGCTCGTGCATGGTCCTGATCAACACTGTAAAGTTGAAAATACGCGGCAGCGCGGCAGCCGCCACACGCGTAGAACACGGAAGAGATGTCACACGCCAGGCCACGATCATGAAAACACCCATCCGTGAAAAAACCGTGACGAACATGTCCGGACGCCCAATCAAAACTGTCTATTCGGCGAAGGATGTTCCCGCGACACAGCCCGCGCCCCCGGGGACATTTCCCTATACACGTGGGATTCACGCAAGCGGTTATGGTGGCAAGCTGTGGACGATGCGTCAGTTTGCTGGATTCGGGAGTCCGGAAGAGACGAACCGACGATATAAGGAATTACTCGCGGCAGGCGGCACGGGGCTCAGCGTAGCCTTTGACTTACCCACCCTCATGGGACGTGACCCCGACCATGCGCTGGCCCAAGGGGAAGTCGGTAAATGCGGCGTGAGCGTGGCGTCTCTTGCCGACATGGAACGACTCTTCGACGGGATCGACCTCGGCGCCGTGACCACGTCGATGACGATCAACTCTCCGGCCGCAATCATCTTCGCGATGTACCTCGTCGTCGCCGAGCGACAAGGCGTCGCCTGGTCGACGCTCTCAGGCACGCTCCAAAACGACATTCTCAAGGAGTACATTGCACAGAAGGAGTACATCTACCCACCACGCCCCTCGATGCGACTGGTCACCGATACCTTTGGCTTTTGCTCGAAAGAGGTTCCTCGCTGGAACACAATCTCCATCAGCGGCTATCACATTCGAGAAGCAGGTGCGACCGCATTGCAGGAATTAGCCTTCACCGTGCGCGACGGTATCGAGTACGTCCAATACGGCGTGGACGCCGGCTTGGACGTCGACAGCTTCGCCCCGCGCATGTCCTTCTTCTTCAATGCGCACAACGACTTCTTCGAAGAAATCGCAAAATATCGTGCTGCACGCTCATTGTGGGCAACGACCCTGCGTGACCGGTTCGGTGCTCGTGACGAGCGAGCGTGGAAGTTACGCTTCCACGCCCAGACAGCTGGCGTGTCGCTTACAGCGCAGCAACCGCACAACAACGTGACCCGAACGTCGCTTCAGGCATTGGCCGCCGTCCTCGGCGGCGCGAACTCGCTGCACACCAACTCGCTCGACGAAGCCCTCTCCTTACCAACACGGGAAGCGGCCTTGCTGGCCCTCCGCACGCAACAAGTCATCGCCAACGAGAGTGGCGTCACCGATTACGTGGACCCGCTCGGGGGATCCTATTTCCTCGAACACCTGACTCACGAGCTTGAAGACGGCGCCCGGGCGTACTTCGAACGTATCGATGGCTTTGGCGGAATGATTGAGGCGATCGAATCCGGCTTTCCCCAACGAGAGATCTCGGAGAGCGCATATCGATATCAGCGCGAGGTAGAAGCTGGCGATCGAACCATCGTGGGTGTGAACGACTTCGTCACCGAACGAGACGAAGAATCCCAGGTCAACATGCTCTATCTCGACGAGGCCACTGCCGCATCGCAAGGCCAACGCGTCGCCGAACTCAAAGAGCGACGCGACGACACGGCCACCACACACGCCCTCGACACCCTGCGACGATCCGCGGAAGACTCAGACAACCTGCTTCCCCCTATCCTTGACGCGGTCCGCGCATATGCGACGGTCGGTGAAATGTGTGATGCCTTCCGAGACGTCTGGGGCGAATATGAGGAGCCAGCCGCACTGTAGCGCCCCCCTGGGCCGCACGAGGCCCAGCGCTTCCTGTGCTCTTTTGTATGCGGAGTCTACGTATGGCAGATCAACATGCTCCTCACTTCCCGCTAACTCACCTCTCAGACGACGAGCGGCTATTTCGGTCCAGCGTTCGGGAATTCGCAGAAACCGTCATCGCGCCGCACGTGCGGGAGATGGAACAACAGGGAGCAATCCCGCGGCCACTCATCGATCAACTCTTCGCGCTCGGACTCATGGGTATAGAAATTCCCGAACCCTGGCATGGCGCCGGCGCACATTTTTTCCAATCTGTCATCGCGGTCGAAGAACTCGCCCGCGTGGATCCCTCGATCGCAGTGCTCGTCGACGTGCAGAACACGCTCGTCATCACCGCGCTTCGTAAATGGGGCTCTCTGGAGCTCAAGGAGCGGTGCCTTCCTCGACTCGCCACTGACACGATCGGCGCGTACGCACTATCAGAGGCCACCTCAGGAAGCGACGCCTTTGCCCTCACCACTCAGGCCAAAGAAGACGGTGATGACTACCTCCTCACCGGGCGCAAACTCTGGGTCACGAATGCACACGACGCGGGACTATTTCTCGTGTGGGCTAACGCTCACCCCGAGGCCGGCCATCGCGGCATCACTGCCTTCATGATCGAACGCGACTGCCCAGGTCTTCATGTCGGCAGAAAAGAAGATAAGCTTGGCATCCGAGCCAGCAGCACCTGTGAACTGGTTCTAGACGAGTGTCGAGTGCCTAAGCGTCACGTAGTGGGTGAGATCGGTCGTGGGTACAAAATAGCGATCGAAACACTCAACGAAGGCCGTATCGGCATCGGGGCGCAAATGGTGGGCCTCGCCCAGGCGGCCCTGGACCACACAGCCCGACACCTTCGAGAACGGCGACAGTTCGGCCACCCTCTCGCCACATTTCAGGGCGTGCAGTTTCAATTCGCACAGGCTCAGACCGAGGTCGAAATGGCGCGTCTCGGAGTCTACAACGCCGCCCGACTTCGTGACAGAGACCAGCCCTTCGTGACCGAAGCGTCTATGGCAAAACTCTTTTCATCGCAGGTCGCCGAGCGAACGACCTCATTGGCTATCCAGTTGTTTGGAGGTGTGGGATACACCAGGGACTATCCCGTAGAAAAACTGTACCGAGACGCCAAGATCGGACAGATCTACGAGGGCACGTCGAACATGCAACTGCAGACAATCGCGAAGCAGATACTCCTGCAACAGGATGCAGGCTAGCGGCGCTTATTTTCCGGGATCGCCGCCACGAGACTCGAGATAGTCCGCAACCAGCCGGCTCCTCGCCATCTTGGCACCATCGAGCGCGGTGAAACCGTCGGCGTCGGTCGCGTCGAGATCAGCACCACCGGCAACCAAAATCTGCACGGCCTCCAGCGCCAAGAATTCCGCGTCGGCCGGATCGTCGTGAGGGACCCATGCTCGCAAACGCCCCCCGCCCATGCCGGCAGCGGCCATCAATACCGTTACAGACTCTGAGCGAACCTGCGTGTAGCGTTCCTTGTACATAGGCTCGTGCACGAAGTGCACATCGGCGCCGGCATCTACGAGCCGCCTGACGACCGCCGGTGCGGAAAAACGGGCCGCCAGCCACAGCGGCGTTGCTCCAACCAACGCCGGACGAAAGTGGAGGTCCCTGGACGCGCGACGCGTCGGTGTCCACGTACGCAACGCCATATTTGGATCAGCCCCCGCATCCAGCAACGCTGCAACCATCCGTTCGTCCCGCCGCATCACTGCGGGGTGAATTGCGGCAAACCCTGGACCGTCCGCATTAGGATCTGCGCCCGCCTCCAGGAACAATTCAAGCACGTCCGCGAAGCCGGCGTGTGCGGCCATCGTGGTGGCGCTGACACCCCAGGCGTCGGTCCCGTTAACATCCGCTCCCGCCGCAATCAACTTCCGAGCCGAATCAAGATCTCCAAAACGCGCCGAAAACATCAGAGCGGTATTACCGCCATGCGGAATGTCCTTGTTATATTCCGGTTGGCCGTGCGGCGGCACCGCCATAACCTGAGTCCACACGTCAGACCGCGTATCAACATCTGCACCATGCGTCAGAAGCACCTCAACCACGCGAGGATGATGCTGAGCCACAGCCCACATGAGCGCCGTCTGCCCGCGCGCACCACGTGCCTCCGGATCCGCGCCATGCAGGAGCAACTGCTCGGTCACGGCTGTCGCGCCAGACCGCGCCGCCACCATCAAGGGCGTCTCGCCCGCGAGTAACGCGCGGTCCGGATCAGCCCCCGACGCAAGCAACAACGCCGCCAGCGTCGCACTCCCGTTTTGACTCGCGGCCCAGAGCGCCGTCGCCCCCAAATCGTTCGCGACATTCACGTCTGCGCCAGCCTCGAGCAACGCCTGAACGGTCTCCTCGTCATCGTGATAGCTGGCCCAAAGCAGCGCGGTCGACCCATCGGCCATCGTGGCATCGACAGAGGCGCCGCGATGGATCAGCTGTACCACCAGTTCCGAATCGCCGCGTTTGGCCGCGTCTACGAGCGGGGACGTCTCAGCCAGCGCCACCGCCCCGATGCTCAGCCACGGGGCGACGGCAAACATCGACAGACGTACGAAAGATAGCCTCGACATCCTGGTGACCTCACCTACTTCATGGGCCCTCGCCCCCCGACTCCGTCGGGGGAACTCGACTGCCCGACCGTCCCTCCACCGGCCGGGCCGGTGAACCTTTCCACCGTCCTACGTCAGCCCAGCAACCCCGGCAACGTATCGATGGACAACGCACCGTTGCTTCCGCCGATGCGCTCCACCGGAACATCCATCTTGTCCATGATGGTCATCAAGAGATTCGCCATAGAGGGCCCGTCGCTATAGGTCAAATGACGCCCACTTGGCAACCGACCGCCGCCACCGCCCACCATCATCAGCGGCAGGTTCGCGCCCGAGTGACGGGTGCTGTTTGAAATGCCAGACCCATAGAGAATCGTCATGTTATCGAGTAACGAACCGTCACCCTCTGGCGTCGCCCGGAGTTTGGCCAAATACCGGGAAAACAGCTCCGTATGGTACCGGTTGATTTTCGACATGTGGGCAATGATTTCCGGAACATCATTGTGGTGCGACAGTGGGTGGTGCGCCTCAGGCACGCCAATCTGAGGATACGGCCGCGCACTCTGTTCCTTACCAATCATGAAGGAAATGACGCGAGTCAAATCTGACTGCAGTGCGAGAACCTGGAGATCAAGCATCAACTCGAGATGGTCTTCGAAGACCGCGGGCGCACCCTGAGGTTGTTCCAGGGAGGGCAACTCCAGTTCGCTCTGCTCTTCCGCTCTCTGTATCCGCCGCTCCACGTCACGAACAGCCTCTGTGTATTCCTCAACCTTGATCTGGTCACCCGGTCCCAGTTCGCGCCGAAGCGCGGCAAGCTTGTCGCCAACCGAATCAAGTAAACTCTTGTGCTGCTGCAGCCGTGCCACCCGTGCCTTGCGGTCCGTCGTCCCGCTATCACCGAACAAGGTCTCGAAGACCGCACGCGGGTTCCACTCAGTGGGTAACGGCTGGGTGGGACTCCGCCACGACAACGTGTGCGTGTAGACGCAGCTCAAATTTCCCGTGCAGGCTCCCGCGTTGTTGGGTGGGTCAAGCGACAACTCAAGCGACGGAATCTGGGTGTCCCGTTCGAAATGCCTGGCCAGGAGCTGATCCATCGATACGTCGGCGAGGATCTCGATTTCATTCCGTCCGCCACGTGTGGTGCCGGTCAAGAACGAGCCCGACGCGCCGGCGTGGATGTAATTCCAACTCGCGTTCAGACCAGACAGGACAATCATCTGATCACGAAACGCGGACAGTGGCTCCAGGATGGACGACAGTTTGAATCCCGTCCCCTCACCCATCGGAGTCCAATGCTCCATGGCCATACCATTTGGCACGTAGAACGCCTGGAACCGACGCACGGGTGCCGCTGCGGCCTGCCCGCGCAACGAGAAAGCAGGGTGCATCGCGTCGAGCAAGGGCAGTGCCACCGTTGCCCCCAGCCCCCGGAGCACGGTTCGCCGCGGCAACGTTTTCGTCAGAAAGGTCATGAGATCCTCTTTGCTTTCACATCTGCGGGCCCTGGCGTCCAGGCCCTGGCTCAGTTCGCCGCCGACTCCGTCGCCCGAGTCAGAAACGTCGGGCTCCCCACGATCCCTGTAATCAAGGATGACCAACGATAGTTATGCTCCGCCGCCTCGCGTACGATGCGCCGGACCGTCGGACGGTCGTAGTACTCAAGCGGCCGTCCAAGGGCATAGGCAAGCAACTTCTCCGTCACCGTCCGAGGGAATTGCTCAGGGTTCTCAAGTAATAACCGACGTAATCCCGCGAGGCCATCAATCTGCACACCTGCGGCCGTCGTGCCGGTGGCATCTACCGACTGCCCCGACTCGTCCGTCGAGCGCCACCCACCAATCACGTCGAAATGCTCGAGTGCAAACCCGAGAGGATCCATCACGGAATGACAACTTGCACAACTCGGACTCCGCCGATGACGTGCCAGGCGCTCGCGAATCGTCGGAGAGGCCGCCGCCGCCCCATCTTCCTCTAACGTCGTGTCGACTCCAGGAGGCGGTGGAGGCACTGGCTGACCAAAAATATTATCGAGCAACCATTTCCCTCGAAGAACCGGAGATGTCCGGTCCGGATACGACGTGGTCGCCAAGAGTGCCCCATGGGCGAGCAACCCACCTCGGCGCGACGAGTCGGGCAGCAACACGCGACGCATACGACTCCCATAGACGTCCGGGAGACCGTAGTGCCGCGCGAGACGCTCGTTCACGTAGGTGTAATCCGCATCGAGCAATTCAGTCACGCTGCGGTCCTCACGCAACGTTCCGGCCACGAACAACTCCGTCTCTTGTCTAAATCCCTCGAGCAAGGTCTCGTCGTAATTCGGATATTGCGTGGGATCGACGACAACTTCCGCCACACGCCTGAGATTGAGCCATTGGGCCGCAAAGTCGTTGACCAGTGCTTCGGTCGCGCGCGGATCCCGTAACAATCGCCGCGCCTGTGCCTCGATTACTGCTGGATCGGTGAGACGTCCCTCTTCTGCCAGTGAGAGCAACTCGTCATCCGGGATACTGCTCCAGAGGAAAAAGGAGAGGCGCGAAGCCACTTCAAGGTCACTGAGCGGATACACGTTCTCCCCCGCAGCGAGGCCGCCGGGATCCCGTTGCACACGAAGCAGAAAATCCGGGTCGACCAACAGGCGTTCCAGCGCAAACTGGATACCGGCGTCGAAACTTCCTCCGCCACGACGCCCGCGTTCGAAAAACTCGAGGAGCGTCACCACATCGCTGTCATCCGCCGGACGGCGATACGCCAGGCGCGCCAGCCGGGAGAGAATCTGGCGGGCACAGCGGACTTCATCGCCCTCATCACCGGCGATCGGTCGGCAGGAGAAAATCGCCTGTCGGCTCGGAGTGTCGGCAATGGTCCCTGGCGTCTCGTACGGACCACCGATCTCCACCGCCGCCACAGCGGCGTATCCCATATAAATCTGATCGTTCGTCAGCACGCGTCCGCGCTGTAGCGGTTGCGGCAACCCTTCCGGCTCCCACAACTCACGAACGAAAGACACACCCACCGACCGGGGACCGGCGTTCACGTGGGTTCGTACTTCAAGGTCCGCGTCACCCGTCAACTGCATGAACGCTTCCCAGTCTGGATCTCCGGCGAACCCTGGCTCCCCGGCGCCCGCGTAGCTCGCTGCGGCCGGCGTTCCAGGCGCATTCCCACCAACAGTAAACCGCTCTACCAGGCGACCATCGAGCCGTACATCGAGCTGCTGCGGCCAACCCATGCCCATGAGATAGGCTTGATATTGGCGCCGCAGTCGAATTTTGATCACATACTCGCCGTCAACCGGAAACTGAAACGGAACGGCAATGCCACCGCGGGAGCCGAGCGGCAACTCCTCGCTCTGGCGATCATCCTGTACGACATGTAGTGGAACTTCAACGGTATCGAATCCAGCCGTGGGTGGCGGCAGCCCAACCGCGAGCCGCGTGACCTGTCGCGCCACGGACAGATAGCGCTCCAGATGGGCTCGTGTAATCGTGAGGACATCGGCATAGTTGTCGAAGCTACCATCCGCCGTTTCATCTCCCGGCAACAGCTCCGTCACATCGAATTCCATCGCCAAGAGATCGCGAATCGCGTTCGCGTACTCCGTACGATTCAAACGGTGAACCGCACTCCCCCTCCCCGCGAGAGGCCGTTCCTGCCATGCTGCGTCCAGAGCCAATTCAAGATGGGTCGCCATTGCATCGTATGCGGCGGCGTCCGGCCGGGGCCGACGTGGGGGTGGCATCGAACCCGCTCGCAACTTCGCCACAACTTTTTCCCACAACTCAGGCTCCGCCCCGGGGTGACCAGGGTCGACGTCGCTCAAACTCAGATCGGCCGTGCGCAGCCGATCGTTGTGACAGGCTACGCAGTAGGCGTCGAGCATGCCGCGAATCTCGCCGGATTGAGACGACACAGGCGCCTGCGACGCTTGAGCCATCGTCGAGACGGTAAAGAGGGCGGACATCAAGTACGCGCCACTCACAAGCATCGTACACAGAACCGCCCGTCCCGCTCGCTGTCTACGCGTGTGATGCCGGGTTAACCGCATACATCCCCCTACAACGCCGCTAACCTAGAGTTACGGACTAGGCTTCCGGACTGACGCTCCGCCGAGCACGTCTGGGTCAAACGACACGACCAGCTCAGCGACGTACACCCTGACAGGTCAATTTTGCCCGATCTCGACACAACCCGTAAAGCACACCTTTACGATCCGGGATTCGGAGACAAGCACGAATGCGTCGCCGTGACTCCTCCCGCATCCGTCTCCGCACGGTACAGAGCGCCCCTACGGCGCCCCCACGGCCCCCTCCGTCCGCGCCAGCCGCTCCGAATCGACGAATAGCGTCAATGCGACACCCTGCCAACGCCCGTCTCCGGTCGGGCTTCCCTCGGCATCTGCCCCGATCGGCATCGTTCCGGTCAGTCGTACATCTCGTCCGAACGTACCCGCCAGGTAGTCACGGACCACCTCCGCCTGAGTACCTGCACGTACGAACTCCCGGCTGCGGCCCTGCCCGACGGCATATCCTTCGACCACGAGCGGACTATCCCTGGGGTATTCCAACAATTCCGCCATCGCCTCATCAAGTCGGACGGCCGCGTCATCACGCAAGGTAATCCGGTCGCCGTCGGCATCGAAAAGCACCTCGGCATCGAGCCAGATGCGCAACGGCGTGTATCGGTCATCCCGCCAGAGTTCCCGATACTCGTCGAGCGTGAGCTCATCGAGATTGTAGAAGCCACGGTCAGCAAAAAAACCGCGGAACAGCCAGTTCCGCTTCATCGCCTCCGTGTTCTCGGCCAGATCGGACATCGCGTTGCGCGCGTGCACGACCACGTCTCCGGCAGTAGCCAAGAGTTGTGTTCCCTGCCCATCTGGGCCGCCAAACCCTGCGACGAGCGCCTCGACCTCTTCGGCACTTCCGCGAACCGCACGCATCGTCGCCTCGGTCTCCCGCGCCGCCCCCGCCAAATGTCCATACAAGGTGTCGTCCGTCAACAGCTTGCCAACGGTGCCTTCTCCCGCCGCGATGTCAGTGACGATGCCACGGGTATCCGAGACCATCGCCCGGGCGTCCTCCATCAAATCCCGGCTAACGGTGGTCACCATCTGCACGTTCTCACCCGCCTCGTTCAGAATACGCGTGGTCGTATCCACCGTCTCGCTCATGGCACCAAAGGTATCCGCCATCTGCTGGCGCAACACAAGAAACTCTGAGGCAACCAGCCGAAACGTGTCGCGCCCCTCAGCGATCAAATCCGCGATTTCGATCGCGTCCATGCCTGAGATCTGGCCACCATCTTCGACCGGGCGTGCGGAAGCACTCCCCGAGCGAATCTGAATGAACACGGACCCCAACAAGCCATCAGTCAACACGGCCGCGACGGAATCAGTGCGAACCAGCGGGCGCAACTCTTCGCGGACCCGCATTCGGACCCCGAATCGCTCGCCAGGATCGGACGGAATCACAAGACCCAACACTTCGCCAGCTTCAAGGCCGGCCAAGCGCACACTTGTCCCAACGGTGATTCCTGTGACATTGCCAAAGTCTGCCTCTATCTCGAACTGCTCCGCAAACAACGACCGGCGGTCACCGATCAGAAACAGCCCGACTGCGAACAGCAGCACCCCGCCAATGACAAAGGTACCGACCAGCGCTAAACGCGGCGACCCCATACGTGTTCCTCCCTTTTTTCTGCGGGAGAGCCACCCCACACCAGGCACCTCCTCGCACCCCGTCGTGAATCCCCTCCGGGGCTGAAACACCCGGCGTGGCTACTCTCGAATCCTAGCCCCCCGACTCCGACTCCATGAACCGCTTGACGATATCGTGCGAACTCTGTTCGAGTTCCGCCACTGTGCCACTGGCCAGCACTCGTCCCTCGTGCAAGAACAAGAGCGTATCTCCGATACGCCGCGCACTCGGGATGTTATGAGTCACAACGATCAACGTCGTCCCAAGATCTCGCTTGAGTTGAACGAGCAAATCGTCAATCTCTTCGGATGTGATCGGATCTAGACCTGCACTCGGCTCATCGACCAACAAAATCGCCGGATCGAGAGCCATAGCCCGCGCCAGACCTGCTCGCTTCCGCATCCCCCCGGACAACGCCGCGGGCATCTTGTCGTAGTCCCGTGCCAACCCTACGAGAGCCAATTTCTCTTCGGCCTTCGCTCGTATCGCATCCTCCGAGAGGTGAGTATGTCGATGGAGCGGGAAGCTCACGTTATCCCCGACGGTCATGGAGTCAAACAACGCCGCATTCTGAAAGAGAAAGCCCACCTGACGGCGAACCACGGCCATCGACGAGGGAGACAACCCTGTCAGATCCGCCCCTTGCACGATCACCCGTCCGGCATCGGGCGCGAGCAAGCCAACAATATGCTTCAGCATCACGCTCTTTCCCGTCCCACTACGCCCCAGTATCACCGTGGCTTGTCCACGGGGAACGGCAATCGACACCTCGTCGAGTACTCGAAACGAGCCAAAGCGTTTCGATACCTGTTCCAGACGAATCGGTTCGGCGTCCTCGATCATTCCGCCGTCTCCGGGAAGAGGAAAAAAATAAGACGAACCAGCACGACGTTGCTTGCAATGAGGAGCATCGACGCAAGCACGACGCTTCGGGTTGCCGCTCTCCCCACGCCTTGCGTGCCACCGGTCGAGTTCACGCCGAGATAGGACGCGGTCATGGAAATAATGAAGCCGAACACCATCGTCTTCAGCGTACCCGGCAAATAATCGCTGAATTGCACGATCGAAAAAGCGGCGGTCATATAGGTACGAAGTCCCATACCCGAGACTGCGGACTCGGCCACCCAGCCGCCGAGAATACCCATAAAATTCATCACCGTCGTCAAAATCGGCATGGCTATGACACAAGCCACCATCCGGGTCACGACAAGGAACTTGAAGGAATCAACGGCCGTCGCCTCGAGCGCATCGATCTGCTCGGTGACCTTCATGGCTCCGAGTTCGGCTCCAACCCCAGCCCCAACTCGTCCTGCGACGAGTAACCCGACCACCAGGGGCCCGGTCTCACGCACCAGGGCCAGCGTCAACGCGGCCGGAATCAAGGCCTCGGCACCAAATCGCTCAAGCGACGCCCGCGTGTGCATCGACAGCACGACGCCAACCGCCACCCCTGATGAGGCAACCAGAGGGACCGACAACCACCCAATCTCATAAATCTGGCGAGCGGTTTCGCGAAGCTCGAAAGGAGGGCGGAACACGTCTCGCAAGGCGCGGACCGCAAAGAGTGCAGCCTCACCCACGTGAACCAGCGGCATAAGGACATAGGTCTGGGTGAACTTGAACATGGGGAATTGTGATTTAAATACGATGATCAGTTCACAGAATCCAGTAGGCCACACCGGCCGAGATAATGACGGTATGTGCCGTCACTTGCCTGGTGACAACACTCAGGTCACTTGCGAACGTCAGTTCCGGCCGAGTCAACAAATACCCCCCGAAGAGATTCAGACTCACCCTTGGTGAGACATCAAACCAGACAGAGGCCCCGGGACGCCAGGCAAAGCTGTTACTGACCGCAATAGCCCGCCCGGCCCCGGCCTGCGTCGTATCGGGCGAGAGGGAATTGAAGGCATAGCCCGCTACGATGGAGGCAGCGGCGGTCGCCCGCCCCTCACCAACCCGATATTCGACCCCCCCCATCACCGGACGCAACCGTAGCGCCGCTAACGCAGCACCACTCTCCCCCTCGCGCAGCTGTGTATCGAGCCAAGTGAA
>CAZPZZ010000018.1:36633-43438 GCA_964591245.1 uncultured Vicinamibacteraceae bacterium | reverse complement strand
GCCACTGGAGCTGGGGTAGGTCGAGGCGTTCGGGTCGCCCAACGTCGGGCTGCTCCGTGGGAACGAGGCAGGTAAGGTTGACCGCAAAGTTTGTTTGTAGCGGCGTATGTTTGAAGAGATACGCCATGACCATGCGTTCGTCTGCGTCTCGTTTGAGTTCGAGCGAGATTTGGACATCGTCGGTGGAGAGATCCTTGACGTCGACGAGTGGAGGCAGCTTGCGAGCTAGGATGACTTCGGCGATCCGCTCCACGAGCTGGGCCTTGTTGACCATGTAGGGGACGCTGGTCACGACCACCGTTTTTGCGCCACGGGTGGTTGGTCCGGTTTTCCAGGTGGCTCGTAAGCGGATGGACCCGCTGCCGGTCGAATAGATCTGACGGAGTTCCTCTGCGTTGTTCAGAATTTGTCCGCCGGTGGGGAAGTCTGGGCCAGCGATGTGCTGGCAGAGCTGATCGCTGCTCAGTTCTGGATCATCGAGCAACATGAGAAGGGCGGTACAGACTTCACCCGCGTGATGGGGTGGGATATTGGTTGCCATACCGACCGCGATGCCGGTGGCGCCGTTGATCAGCAGATTCGGCAATCGAGCTGGGAGTACGACGGGTTCTGTCTTTGTGCCGTCATAGTTGGAACGGAATGCCACGGTTTGTTGATCAATTTCGTTCAGCAGCTCCGCGCTGGGAGGGGCGAGACGGCACTCCGTGTAGCGCATGGCTGCGGCCGCGTCACCATCCAGCGATCCAAAGTTGCCGTGACCGTCGATCAATGGGTAGCGGAGCGCAAATGGTTGCGCCATCCGGACAAGAGTATCGTAGAGCGCGTTATCCCCGTGCGGATGATAACTCCCCATCACGTCGCCGACGACTTTGGCCGATTTTCGAGGCTTCGCGTCGGCTGTGAGCCGTTGTTCCCACATCGTGTAGAGGATCCGGCGTTGCACCGGTTTCAAACCGTCGCGCACGTCTGGAAGGGCGCGGGAGGTGATGACCGAGAGCGCGTAGTTCAGGTAGCGACTCTGGGCCGCCTCGGTCAGTTCGACCGTGGGAATCGGAGGGGGTGGTGGGGGCCCCGACTCGGCGATCGGTTCCGGGTCGTCGAATAAAGGTGCGCTCCGGCGCGGTCGTCGTTTCGCCATGATGAATCGGAAAAAAGCGTACGGAAGAAATATGGGTCAGATCCAATGAGGGGGTACGAGGCTCAGCAGTTCACTTAGGATCATCGCCGTCGCACCCCAGACCCGTTCGTTTTGTACTTCGTAGAATGGAACCGTTATTGTTCCCGTCTCGCGGCAGACGATGCCCTGCCGCGGCTGTCCGGCCTGTCTGAGGTCGGAGAGCGACACTTCCAGAATACACGCTACTTCACGAACTGCTTTGAGTAGCGTTGGTCGATGATCACTGATGCCGACCACCGGGTGCAGTGCAAAGTTGCTGACCGGGATGTAGAGAGGTGTTAAGCGACCAAGTACTCGGATGGTCTCGATGTCGAGCCCGACCTCCTCGTAGGATTCACGCAGCGCGGCGGCCTCGATGGTCTCTAGCCCGACGTCGAGTTCATTCAGGGCACCGCCCGGTAGTGAGATCTGTCCAGCATGCTGGTCGAGCGTGCCGGC
Source organism: uncultured Vicinamibacteraceae bacterium (assembly GCA_964591245.1). Lineage (GTDB taxonomy): Bacteria > Acidobacteriota > Vicinamibacteria > Vicinamibacterales > UBA8438 > CAZPZZ01. The sequence continues at coordinate 41,823 of CAZPZZ010000018.1, read as the reverse complement.
CCTGCGCGTCAAGATCAGGTGAACCCGTTGGCCCATGGGGTACAGGAGGACAAGCGCTGCCGCCGGGCGGGCTGCTCGGGGAATCACGCCAGGTTGCCGGGCCCTCCTGGAACTGGGTGCAAGCGAGGTATGGGCTTCCGGGCGGAGTTCCCCGCGGCTGAGGGAAGCGCGCAGAAACGATTCGATCTGATAGAGTGTCGATGCTACAACCACAGTCCGGATCACTATCCTACCGTTTCTGATGACGGTATCCGAGCCTGGTCGTTTTTTTTACGGGTATCCGCTTCTCGAATGACCGATTCCGTTTCCACCAAAAAAGAGTTTGACCGCTCCATTGTCGAAGGGCCGCTCACACGAGCGGTATGGCATCTCGCATGGCCGACGATGGTGCAGAACGTGATCGGTGGGTTGCAAGGGATCATCGACCAGGCGATGGTGGGAAATTTCGTTGGTCACCTTGGCAATGCGGCCATCGGGGTCAGTTTACAGATCTTCATTTTGGTCATTGTCTTTGTGGCGTCCGTGTTCACAGGGATGGGGGTTCTTGTGGCCCGGTTTGCCGGGGCTGGCGATCCAGACAAAGTCAATCGGTCGGTGTATCAGGCGTTTCTGGTGGCAGTGGTTCTGGCTGTGGGCGTGATGGCGCCGCTCGGATATTGGCTGGCGCCGATGCTTCTGAAGTTCATCAACGCGGCACCGGAAGTACAGGTCGAGGCGCTCCCCTACATACGCACGATGTTCGTCTTCAGTATCGGCATGCTGATGTTTTTTCTCTTTAGCGGCGCGTTGCGCGCCGCTGGTGACGCGAAGACACCGATGCGGTTGGGCATCCTGATGACCACGATGAATATCGTGCTCAATGTGGTGCTGATTCCGGGTTTTGGGCCGATTCCAGCGTTTGGCACGCACGGTGCGGCCATCGGCACGGTTATCGCCAGCGGCATTACGGGCATCATTTTTATCTGGTTGCTATTTTCTAACCGGCTAGTGATTCACTTTTCGCGGTCGATGTCCTATTTGCCAGACTGGGGTGTCATCCGGTCCTTGTTCAGGTTCGGGCTTCCTGCTGGATTCCAGGGAATCGCGATGAATCTTGGTGGCGTCCTGCTGCTTCGGTTCATTGGTGCACTTCGCTACAGCGCGGAAGCTCAAGCCGCGTATTCCGTTGGATACACAGAACTGTTTTCTCTCATCACCTGGACCTCGGTGGGACTCATGGGGGCAACTGCGGCTGTGGCTGGGCAGAATCTCGGTGCGGGATTTCCGGATCGTAGCGCGCGATCGGTCCAGGTTGCGGCGCTGATGGGGCTCGGTGTGGCCGCTGCGGTAGGAGCGCTCTTTGTCATGATTCCGCGGGAGCTGCTTGCCATCTTTGGTATGCAGAACGGAATCGTTGCCGACATCGGGGTGGAACTTCTCGGGTACCTTGCTGTGTCGGGTCTGTTCGTGACCGTGGCGCTTGCCTATACCGGAGGGCTCCAGGGAACGGGCGATACGAAGAGTCCGCTGTACATCTCCATCGTGTCCCAGGTGATTGTGCCGTTGGGGATCTGCGCGGTCTTGCAGATGACGACTGGCCTCGAAGCTCGCAATATTTGGATGGCCATCGTTCTCGGTCACATGACGCGGTGTGGGCTCAGCGTGGTTCGGTTGCGTCAGGGCGAGTGGCGACACATCTCCGTCGACATCGACTCTGGTCGAGCGTAGGTACCTGTGTCTGAACACCGTCAAGACGATCCCGAGACTCTGGCCGCTCAGGCGCTAGGCTGGATCGATCCAACGACCCGGTCAATTGTGCCGCCGCTCTATCCATCCGTGACCTATGAACGCGCGCCAGACGGGAGCTATCCCGGGGGCCATACCTATACGCGGGATCAGAATCCAACCTACGGGCAGGCAGAATCGCTGCTGAATCGGTTAGAGGGAGGGAAAGGGGCGCTGCTCTTTGCTTCAGGGATGGCGGCGGCGACAACGGTGTTCGACGTTCTCGAACCAGGCGATCACGTCGTGGCCCCCGAGCAGATGTACTGGACGATCCAACGCTGGCTGGAGTCGCTGGCTGCGCGTGGGCGCATCGCCCTGACTCTTGTTCCGAACGGAGACCGAGCGGTGTTGGAGGCAGTGCTGCGACCGGGTCGAACAAAGATAGTGTGGGTGGAGACCCCGGCCAATCCTACCGGTGCGATCACTGATATCGCGGAAACAGCGGCGATCGCGCACGCGGCCGACGCGCTGGTCGTTGCGGATAACACGTTGTGCACGCCAGTGCACTGTCGTCCGCTTGAACATGGAGTTGACCTTGTACTCCATTCCGCGACGAAGCAACTCAACGGCCACGCGGATGTACTTGCGGGGGCATTGGTCACCGCACGTCGGGACGCGTTCTGGGAGCGGATTGAGCAAGACCGGGGGCAGCGAGGTGCCGTGCTTGGGCCCTTCGAAGCATGGTTGCTGTTGCGCGGTCTGCGTACGCTCTTTCTCCGAGTGCCGCGTTCGGCCGAGAGTGCCCTGCGCATTGCGCAGTGGTTGGCAATGCACTCCGGGGTGGATGAGGTGTTCTATCCCGGGCTCACGACGAATCGAGGCAGGGCGGTGGCGGCTCGCCAGATGTCGCACGGGTTTGGCATGCTCGTGTCATTTCGACCCCAGGGGGGTGCGGTTGTCGCCAAGAGGGTGGCCGGCGCGCTCCGGCTCTTCAAGAATGCCACCTCGCTTGGCGGGGTCGAAAGTCTTGTTGAGCATCGGGCGCCGGTCGAAGGACCGGGGACTCGAGTTCCCGACGATCTGTTACGGCTGTCAGTAGGCATTGAAGCGGTCGACGATCTCATAGCTGACCTCGAGCAGGCGTTGGTTGATCCGGTGCCGTAATGCGAGATACGGATCAGGGACTCGTCGACGAGCAGATACGGTATTACCGCCATCGCGCGCCGGAATATGATGAGTGGTTTTACCGGCAGGGGCGTTACGACTATGGGCCGGATCATCGAAGACAGTGGCATCACGAACTCGCCGAAGCGCGGGAAGCGTTGGATGCCCACCGGCCATCGGGACGCATACTCGAACTGGCGTGCGGCACGGGGCTCTGGACGCAGTTGTTGGCGCGCTATCCAGGTGCGCTCACCGCTCTCGATGTCTCGAACGAGGTCTTGGCGCGTAATCGTGCCCGTGTCCGTTCAAAGGCTGTGCGTTACCACTAATGCGACATTTTTCGGTGGATGCCGGATGAACGATATGACTTCGTGTTCTTCGGCTTTTGGTTATCCCATGTGCCACCGTCTCGGTTTGAACAGTTCTGGGCTCAACTCCGTGTGACGTTGGCACCTGGAGGCACGGTGTTTTTCGTCGACAACCGCTACCACAAGAAGAACTCGGCGAGAGACCACCAGACGGACCGTTGTCAGGTAACGGAGCGACGCGCGCTCAACGACGGGCGTATGTTCGACATTGTCAAAGTGTTCTATGAACCCGAAGGGTTGACCGAGCGCCTCGAGGGCCTCGGGTGGCATGGCGATTTTCGTCTCACGAGCAACTTCTTCATCTACGGTACTGCCTCTATCGCTCGCTAGGAGGGCGTGGGGCACCGGCGGCCGGTTTGAATGACCAGGTCAGGGGCGGCGGGCGAGCACCTTTCTTGACGATGCCTCACAGCTATCAGCTGACACAATTTGGGCAGCCACTGGAGCGAGTGGAGTATTCCCGATCTGAACCCAGGGGGTCGGAGGTGCTTCTTCACGTTGACGCGTGTGGTGTCTGTCATAGCGATCTCCATCTTCGCGATGGATTCTTCGACATGGGGAACGGTAAGCGCCTTGATCTGTCGAAGGGCCGGGAGTTGCCTTTGACGCTCGGACACGAGATTGCCGGAACCGTTGTCGCTCTCGGTGCCGAAGCCCGTGGCGTTGAAGTGGGGCACCCGCGCGTGGTCTATCCATGGATCGGGTGTAACGCCTGCGAGACCTGTGCGGCCGGTCAAGAACATCTCTGCTCGCGGCCGGAAGCGTTGGGCGTTGTCCGCGATGGGGGGTTCAGTGATTACGTACTGGTGCCCCATCCTCGGTATTTGTTCGATGCCGGGGATCGACCGGTCACGTTAGCTTGCACTTATGGATGCTCCGGATTGACGGCGCTTGGCGCTCTGCGGAAAGTACAGTCTCGCGTAGATGGTCGAGCGTTGGTCATCATCGGACTAGGAGGCGTTGGCTTCGCGGCGCTACGTCTCGCGGAGGTCGTGACGAACGCCTCGCTCGTTGTGGTGGATATTGACGATGCCACGCTGCGGGCGGCGGCGGCGGCGGCGACCGGTGCCGTCGTTATTGACGCGAGAGACAAAGATGTTGACCGTCAAATTCGAGTAGCAACCGGGGGCGGGGCTTACGCGGTTCTTGACTTCGTCGGAGGAGAGACGAGTGTTGCGCTCGGTTTGAAGAGCCTGGCGATCGGCGGTCTGCTCGTGGTCGTCGGTCTCTTCGGCGGTCAGCTCCAGATGTCACTCCCACTCTGGCCGCTGCGGAGTCTGACGCTCCAGGGGTCTTATGTGGGTAGCCTGGCCGACATGCGCGATCTCATGGCACTCGTGCGCCAGGGTGATGTTCCAGGTATTCCGGTGCGAGCCCGACCGCTTGCCGATGTCCAGTTGGTGTTGAATGAGTTGGGTGACGGGGCAGCGGTAGGGCGAATGGTACTGACACCTTGACCATCCGTGTTTTATCCCGCGTGTTCGCCCGCATGGGTGGCAATGAACTGTCGCGCATCCTCTTTCAGCCTGACGATGTCTTTCCATGTGTGGCCGCGTGGCTGAAGCGGGTGACCGATGGTCACCGTGATATGACCGTGTCGCATGAGTAGCGTGTCGGCGGGTAGTATTTGCCGTGTCCCGGCGAGCGCTAGGGGGACGACCGGATATCCCGTTTCGGCAGCAGCGCGGAAGGCGCCCAGGCGAAAGGGAAGCAGTCCAGGCGCGCGAACAAATGTGCCCTCCGGAAATACGAACATTGACTCACCATTAGCGAGTGCGGCAATGACATCCTTTGCGCCTTCCATGCGATCTGCCTGGTTCGATTTGTCGATAGGGATGTAGCCAGCACGTGGAATGATGGTGCCAAGTACGGGGTAGGTGGTGAGTTGGCCTTTGGCAGCAAATCGTAGATTCGTGGAAAGTGTTGCCAGGACGACGACAACGTCGACAAAACT
>CAZPZZ010000018.1:20526-36533 GCA_964591245.1 uncultured Vicinamibacteraceae bacterium | reverse complement strand
CAGGCCCCGCAGGCGGCCGCGAATTGCGTGCCAGGCCAGGCTGGCCCATTGGTGGGCGAGCGAGTGAACTCCACGGTCGAGGGTGCCGGTGACGAACGCATCCCGAGTACTCCCGCGGCGAACTTTGCCGCTCGACGTCTTCCGCACGACGCCGGGCTGACCCAGAACGATCGAGTCTGGCGGAACACCCAATGCGTCGGTCACTTGTTCGCGAATGTCCTGTTTGAGGCGGGTTCGTACCGCGGGATCGGTCGCTCGTGTTTCGGCTACCAGGATGAACTGTTCGGTGCCCAGCGACGGATCGGCAACACCGAAGGCGGCGACGCATCCTTTCCGTACACCCTTGATGTCGGCAACAATTGCTTCCACTTCGTGGGGGTAAAGATTTCGGCCTCCCTTGATGATGACGTCCTTGCGTCGACCCGTGAGAAATAGTTCCCCGTCTGCGAGATAACCGAGATCACCAGAGTCGAGCCAGCCATCATGAGTCGTGATGGCTCGTGTGGCGGATGCGTTTCGGTAATAGCCGGACATCATCGATGGTCCGCGAAATTGGACACGTCCCTCGTGGCGGTTGTCGAGCGGTATGTCGTTCGCGTCGACTACCCGGATCTCGTGATGCGGCAACGCCGAGCCACAGGAGACGAAGGACAATGCGTCATTGGTTTCGCTTGGGATGGCACGGCCGTTCGTTCTGAAATCGGGCGCGATTCGGTCGATCAGGACGGACTCGCGACGAGGGGTGATGGCCAACCCGACTGACGACTCAGCGAGACCATACACAGGGCGCATCACGTCACGGCGGAGCCCGTGAGAAGCGAACCGGTCCAGGAAACGGGTCAGCGTCGGGGCTAATACGGCTTCTGAGCCATTGAGCAGAACCTTCAGTGTGCCGAGATCCAAGCCGTCAATTTCGTCGTTGCGAATTTTGTTCACACAGAGGTCGAAGGCGAAGTTGGGAGCGACTGACACGGTTGCCTGATGCGCATGGATCGCCCACAACCACCGAGCGGGTCTAGACAGGAACGTCAGTGGGGAGAGAATTACGACTGGGATTCCCGTATACATTGAACTGAGCCAGGCTCCTATCAATCCCATGTCGTGATACAGCGGCAACCAGCTGACCGCAACGTCATCGGGTTGTATGTCGAGTCCGTCTCGGATGGCGCGAATGTTTGCGAGTAGGTTGCCGTGGGTCAGCAGCACGCCCTTGGGTTCTCCCGTACTGCCAGAGGTGTACTGAATCAACGCTGGATCTTGGTCGCTCAATCCCTGTATGGGTGCGGGCGGTAAGGGGGTGTCTGTCGTGGTGTCCAGTGGAACGGCGCGAACCAGTTCGTCTGGCGTTGTGACCGCCGACAAGGTGGGGATTTGGCTCTTGAGCAAGCTGGCGAGTCGTTCTACCGCAGCGAAGGTGATCATGAGACGGGTGCCCGCGTTCGTGAGAATTCCCGCTTGACGCTGCGCGTAGTCCTCGATCTGGTCGGCCCTGAAGGGCGGATAGATCGGAACCGGAATAGCTCCTGCGAGCAATGTGCCGAAGAAACACGGGAAGAACGCCGGTTCCGTCCGAAGCATAAGCGTGACGGTGTCTCGCTGCCGGATGCCGCGCACATGAAGTGCTTGGGCGATGGTGATCGACTGGCGCCACAACTGGGCATAGGTAATGGTGTTTTCGTGCCCGTCCTCATGGCGCAGGAAGATATGCGGACGATGCGGTGCGTGGCGTGCGTGCCAGTGGAGGACCTCGATGAGCGTCGTGGCCGAGTCGGGGGCGGCACTGGCGGCATCGAGCGCTGGGAGTCTGCTCGGTAACGCGTCAACGGCCGCCGGTTTACCCGAAATTACGGCCCTGACGAGGTCGGCCGGCGTATCGGCCGACGCCATGGCGTGATCGGTCAGGCGGATACCCAGTTCGCGCTCGATGCGTGCGAGTAATTCGACACGTTCCAGCGATCCTAGACCGAGTTCCCTGTCCAGCGAGTCACTTGCGCTAATGCCGGCCGCCGCTGAGCCTGGCCGAAGCTCCGCCACGAGCTGGCCAACGATGTGGAGGATGCGTTGTTCGAGAATCGTGTGGTCGTCGGTCGGCGGTTTGCTTGGCAGCATGGCTGGCGTGACTAACGACCGTGCCATCAGACCCTGGTTGGTCGACTTGGTAGCCGGTTCTTTTCGGCTACGCGCCGGTCGACCACGCGAGGAGGTCCTCCGTCGGGTTATCACGGAGGACCAAACTGGCGCACAGGCTCGTCTGGAGAAGCCTGATGGTCGTTCCGCTTCGGCTAGTCTTCTAGATGAGTAATGGAATGAATGATGACGGGCTCCTGAGGCACGCCACGGAATTGCCCTTGATTGGTCGTGCGCACTCGCCCGATCCGCTGCACCACGTCCATCCCTTCGGTAACTTCACCGAACACCGCGTAGCCGATTCCTTGGGCCGTTCCATTTCGGTAATCGAAACTCGTGTTGTTATCAAGGTTGATGAAGAATTGCTGCCGTGCGCTATTGGGCTCGGCGAGACGGGCCATGGCGACTGTGCCGCGGCGATTCTTCAGGCTCTGTCGGGCTTCGTTCAGAATCGGCCCCCGGAGTCCCTCGGTTTTGGGCATGAGTTGGCTGTCTTCGTCGAGGTTGAAGCCTCCGCCCTGGATGATCGTGTCCCGTATGATCCGATGAAATACAGTTCCATCGTAGTAGCCTTGGCGTGCGTAGACGAGGAAGTTGACGGCGGTGGCCGGAACTTGATCTCGAAAGAGTTCGATCTCGAAATTCCCCTCGCTCGTCTCGACACGTACCCGAGGGTTGACCGGCATGTCCTGTGCTGCGGCCGGTATCGACAGAAGAATGACGGTGATGGCCATCAGGGCCGCACCAATGCGTTGAAACACTCGGGACTCCTTTCGTTGGGTTCTCTGATGCGTGGACACAAGCGAATCCCACGCCTACCCGAAAGGTGCTATGGCCTGGGCAGGCGTAACTGGAGATGCGTGCGAACCGACCGCGTTACACCGGCGTCTGTGTGCGTGGCACCGGCTTGAGGGAACCCGTCGTCATTGCACGGTGATCGAGACGATTTCGACCGGTGTAGAGGGCACGTCGCTGAAGGGACCGTTCCGTCCAGTGGCGACGCCTTCAATCTCGTCGACGGTGTCTAGACCGTCGATGACCCGTCCGAACACGGCGTAACCGTAGGCTTGCTGGGAGGTGCCACTGTTGTCGAGCCCTGTGTTGTCGACCGTATTGATGAAGAATTGCGCTGTTGCACTGTGCGGGGCGGCGGTGCGAGCCATTGCCAGCGTTCCTCGTGCGTTACTCACCCCGTTGGTGGCTTCGTTCTGAATCGGGTCGCCAGTAGTTTTCTGCTGCATATTTGGCGTGAATCCGCCACCTTGAATCATGAAGCCTCTAATCACTCGGTGGAAAATTGTTCCCGCGTAGTGTCCGTTTTCCACATAGGCCAGAAAATTTTCCACCGAGATGGGAGCATTTTCGCGATCGAGTTCTGCGGTGATTGTGCCGAGGCTTGTTTCGATGAGGACGACCGGGTTGTTCTGTGCCTGCGCTTGCGGAACGGCAACTGTGAGAGCAATGGTACATGCGAGAAGTGTCACCAGAGAGCGAACCACCATAATCAAGCTCCTTCGGTTTCAGATTCCACGTGGCGAGTCATCACGAGCGTGCCTGATTGCCACGTCTCCGAAATCTGGTATCGTAGATCCAAACACGTGTAGGTTCGGGTGTCTCGAAAGCGGGAGTAATCTTCCTTCACGATACTTTTTCGACCGTGCGACTCTCGCTATTCACGGCTCCGAGTATGCATAATTCTGCGTGACGCTGTCCAGTGGGCAGGCTGCGGGCGTGAGTCTGACCCCGCAGGATATTTTGACATTTGGTTCTCATGAGTTTGCTCGATCGTTTACGTGGTCAGCCGGCGTGGCAGCACGCCGACCCATCAGTGCGTGTTTCCGCGGTAGATGAAATCGATAGCGACGCACAGGATCTTCTTGCTGCGATTGCGGCCGAGGACGTCGATCCAAGTGTGCGTCTGACCGCGCTGTCTCGGTTGGTTGATCCTGACGCTATCCGCCGTATCGCCGAGGTCGACACCGACGAAAGTGTGCGTGTCGAGGCGTTTTCGATGTTGCGGGAGATAGCGGTGGACGAGACCGAGCCGGAGGCGGCCGTTGCCGCCTTGGCTGGTCTTGTGGATTCCCGTGATCTGGGGGAAGTTGCGCGCACGGCCAGGCTCGAGTCCATTAGCCGCGCCGCGCTCGACCGCGTCGAGACGCAAAAGGCGATTGGGGCGGTGGCGCGACGGTCGAATCATCAGACTGTTCGCGAGGCGGCGCTGAGCCGTTTGGATGAGCAGGGCGAGGTGGTTGCGGTGGCCGTCAAGAGCGATCATCGAGATATCGCACTGGCAGCCTTTGCACGGTTGTCGCTGAAGGCCATGGAGGACCGAGACCTGCTGAAGGTGATCGGTGTGCGTGCGCGGACCAAGCAGGTGGCGCGTCGGGCTCGTGCGGCTCTGGCGGAATTGGAGGCCCGTCCGTCGTCGGTGGAGTCGAGACAAGCTCGTGAGGATCTGTGCGAGGGGGTCGAGGCACTCGCTGGTCTTACGAATCAGGACACGGTGAATCGGCGGTTGCGCGAAGCCGAGCAGCAATGGCGTCAGTTGCAGGATGCGACACGTGCCTTGGCGACATCGGTGTCGACCGAGTCCAGCACGGCAGCTGAGGGTGAGGATGAGGCAGTGTCGGCGCGGTGGGATCGTGCTGTGGCTGCTGCGCGGGACCATTTGACTGGCCTTCAACAGGTCACTACCGAGGCAGATCGGGCCCGCGGTGAGGCGCTGGCCGGTCGTACCGCCATGTGCGAGCGTTTGTCTGCCGTGATTGACGATCCGGCTGCTGACCAAGAGAAGCTGGCCACCGAAGTGGCGAGGTTGCGCGCGGAATGGAACGCGTTGCCAGAGCTTTCACCGACGGAAGCGTCTAGCAAGGAAGGATCTCCTTCCGGAGTCGAACGGCGTTTCGAGGATCTCATCAGGGCAGCTGGGCGGAAGGTCGCGCGTCAGCGAACGGAGGCGGAACGGGGAGCTCGGCTGACTGCGTTGGTTGAGACACTCGAAAATGTCGGTGGCTCAGCCGAAACCAAAGTGCTCACGACACAATGGAACGATCCCTACGCCGAGTGGCAGGCGCTCGTCCGGGCGGGGGAGGAGCTTGCGCCTGAACTGGTACAACGGGTCGAAGCTGCGGAAACAAAACGTTCTCTTCGGTTGACGGCGGCGAGAGAAGAGCGCCAGCGTCGGGAACAGGCAAATTTGGTGAAGCAGCAGGGGCGCTGCGAGTCGATTGAACGTGCGGTGGCCGACGAGTCGCTTGAACTCAAAACGGCCGAGCACAACTTGCGGTTGACGCGTTCGATGATCGGCAACCTGGGGCGGTTGCCGACGAGCGAAGATCGAGAGGCGTTGACTCAACGACTACGCGATGCGCAAACCGCCCTCATGGGGAAGACTCGCGAGTTGCGCGGACTCGTGGAGTGGAAGCAATGGGCGAATGTTGGCATTCAGGCGGCGTTGTGCCAGCGGCTGGAAGCTTTGGCGGCCCGCGATGACGATGCGGATCTGTTGAAGAAATTTCGCCAGGTCATGGCGGAATGGCGCAAGGCGAGTGATGTCCCACGAGGTGAAGGGGAAGCCATCTGGCAGCGTTTCAAAGCTGCACACGATGCGATTCTTCCCCGCATCGAGGCCTCTGAAGCGGTCGAGGATGCGCAACGGGGTGAGAACCTGGAAAAGAAGGTCGCCTTGTGCGAGGAGGCCGAGAGCCTCACTGAGTCGACGGACTGGATCAAGACGGCTGCACGCATTACCGAACTCCAGGAGGCCTGGAAAAAAATTGGACCAGCCACCCGCAAACAAGAGCGCGAAGTCTGGAACCGTTTCCGCGGAGCCTGCGGCAAATTTTTTAAGCGGCGGCGTGACGACCTCGCTGAACGCAAGAAGATCTGGGCCAAGAACGCCGAACTCAAAGAGGCGTTGTGTCAGCAGGCCGAGGCACTGGTTGACGAAAAGGACCACGACGTGGCCAAGGCGGCCACGCGTCGACTGCAGGCGGAATGGAAAACCGTCGGGCCCGTGCGTCGCACGCGTTCTGAGGCGTTGTGGCAACGGTTTCGCGCCGCTTGTGATCAGGTCTATGTTCGTGCACAGGAGGCAGCAGACGCGGTGTTTGCTGATCAAGTTGCAGCACGGGCAGCTGTGTGCGAGCGGCTCGAAGCGTTGGTCATGGATCCGCCTCGAAGCCCTGAGCCCGGTAAGGACGGACGTGGGTCTGACGGTGAGGACCCGGGTTCCGATGACTCGACTGCGGATGAAGTGTCGTTGGCGGAGGGCGGAGTGGAGGTTGGTCCTTCGGAAGATCGGCCTGAGGCCCCAGGCGACGAAAAGAGTGCTGATGAGGCCCCGGCGGATGCATCCACCGAGGCGGTGCCGTTGCCAGCGCCTGGGGAGGACGTTGCACCAATCGTCGCCTCTGCCAGGGCAGAGTGGAAACAGTTTCCGTCGATACCCCGTGCACTTGAACGTGATCTGACTGAACGGTTCGACGCCGCACTGGCGCGCCTGGTAGAACAGCACCCTGATGCGTTCGCTGGCACTGACCTCGATCCCCGGCGGAATCAGCTGGCGCTCGAGCAGCTCTGTGAGCGGGTTGAGGCACTGCTTGCGGCGCCGGAAGCCGAGCCGGCTGACAACCGGCTGCCGTCTGAAATTTTGGCATCCCGTCTTCGAGAGGCGCTCGCCAGCAATACAATGGGGGCCAAGGTCGACCCAGAGGTCGAGCGGCGGGAGAAGGTGGACGCCGTCAAAGGAATGCAGGCGGAGCAGAGAGCGTTGGGAGTGGTGCCAGGCGATGTCGGGCGGAAGCTCGCGGAGCGTTTTCGAGGCGCCTGTGATCGAGTGTTTCAGCGCTACCCTGCCACGTCGTCTACGCGCCCTCCCCGGGCTCGTCGGGACGGGCGTGGGCGCCGTCCATCCCGTTCGTAGCAAAGTACGTCCACCCGGCTGGATGTGAACCCGACCGGGGTTCTTGCGTCTATCGACCCCGTCCTCTCTTCGGTGGCGACTTTCGTCCGTGTGTCCAGTCTGATGGGCATCGCGTTGCCCGGACGTTGGGTGAGTTCGCTGCCGGGGGACTCGGGCACTTGCCGTTTCGTGGAGCACGGGTGAGTGGCGGCCTGACGCATCTGGGGGCGGGATGGCTGAGGGTGGTCGGGGGCACGGCTGATTACAATGTTTGGGGCGGTGACAGCTGATGGAGTCGAAGGCGACATGAACAGAAAATGGAAACGCAGTCTCGTGGTGGTGTTTGGGATCATGTCCTCGTTGCTGTCTGGGCATTGGGCCTCGGCGCAGGACGAGTTGTCATCTATCCAGGCAGCGGTCGAGTGGCTGGCGTCGGATGAGTTGGAGGGGCGACTGACGGGCTCAGATGGTATCCGCAGCGCCGCAGAGTACATCGTCAGGGAACTCGACGCCATCGGAGCTACGCCCTTGCCTGGGCAGGATGACTATCGGCTGGCCTTCCAATACACCGGGGTCGCGACTGATGGTGGTACGAGTGTACGTCTGGCTGGAGACCGTGCTGAGGAATGGGGTAACCCGGACGAGGTACGCCCGCTTTCCTTCTCTGAATCTGGCGTGGTGAATGGGTCGCTCGTTTTTGCTGGTTATGGTCTCGTCGTTCCCGAAACCGACGGATTCAGCTACGACAGTTACGCCACCATAGATGTTACGGACAAGATTGTTGTGGTACTTCGCTATTTTCCAGAGGATAGCGAGGGAGATGTACGCGCGCTGTTCTCGCGGTATTCCAGACTTCGTTTCAAGGCGCGAGCGGCCCGAGAGCGTGGAGCCAAAGGGTTATTGGTGGTCACCGGGCCGCGGTCGCCCAACGCTGGTGTGCTGGTGCCGATGGCGGCTGACACGGCGGTGGCCGACTCCAGCATTGTGGCCGTCAGCGTCAGCTCTCGGGTTGACGATGTTCTCTTCGGTCTGGCCGAGAAGACGTTGGAGGCGGCACAGCTAGAGCTTGATTCGGGGAATCCGCACGTCAGCGGATTCGAGATTCCGGCCGAGGTCACTATCGATACAACTGTGCTCCGTGAGCAACACACGGCGTACAACGTGGTGGGATTCTTACCGTCGACGACGGAGGAGACAAGAGAGAAGCCTTACGTGGCGCTTGGTGCCCACTACGATCACCTGGGCCGAGGGGAGAATGGAGATTCCCTGGCGAGGAGTGGTGAGGCCGGAAGTATCCACAATGGAGCAGATGACAATGCGTCGGGGGTGGCCGCGGTCCTCTCCGCGGGGGCAGCATTGTCCGCTCGTGAGCGGTCGCGTGGGCTTATTCTTGCGTTCTGGTCCGGCGAGGAGATCGGTTTGCTAGGCTCCGCCGATTTCGTGAGGAGTGCACCGGTGTCTCCTGAAGAGATCGCCGCCTACGTGAATTTCGACATGGTTGGACGCATGAGGGACAATCGATTAATCGTTCAGGCACTGGGAAGCAGTCCGGTGTGGCCGCCTCTTGTTGAAGAGATCAACGAGAGTTTCGGCTTCGATCTCCAGGCGGTTGCCGATCCCTATCTTCCTACTGATTCCAGTAGTTTCAATTTGGCCGAGGTGCCTACCCTCGCGTTATTTACTGGAAGTCACGAACAATATCACCGTCCTACAGACGACGCGGAAACCCTCAACTATCCGGATCTTGCACGTGTGGCACGGTACGGGGCGGCAGTCGCGGAGCGTCTCCTCGAGACCTCGGAGGCTCCCAACTTTGTCCGGGTGGAACAGACCGGGCAAGAGGGTGGACAGATGGCGATCCGGATATTCACCGGCACGATTCCAGACTACAGTGCCGAGGTGGACGGACTACTACTGTCCGGGGTCATGGCAGGCGGCCCAGCTGAACTCGCGGGTCTACGCGAGGGTGACATCATTGTCGAACTAGCCGGCTACTCGATCACCAACATTTATGACTATACCTTTGCGCTTGACCTGTTGAAGGTGGGGGAGCCAGCCGCGATCGTGATCCAGCGTGAGGGCGAGCGTATCGAAAGCGAGTTGATCCCGAAAGCCCGGGATTGAGGCCGGGCCGACGGTGGAACCTGGCTGGTCGGTGGCGTTCCGGGCTGTCAGGGGTGGTGCTGCGAGTGCGCTCCCTCTGAAGGGCGCGGCTAGCCAACCCGCCCTATCAATTGCCGTTCATTCTGTTTGCGGCACCCACGCTCATCGAGCGGCGTAATCTCGACTGACGCCGTTACGACTGTTGGTGATGGTGAATGAGCCGTCACGGCGAGCCTCAATGTGGATCCAGTGCGCCATGCCCAGGTGGACGGCATCCTCGTCTTCGACGGGGGCAAAATTCTGTAAATTTGCGATTTGCGCCTCAGAGGCGTTCGCCGCGCCCGCGGGTATCGAGTAATGGTTTTGCCAGATGTCTTCGAGGCTGTCTACCTCCGCAAGTATCTGGAATGTCTGGAGTGCCCCACCCTTCCTGGGGCCGTTGTTCATGACAGCCGCTCTGGGCTGAAGGGCCTCGACGAGGGCGGATGACCCGGACGTGTCCGATCCGTGGTGCGACACGAGATAGAGATCGACCACCCCAACCTTGTTCACTGGACACATCAGGGGGTATTCCTTGTTCCACGTCAGATCACCCATGATGACGGTGCGAAAGGCACCGAATCCTACGAAGGCGCTGACTGATCGCTGGTCCTCTGCGTCCCCGTAGCGACTGGTGATCTCATCGCCGTGCAGCGTGAAATCGGTGCAATGTGTGTTGTCGCTTCCAGCGCCGGGAAGTGGGCTCGCGAGGACTGCCCCGTGTGACGCGATGATGCGCACGCTCAGGCCGTCCAATGCAACGGGATCGCCGGGGCTGGCCACTTGATGTTGCCCGCGCGATCGTAGTTCGACGTAGCGCGCAAACGCGGCTCGTGGCCGGTCTCCTTCGTCGACTGTCGTGCCATGGTCAACGAAGTGCCGAATCGGTAGCCGCTCGGCGAGTTGCAGCGCGCCGCCCATGTGGTCCGTGTGGAAGTGGGTGATGAGTAGATGGTTGATCTCGGTCACACCGGCAGCACGAGCGGCTGCGGCGATGCGGTCGGCGTCGCGCCCGTCGAATCCAGGCCAACCCGCGTCCACGAGCATCGACTCGCCAGACGGAGACACAAACAGGGTCGCTTCGCCACCTTCGACGTCGATGACGTAGATATCGAGCGTGTCGTGCGAGGAGTCCTGCGTGGCCACCGTGGCCGCGGTGATAACTAGAGTGAGAAGCGTTGTGGTGATGACACGCATGGGTCTCTCCCTTGGGTAAAGATCGTGGCCGATCGACGCGTAGAGTGGGTCGGCGAGGACCAGGATCCTGGAGTACGTGACGTCCGCGTTCCTGCGCGGGCCAGTCCTGAACGAAACCGACTCAACCTACGATAAGGTGGTCCAGATTACCGTGCCATGGTGTATAAGGACGGTACTCAGGTCAAGGGGTTGTACACCAGCAGTCAACCTGTCTCCCGGCGGAGGTTGGATCGAAAACTGTTTCCACGCCACCAAGAGGAGTTTTCCATGATTCATCGAGCGCTCACGTCGGCCGGTGTCTTGATCTTGCTTGTCGCCTTGGGGGTGGCAACGGCTGCTCGTTCAACCCTGGCGCAAAGTACGCCGGGCTCGGAGAGGTATAGCGTGCCCCGTACGCCCTATGGACACCCTGATCTACAGGGGTTCTGGACGAATCAGACGTACACGCCTCTGGAGCGGCCGGACAATGTGACCGAAGCGTTCTATACGGCGGAAGAAGTGGCTGACATCGTCTCGGGTCGTGCGACGAGAGAATCGGCACAGACGGAGCCTGGAACGATCCCTGATGTGCACTACGATTTCACGCAATTCGGGCTGGACCGCAGCCAGGCCACGATGGCGACGAATTTTCGTACCTCGTTGATCGTGGACCCACCGAACGGCAAATTGCCGCCGGTAACCGTGGAGGGGCGTTTGCGGGCCAGGGAGCGGCAGGCGGCGCGAGAAGCGCGTGGAGGGCCCTACGACGCTGCTGAGAATCTCCCACTGGGGGCACGCTGCATTATTACCGGTAGCGCTGGGCCTCCAATGCTCAACGCGGGCTACAACAGCAACTTCCACATCGTGCAGGGGGCGGACCACGTCATGATTCTTATCGAGATGATCCATGACGCGCGGATCATCCCACTCGATGGACGGAGCCAGCCACCCGAGACGACCCGTCAGTGGATGGGATTGCCCCGCGGGTACTGGGAGGGGAATACGCTAGTGGTCGAGACCACGAACTTCAATGGCAAGAGACCCTTCCGGGGTTCGAGTGACCAGATGCGGGTTGTGGAGCGGTTTACGCGCGTGGCGGACGACCAGATTGAGTACACGTTCACGGTTGAGGACGAGCGAACCTGGGCCCGTCCCTGGACGGCGAGGATGCCGATGCAAAAGACGCGGGGACCAATCTTCGAGCACGCGTGTCATGAAGGGAACTACGGCCTGACCAATATCTTGGCCGGTGCGCGGGCGGAGGAGGCAAGAGAGGCGGAGGTGACCGCCGAGGAGGCGGCCACCCGCAGGTAGTAAGTGCGGCGCTAGTTGCCGAGTGGTTCAGACTGGGCACCGTCTTTCACGGCCCATAGACGATTTCTGGTGAGCAGATACATAATGCCATCGCGCACCACAGGAGTGCTGTAGACCGATGCTCCCATGTTGATTTCGCCAAGAAGTTCTAGTTCCTTCCCGGCACGGAGTACTGCGATATCCCCGTCTTCGTCACCGAGCAGGACTTTGCCGTCGACAACAAACGGGGAACCCCATACGGCGGCGAAGGCATCGTAGGTCCAGAATTCTTCTCCGGTCTCGGGGTCCAGCGCGTGGAGGAATCCTGACAGACTGGAGATATAGAGGACACCGTCGGCGATAGCTGCTGTTGACATCGTCCGGTAGAAGTCGTCGCCGTCACGGCTCCAAATCTTGTGCGTGTCGGTGATGTCACCACGGCCGGTGGCGTCGATAGCATAGAAATGTCCGGGAGCTTCACCATGTTCTGGATCTTGCCCGACGCCGATATAGACGCGGTCGTTGTAGATGACCGGTGTGGAAAGGATATTGTTTCGGGTGCCGCGTCCGCCGAGGATCCACTCTGCATCCTCTGGATTGCCGTCGAACTGCCAGATCTGTTCTCCGTTTTCGGCATTGAGACTGTAAATGACGCCGTCTCCTCCGGGCACGATTATTTGTGGCCGGCCGTTGATCTCCGCATATGCGGCGTTGGTCCAGCTGCCGTGGAGGATGCCCTCACCAACGTCGGTGTTCTCCCAGAGCAGCTCGCCCGTGTTTTTGTTCAGGGCGATGATGTGGGGAGAGAAGGGCGAAGGGATGTTGACATGGCCTTCGTCCACACCGTTACTCGTCACCGTATACAGGACGTCGCCGATGATCAGCGGCGAGCCGGTGGCGAGGTTGTGGGGAAAGACGTCAAGTTCGCCGATCATGTCATAGGACCAGATGATGTCGCCATCCGTCGGGTCTGTATTGGTCTCGTCTGTGAAGGGGCCGTCGTTGCCATTAGCCAGTCCGTTGGCATCGAGGCACACGACGTGAGCCTGGTTCGACACGTACCAGACCCGGTCTCCGTCCACGAAGGCGGTGGAGCAGACGCCCTGGAGAGGCCAGTCGTTCACCCGGCCGGCTGACAGCTTGTCGTGGACCATCTGCCAGACGAACTCCCCGCCCATGGCGTCGAATGCCATCAGGACGCCCTTATCCCCATCGTAAGCCGGGTTGCGGACGCCCTCGTTGTTGGTGCCAACATACACCTTGCCGTTGGCTACGACCGGGCCACCGTACGCTTGTGAACCGACCGGTTGAGTCCAGAGAATGTTCTCGCCACTCCGGGGATCCCAAGCCGCCGGCACGCCAGTCTCATCAGAGACCATGTTGCGAGAGGGAGTATTGCCGAACATGGCCACTTCGGATTCGGCACTGTTTTGGGCCGTGGCTGGGTTGGTGGCTCCCGCCACCGCGAGGCCGACTATCAACGTATACGTCAGACGCTGTCGAGTCATTGGTTCTCCACTACACGGACATTGTCGAAGTAGATATCGATCGGCGAGTAGCCGATGATGCCAGGGCTACCACTGCGGTTGGGTAGCGGGTCCTCAGCGGTGATGGTCCATTCTTCTGGCTCAGGGGCATCACTTGGCCAGACCTTCCCGCGCACCAGCCCACGGTCGCCGTCGATGTCGACGCGCAGTTTGAGTCGATACCAGGTATCGGGTTCCCATGGGAAGTCGACTTCTTCTTTGATGCGAAGCTCCGCGGCCCATGATTGCAACTGCACTTTCTGGCGATTACCCTGAAGGTCCATGGTGTAGCCGCTATTAATGAGCCCGATGTCCGGTCTCCGGCGTCCCTGCTGGGTGGACAGTACATCAGCTTCAATAGTGTAGCCAGACATACTGGTCGGACCCAGGTAGACCGCATGGCGGTGGATGCCAGTGCGGGAAGAACCTTTGCGGAAGACCTGGTTGCCTCCCAGATCTACAACACCCAGACTACCGCCGCCACCGATCCAGTGTGGGGGGCGACCGTTCTCAAAGTTCTCGCTCCAGGGGAGCGGCGAGTATACCCGCACCTGAGCGGTCGCACTCAACCCTCCGACCGTTGCGGTGACGCTACCGGCCTGGTTGGTCGCCCGCGTATCGGTTGAGAGAACTCCCTCGGCGGATACGGCACCGCCAGCCAGTCCATCAAGAGCCCACGTCGCATCCTGGGTGCCGATGAATTGGCCATTCGCGTCGTAGGCACGGACCGCGAAATTTACGGATTCTCCGGCGGATGTGATGACCTCGGCCGGGACCACCTGTAGCGAGGCCGGAGTCCCGGTGGCGGCCGTTTCGGTCCCGAGACTTGCCGGGGTTCCGGCATTGACGAGGAACGGCGCATCGGCATTGCCAATGCAGTAGATGCCTGATTCTGCCGTGACATAGAGCCGACCATAACCGACGGCGAATGAACCATAGATCTCCGCGTATCTACCATCAGAGACTTCAAGTTCGTCGTGGTCGAGTTCGGTGGCTCCGTCTGGGCCGGGTTCGAGAATCCGGATGTTACCGTTGGTTTCGGTGATGAAGAGTTTCCCGTCGGCCCAGACTGGAGAGGCCTTGCCGACCGTACCGACGCTCTGTTCCCACTGCACTGTGCCTGTCGCCCTGTCGAGGGCAAAGAGGTTCGCAGAGTTGTCGATGACATAGAGCCGCTCCTCGTGCACGAGCGGAGAGGAGAAGCCAACCGCCAGTTCATTGGCCCGCCATCTTTCGTGAGTTGCGGTGATGTCGCCCGTCCCGGTCGCGTCGATCGCGACCACGCGTCCCATCGTTCCCGCGTCGACGTTTTCTTCGCTGTGTGCAACATAGACGGTGTCGTCGACGAGCACCGGGGAGACGTTGACGCCACGTTTACTCAGGTGATACTCCCAGACTTTCTCACCGGTGCGGGCCATTAGTGCGTAGATATGACCATCGGCATTTCCGTCGATCCACAGACGTTGCCCGTTCACGACCCCGACAATACCGACTGACTGTGTGTTCATGTCGGCTACGGTTCCGCCCGGGGTCGAATGCCAACGCACGTCACCGGTGAGTTTGTCGAATCCGAAATAGCGATGACGAGGGGGGCCGCCGAGATTGCCCCAGCCGGATCCGATGATGCTCAGAAGAAGCTGGTCCTCGTCGACGATCGGATTCGATGTTCGTCCGCCGTAACCAGACGCACGGCCCAATTCTTCGGCCAGGCGCCAGCTCCAGACAATGGTGCCGTCGCGTTCGAAGGTGTTGAGGTCCCCGTCGATGTTCATGGCATAGAGGTAACCGGTCTCCGGGTCGCCGGTGACGCTGCCCCAGCCGACGCGGTTGAACGGGACCGTCGTATTCTGGATGTTGAAATTGTGTTGCCAGAGTTTTTCGCCAGTTTCGGCGTTCCAGCACGCCACCACCTCTTGCTCGTCCACGCCGTCTCCGGTCCGTCCGTTTGCACAGACTCGACCGTCGAAGACGGCCGGCGTGGAGCGTCCGGTCCATGCGTCAGACCAGATCAGGTTCTCGCCATCTGGTGACCAGCTCGACACGAGGTCTGTCGCATCTGAGACACCGGTCTGACTTCGCCCTCGCCAACTCGGCCAGTCCTGGGCTGCAGCGGGCACCACCAGGGCGAGTGTCAGGGTGAAGAGTAGAAGAGCGGCCACTTTCGGGCCGTGTGCAGCCGTATTCATCCAGTCATCCCTCACTGATGTGGAATTCTGGCCGGCAGCATACCGACCAAGGATTCGGCAACAAAATCATATTCTACACGCTCTCACCAGGCTGCGCCGGCGCGGGAGGCCGCCCAGTAGATGCCGATAGCGGCAATGAGTCCAGAGCAAGGCAGACTCACCCGACGGCGATACCAGGGTTGGGAACGGCACCACCCGACAGCGACCATCGCCAGAGCGATGACCACAAGTTGGCCCAACTCGATCCCAAGATTGAAACTGACAAGCCCGAGCAACTGCTCACCGGCCGGGAGTCCGATGTTCTGGAGGACATCCGCGAAGCCGAGACCATGCAGAAGTCCGAAGACAAAGACGACCGTGGGGCGCCACCAGCTCAATCTGTCGGTCAACAGGTTTTCTATGGCGACGTAGGCGATCGAGAGGGCGATCAATGGTTCGACCACTGAAGGGGGAAGCGATACGACTCCAAAGACAGCGAGTGACAACGTGACGGCGTGTGCCACGGTGAACGCGGTGATTTGCCAGACCAGCGGAAGGAGCGTACTCCCGAGGAGAAATAGACCAAGTACGAACAATATATGGTCCAGTCCTCGCGGCACGATGTGGACAAAGCCCAGATACAAATACCGTTGGAGAAGCGTGATTGTATCC
>CAZPZZ010000018.1:17661-20426 GCA_964591245.1 uncultured Vicinamibacteraceae bacterium | reverse complement strand
CACGATGTGGACAAAGCCCAGATACAAATACCGTTGGAGAAGCGTGATTGTATCCGGGGGGGGCACCGGGAGGCCAAGGGGAAACGGGTCGCTGCGGGCGCCGCGTTCGATCAGAGATTGTCTGGTCTCGCCAGTCATTTCATCGTAAATAGTGAGATTGACCTCGGCGAAGGCGCGTGATGCAAAGAATTCAAGTTCTGTGGTGTCCTCGGGTATGGTGCCGATCAGTCTGGCCGTCAACCCAAGCACGGTTGGGATGGTTGCCTCTGTGCTGGCCGGTGTGCCGTGGTCTGGGAATGAGACCTCGAAAGGGGCGGGAGTGCCGTCGAATCGGAGCCGGACTCGCCGCTGAAACAGTCGCCTGAGCTGGGCGAGGCGTGTATCAAACTCGTCTTGAGATAGTCCGTTGAGCGCCGTGACCAGTTCTGCGTCGTCCGTGTCTTGTGGAGCGCCTAGCGCGAGGGCGTCGAGGTCGACGATCAGATCTGCTTGGAACGTGCCGTCGGTTCCGAGTCGGATGGTCGTTTCGGTTGCGGTGAGCGGGTGCGCGCCGGTTCCGGCCGGCAGACAGACGATGAGGAGCAGGGTCGGCAGTATACCGAAGTAGATGGGGCGATGGCGGGAGAGCATCGTTCAATCCTACGACAGCGTGAGGGGGATGTGAGGAGATGTACATTCTCTTTCCGGAACATTGGAGTAATCTGCGGTTATGAACGGTGAGAGCTACGCCCTGTTCTTGCTATCGATGGCGAAGTGGTCTACGAGCGTGGCCCTCCTTTGGCTGATCGGTGTGATCGGCTATCGGGTGCTCGTGGGGCACGGGATCGCGGAGAGCCGCGAGCCAGGCGGTACCGACCGTCGACTGGTCGTCCACGCCGGTCTGGCCACCGGGTTGCTTGTGCTGGCTAGCGCTGCTCGGCTCTATGCTCAGACGTATTCGGCATTCGGTCTGGACGAGCCCGTCACCGGGGCCTTGTTACGGCTTGTGGCGGAACAGACTCGTTGGGGTGCACGTTGGCAGATCCAGGTGGGTGCAGCCGTGGTTGCGATGGTCACCACCGTGCTGGTCTGGCTACGGTGGCGGGGAGCGTGGTTCTTGCTGGGTGCCGTCGGGCTGGTCGTGGTGGGGAGTGCGCCGCTCACCGGTCATGCGTGGGCCTATGCAGGAGGGAGATTGTGGCCATGGAGTCTGCAATTGGTGCACCTCCTTGCGGCCGGGGTGTGGCTCGGGTCGTTGTTTGTGCTCCTCGTGGATGGTCTGCAGGCTATGTCGAGAGAGCGTCGAGATCGAAAAGCCAGGGTGGTGCGGTTGGTCGATCGTTTCTCGCCGGCTGCGCTCACGGCGGCTGCCATCGTCGGTGGAACAGGGGCGTTGACAGCGTTGCTCTATGTGGATGAGTGGTCCCAGCTGTGGCAGACGCTCTATGGTCGTGTATTGCTGGTAAAGATGGGATTGTTCGGTCTGATCATGATGTTGGGTGCCTACAATTGGAAATTCGTCAAACCGCGACTTGCCGATGCGGATGGGGGCGAGCGTCTGCGGTACTCAGGAGGCGCAGAACTGGCCGTTGCGGTCGTGCTGCTGGCGGTGACGGCCTGGCTTGTTCATCTGCCGATGCCCCAGGACGGAATGGCACATTGAGGCGATGTTCGCGGTAGCACTGGTGGTACCGCAGCTACAGACGCCTGCCTCAGGGGCTTCGTAGTTTTACGCGATAGGGTCGACCCCGCCGGAGGAAGTTGATGACTGCGTCGGCGTTGGCTACTAAAAGTGTCAGGCGCTCGGCGGTTTCGCTGGTATTCGTTACATCGACACCTCCCACACGATAGATCACATCGCCACTCTGGAGGCCGGCCACCGGGCCTACTCCGTCTGGAATCACTTCGGTGATCAGGACTCCCTCGCGAAGCTGAAGGTTGTCGGCGTCCATGCGCTGGGTCAGGGATTCGGTCGGCTTGGCGTCACAGATGGTGATGCCGACTACCAGGGGGCGGGCGCCGCCGGTATCTGCACATGTGTAGAGCGGGAGGTCTTGGGCAGTCGCTGGGGCCAGTCCCGCCAGAACGAAGACGATGGTTCCCGCCATCGACACGCACACGCGTAGGGTATCCATGAGCGGAGTATATGTCAGAGGGTGAGCCACCGGTTCGAGATGCTGCGGATGGAGGCGGAATCCGGTACTCTGAGAGTATGTGGGAAAAGAGACGGGGCGGACGTTTTCGCGGGTTGTGGCGACCGGTGTGCGGCGGAGTCGTTCTGACGTGTCTGGTGTTCGGTGCATCTGGGGTGCTTCAGGCCCAGTCCGAGACGGCGGGCCAGATGCGCCGCCTAGCGACGCTTGCCCTCGACTGTGTGCACCGCGAGTATCCCAACAAGATTGCGCATGTGCTTGTCGATGACGGAGATGTCCGTCCGCCTCGAGAGCTCACACCGGCGTTTTTCGGTTGTTTCGATTGGCACTCGTCAGTCCATGGTCACTGGTTGCTCGCACGGTTGGCGCGGCTATATCGCGAAGAAACCTTCGCAGAGGCAGCCCGTGCCGCGCTTCGGCGGAGCCTTACGGTGGAGCGCATCCGTGGGGAGGTCGAGTATTTCCAATCACCGGGTCGCGCGGCCTTCGAGCGTCCCTACGGCGTTGCTTGGCTCCTACAGCTTACCAGCGAACTCAGGGAATGGGCTGAGCCGGAAGCCACGACCTGGCTGGCGGCCCTGGCTCCCCTCGAGACGGCGGCCTCGCAGCAGATCAAGGCCTGGTTGCCCAAGC
>CAZPZZ010000018.1:9454-17561 GCA_964591245.1 uncultured Vicinamibacteraceae bacterium | reverse complement strand
CTGGCTCCCCTCGAGACGGCGGCCTCGCAGCAGATCAAGGCCTGGTTGCCCAAGCTCACCCATCCGATTCGTGTCGGTGAGCATTCGCAGACGGCGTTTGCTTTTGGCCTTCTCCTTGACTGGGCCATGCGAGCACCAGATCCGGGGATGTTCGAACTCTTGCGGTCCAGGATCGACGAGTATTATGGCAATGATCGCGATTGCCCTATCGACTATGAACCCTCTGGGCAAGATTTCTTGTCACCGTGTCTGGCTGAAGCCGACCTTCTGAGACGGACACTAGAGCCTGAGGCGTTCGCGAGTCGGCTGCGCCAGCTTCTGCCAGGTATTCCAGAAGATGGCGATCCTGTGGGTTGGCTCGAGCCCGCGGTGGTCATTGATGCCAGCGACGGCAAGCTGGCCCATCTTGACGGCTTGAATCTCAGCCGCGCGTGGATGCTGGAGGGGATCGCCGCGGGGCTGCCATCGGGTGACGCTCGCCGCACGGCGCTGCTGGTGTCGAGCCGGCAACACCGGGAGGCTGGGCTTGCGGCGGTGACCGGTGAGCACTACGAGGGCGGTCACTGGTTGGGTACATTTGCGATCTACCTCATGACCGAGCGAGGACTACGTTAGAAAAACGGGTTATGCTGCGAGGCTGCGACGAGCACACTAAGCGGAGAGATGATTGTGGCGAATAAGCCTGAGACCTTTAACGAGACGCCGATCTACGCGCCACCCGCGGCATTTGCCGCCAATGCCCACGTCAGGTCGCTTGATGAGTATCGTGCGTTGTACGAGCGTTCCGTCAGCGATCCGGAGGGTTTTTGGGCCGAACAGGCTGAAGACCGGATTACCTGGTTCGAGAAGTGGCATACCGTGAGCCAGTACGACTTCCACAAGGCTGAGATTGAGTGGTATCTCGGAGGCAAGCTCAATGCCTGCTACAACTGTGTTGACAGGCATGTCGAGGCAGGCCGGGGAAATACTACGGCGTTATTGTGGGAGGGTAACGACCCGTCCGAGAGTAGGACCTATACCTACGCGGAGCTTCACGCCGAGGTTCAGAGGGCTGCGAACGCTCTCAAGAATGTGGGAATCGCCAAGGGGGATCGCGTTTGCATCTATATGCAGATGATTCCAGAGCTTGTGGTCGCGATGCTGGCGTGTGCGCGAATCGGTGCCGTTCACTCGATCGTCTTCGGCGCGTTTACGGCGGACAGCCTTGTGACCCGGATCAATGATTCAGAGTGCAAGGCGATCATTACTCAGAATACTGGTGTGCGGGGTGCGAAGCTCGACATTGCCATGAAGGCGAATGCTGACAAAGCGGTTGAGCAAACCCCCAGCGTCGAAAAGATCTTGGTCGTCAAGCGCACGGACGCGTCGGTCTCGATGGTTGATGGGCGAGACGTCTGGTGGCACGATGCGCTTGCGTCGGCCGATGCGACCTGCGCCCCGGAGCCAATGGATGCGGAAGATCCACTCTTCATCCTCTATACGTCGGGTTCGACCGGAAAGCCCAAGGGTGTCCTCCACACGACCGGTGGCTACATGACCTACGTCGCCACGACCTTTAGTTATGTCTTCGACTATCACCCGGGTGATGTCTATTGGTGTACGGCGGATATTGGATGGGTGACCGGTCATAGTTACATCACGTATGGTCCGCTCGCGAATGGTGCTCTCACGATGATGTATGAGGGGGTACCCAATTATCCTGACTGGGGGCGGTTCTGGCAGATCTGCGAAAAACACAAGGTCAATATCCTCTACACGGCCCCGACTGCCCTGCGTGCCCTCATGAAGGAAGGCGACAGTTACCCTGGGAAATACGACCTGAGTAGTCTTCGCTTGCTTGGCACCGTCGGCGAACCGATCAAATCACCGGAATGGACGTGGTATCACGAGGTCATCGGGAAGGGAGGGTGCCCGATCGTCGATACGTGGTGGCAGACAGAGACTGGCGGTATTTTGATTTCTCCGTTGCCAGGAGCCACCCCAACAAAACCGGGTTCCGCTACATTTCCACTCTTCGGTATAAAGCCGGCATTGGTCGATGACGATGGCGTTGTGCTGGAAGGGAATGACGTTCGAGGCAATCTGTGCATTCTTGAGTCGTGGCCCGGGCAGATGCGCGGTGTCTACGGCGATCAGCAGCGGTTTTTCGACACCTATTTTGCGCGATTCCCAGGGAAATACTTTCCCGGGGACGGCTGTTTACGTGACAAGGACGGGTATTACTGGATCACCGGACGGGTTGATGACGTCATCATTGTGTCAGGGCACAACCTTGGTACTGCAGAAATTGAGGGAGCCATAGGTCGTTATTCCACCGTTGCGGAAGCGGCCGTGGTCGGGTATCCGCACGACATTAAAGGCAATGCGATCTATGCGTTCGTCACGCTTAAAACAGGCGAGACGGCGACCGAAGAGATGAAAACCGAGATCGTCAAATCCGTTCGCGGGGACATTGGCCCGCATGCGACGCCGGAGAAGATTCAATTCACTGACGGATTACCGAAGACGCGATCCGGAAAGATCATGCGTCGCATTTTGCGGAAGATCGCCGAGGGAGATGTCGATGATCTTGGCGATACCTCGACCCTTGCGGAGCCGGGTGTGGTGGAGGCACTGGTTAGCGGGCGCGTCTGAACTGGTCCGTGTTCCTCAGGCTCCTCGTTCATTCATTGAGTCCTGTGGCTGAGGGACGATGCTGCGTAGGCGGGCATCGTCCGTCATTCGGCTCAGCGTTTCGATGAATGGCGGTGTCACATGGAGGGTTTGAATGAGGGCTCGGAGGTTGCGGGGAGTGTTAAGCGGATTGCTCAGCCGAACGCGTGGTGGTGAATCCACGGGTCGTTGAGACTGCACGAACGAACGATTGTCGTCAATAGAGGGGTTTCATCGAGGACTACTACTTATGATGCTTAGATCTCAACATGTCGCGGCTGCGGTGCTGCTCGTCAGCGTTCTGTTTTCACCGGTTGTCTATGCCGATGTGCTTTCGGTCGATATTGCCGAGCGTGTTCGCGTCGAAGACGTCAGTTTTGGCGAAACCGGTGCGTATGAGCAGATCGTGGGCACGATTACCTTTGGTTTTGATCCAGACGATCCGAAAAATGCCGTCATCGTCAATCTTGATCGCGCACCACGGAATGCGCAGGGGTTGGTGGAGGCAACCGGGGATCTCGTGATCCTGACCCCGGCCGATCGCGGTCGTGGCAATGGGGTAGCACTCGTTGATATTGCCAACCGTGGTCGACTGACCGCGTTAGGATTCAACCGTGGAGGGGCTGGGCCTTTTGGTGACGGTTTTTTGATGAAGGAAGGTTACACGGTCGTCTGGGTAGGCTGGGAATTTGATGTTCCGGAGGGGCGTCCGATTCGCTTCCAGGTGCCCTCCGTGGGTGGAGATCCCGTGGGCGGACTTGGGTTCGCCGCGGTTCGAGATACGGCATCATGGATTAAGCATGATCCAGGGGCGTTAGTCAGCGCAGAGCACGCCCTGTCCTTTGGGTCGTCTCAGAGTGGCCGGTTCTTACGCACGTTGTTGTATCTCGGGTTTAATACCGATACCTCCGGGCGAAAAGTCTTTGATGGCATGATTCCGCACATCGCAGGTGCCTCCCGGATCGACCTCAATCAACCTGGTGCTGACCCGATCTCTCTCGGGATGTTCGACGCAACATCGTTTCCGTTCGCGGACGCGGCGCTTGAAGATCCGGTGACCGGAGCTGTTGACGGCACCCTGGGGAACGATCGGAGCCGTGAGAACCAACCCCAGATTTTTTATACGAATACCGGCGTGGAGTACTGGGGCGGTGGACGGGTTGCCGCATTAGTGCACTCAACGCCTGACGGTGCGGAAGATCTTATGCCTCCGCAGAACGTGCGTTTTTATTTCCTGGCAGGTACACAGCACGGGCCAGGGGCGTTCCCGCCACCACCGGCCGGTCGGGGCCAGGAGATGGGCAATCCAACCGATTATTGGTGGAATATGCGCGCGCTGCTGGCCGCGCTGAAGGATTGGGTGGTTGACGGGGTCGAACCCCCAGCCAGCCAACATCCGCGTTTTGCTGACCGTAATTTGGTCCCGCCGATGGAGTTGGCGTTTCCTGCGATCCCTGGTGTGCGGTCGCCTCAAGATCGCGAGGCTGGAACGCGTGTGGCAAACCCCTGGTTGGATGGGAGTGATGGTACAGGTGCGGGGCAGGATATGCCGATGTTCGTGCCGCAGGTGAACGCCGATGGCAACGAGACGTCCGGTATTGCGCATCCGGAGGTCGCGGTGCCACTGGCAACGTACACGGGTTGGAATTTTGCCAACCCCGACCAGGGAGATCCTGACACGCTCGTCGCCCTCGCCGGTTCGTATATTCCGTTCCTACCGACGGCGGCACAACGTGAGCGTGCCAACGACCCACGTGCTTCGATCGAGGAGCGTTACACGTCGCGCGAGGAGTTTCTGTCGAAGGTGGAAGCTGCTGGCCGTGAGCTCATTGGAGGACGCTATTTATTGGAAGAGGATCTGACCCAGATTCTCGATCGAGCTGCCGACCATTGGGATGTGCTCATGGGAGCCAATTGACGAATCAAGATCCCTTCGGGGGCATAGGCCTCGGGCGACGTTCGCCCGGGGCTCTCCACCCCCAACGTCGTGCTACGCCAACACCTACGAAATACGCTCCGGTTACGACGTCTATTCCTCCGTTGATGTCGAGCTGCAGATTCGGATTTGGGATGAACTGCACGCCTGCCTCGACGAAGTGAGAGTGCACGTCAGGTGAGAAGAAGCCCCCGTAGCCGGCATAGACATCGAGATTGAGTGATCCGGGAAGCGAGACTATCGGCGTGACCACCGTGGAGAGAACGTTGCGTCCGTCTGGTTCAGCAGTGACGCCGACCGTGGTTCCAAGCCCCCAGGTGTCGCCCAGGGATTGATCGACAAGGAGGGCTGCGCTCGGAACGAGCGCGTCATTGGTAATGTATATCGACCCGGTGGGCAGCGTGACGGTGGTCAGGGCGGCAACGTCTAGGTCGTCGTTGTCGCTGGAGAATATCGGGATCTTGGCGCCTAACCCGAGATCTTCAAGTCCGTTGATATCGACTCCACCGGAGTGACCCACGACGAACGAATTAGCGTGGGTCTGCAGTTCGACGAATCCGAATCCCCATCGTAGAACGGTCTGGCCGACATTAAGTTGTTCTCCGCCCGCATCGCCCGTCCGTTCCACGCCGACCTCGAGCTGGATGGTGCCGGTTTCCAGGACAAAGGCTCCTGTCCCGAGGCCAGGGCGGTCGCTGGCAATGTTGGGTTGCGCGCATCCATCCGGGGCGGGCGCGAACAACATGACGAGCACCAGGATGAGTACTCTGCTGATGTGGAGCGCGTAGGGATGTTTGTGCAGATCAGCGAACACGTGCAATTCTCCCGGTAGTTTGATGGTTGGAGAGGTGACGCGTCTCCGACTCCTGATGGGACGTACTGTATTTTCTCGGTATACCGGGTCCGCCTATGGGGTTGGTCGCCGCTTGCCGCACGCGCGCAGAATAGCGCGCATTACCGGCCTGGCCATGATGACTCCTGCCGGTGGTCGCAGTGATTATTGCGTCCATGTGACTGCGTATGTGAAGGAGGCCGCTCTTTGCGTACGGCGTAGCTCTCGGCGAACGTGCCCGGCTGATGACATTCAACCCGTCGACGTGGCTCCGGCTGCCACCTTCCAGGTGGGCATCGCTCTGGCTGGATGGAGCTTCGCGGAGCTCAGGGATTCGCGTCGGCCAGAAACTGCCGATACACGTCTCTGGCGTCTTCGAACTGGGCAAAGACATGGGTTCGTTCGTCTTCTGCGCGCCAGCCAGGCCAGGCGTCGGCCATGGCCTGGAGTGTGTCGATCCACTGGAGTGCGTAACGGGCGGCTTCCGCGTTCCGGATCGGTTGGTTGCCAACAGAGATCCAGACAGGGTTGGTGAACCCCTGGACATAACTGACATCCATCGGGAAGCGTTCGGCGGGATTACCTTCTGCGCGAAGATGACACCACTCGCTATCGCTGGTACGGTGGGTGAGCGTAAAGCCTGAACTCTGCTGGTTCTCACCGAGTGGGGCTTCGTAAACCGTCGTCCCATTGCAGACGAGAAAGACTCGTTCAAGTGGCGTGACTGACCGCACCCGGCCCTTGATCTCGACCGTCCCGCCTTCTGCCGGCAGCGTGACGTTTTCACCGGGCATCTGCCCATCGATCGTGAGTTCCAGGAGAGGCCCAGAAGAGACAAATGCACGGCCGGTACGCAGCCCGTGAAACCATGCTTCCATGTCAAGGCCGCGTGAGCCTGTGTGCACATACGTGCGGACGGAGCCCACGAGTTTTGAGCGGTGTAGGTTGCTGATGGAGTCTTCCCCGCCAGTGGCGGTCACGCGGAGCCCGTTATTCCAGACGGCATAGAGAGGAAAGAATCCAGCGCGTGCCGCGTCTGACCACTCGACGGCGTCGGTGGTACCTAGCGCTGCGTCGACGATAAAGCCTTTGCCACCTCCCAGGTTTCCGTCGAGCGGGTCGTCCTCTCCGGTGAAGGCGTGGACGTACCCGACCGTGGCTCCCTGTGCCTTCGCCTTCCGAAACATGTCGGTGTTGCTCGGATAAAGACTTTCGATCGCGGTGCCTTCGTAGCCCATCGTAAACGGCGAGAGTAAATGGTCCTGCATGCCAAACATGAAGACGTGACCATAAAACGGTGGCCGGTATTCTTGGCCCACGACGACCATGTGGTCTGGTGTGGACGCCGAGTGAGGGCCACCACCGGGCTCGAAATATTGGTAGTCGAGAATTCGATTGTCTTTGTTGGCGACCTGTTCGAGGACGAGGTCCTGATCTTCCGCGTTTGACATCATGATCAGGTTCTCGAGCGAATTGTGTAAGTTCCCCCCGTAGTTCGAATGCACGTGCGTGGAGCCGCTGTACCACCCTTTCGCGGCCATATCGGTCATGGGGGAGATGTCGATGGTGGTTTGCGTAACTTCATGTTCCGTGATTTCAATCTGGACCGCCCGGGGCCGGTACTCGAATCCTTTGACCACGGTCAGTTCCGTTTGTCCGACCGGGAGCTCCATTGTGAAGGTGCCGGTTGTGTGGAAGATGTGATCGCCTCTGGCGCTTACCCTGGCGTAGGCATCAGCAGGGGCATAAAATTTCCCGTCCGACGCGGTGAGATGCACTCGAGAGCCGGTCGGCTGACCGGTGGTCGTATCTCGTACGCGCACTGAAAGAATGCCCATTGGTCGTTTCCAGCGTCGGTCTGTGATCGCGATTCGTCGGATTTCTCCTCCGTGGGTTTCGAGCAGTGCGAGCTGCGGGAGACCGCCTTCGTTTGTGATGAATGCGATCCATTCGTCATCTGGTGACCAACGCGGGTGAAATGCGTCGTGTTGGAAGAATGTCAGTTTGTAAGGCTCGCCTCCGGTCGTTGGCTGGACATAGAGGTTGTTGAACTGATCGGCTGCGCCCCGGGTCGATGAGTACACGAATCGCTTTCCGTCGCTCGCGACATCGGGGCGCGTGCGATAGAGCGTCTGTTCGCGAAGTACCGTCGTCGCGCTACGGATGCCGCCTTCGACGGTGGGGACCCGGAGGGCATTCCCGGAGCCAAGTGGAACGTT
Organism: uncultured Vicinamibacteraceae bacterium; assembly: GCA_964591245.1. Lineage (GTDB taxonomy): Bacteria > Acidobacteriota > Vicinamibacteria > Vicinamibacterales > UBA8438 > CAZPZZ01. The sequence continues at coordinate 9,922 of CAZPZZ010000018.1, read as the reverse complement.
TCGGTTTGAGACGAGTAGCAATTCATCGTTCGTCGGGAGCCAGGTTGGCGTGAGGTGCATATCCCAGGGGCCAAAGTACAGCCGGTTGTTTCCGTAGCTATTGTCCGACGAAATAGGCATTTCGTCGCCGGCCCATTGTCCGTTGGCTACCGGACGCAACCCGATGTTGAAGTAGCCACTGGGGCGGGTGGATACGTAGGCGATCCGGGTGCCGTCAGGGGAGAAGGAGGGATCGGTCCAGATGTGTTGGTCGCTCGTGAGCGCACGAGTCTGCCCCGTCGTTACGTCGAGGATTTCCAGTTGTATCCTCGCTCCATCGTAGTCCGCTGTGTAGACGATCCATCGTCCGTCGGGAGACCAGTCTGGCGACGAGTGGTAGGCGTCTGCAGCATAGGTCAGTTCGGTCGCGATCCCCGTGGCAGGATCGACACGCCAGATAGAACCGCTCATGGCGACGGCCAGTGATTT
>CAZPZZ010000018.1:0-9354 GCA_964591245.1 uncultured Vicinamibacteraceae bacterium | reverse complement strand
TCGGCTGGTGCGCTCGTAGCGATGCGGATTGCATCGGCTGGCGAGATGCCTGCTTCGACAAGCAGTTGGAGTTCACGATGCTCCATGAAGCCCTGGAGATGGTCCTGCACGCCAGTGTCAGCGCCGAGTACAAGCGTGGCCCCCGCGTCGGCGAGTTTTTTGAGGCTTCGCTCCATCGCGGCGTAGGAGGCCGCGGCCGCGTCTGCGGCTTCGGCCGAGCGGCTCTCGAAGGATTCACGGATGCGTCCATGCACGTCCTCCGACACCGTTTCAAGGAACAAGGGGTTGCTGACCCATGGCGGAGGCTCAGTATGGCGGCCGCGCTCTGAGATTGAGAGGTTTGGCATGACGAAGACATTGTTGTCGACGATGGCGGTTATCAGGTCGTCATCCATTTCCACGTCTCGGGCAAGGTGGGCGAACCCGTCGACACCCGCTTCCACCAGAGCGTGCGCATCCTCGGCGATAAAAATGTGCGCGATCACCGACATGTCGTGTGCATGGGCCTCTTCGATGATCGGACCATACAACTCCGGTCCGAGCTTCTCGACGGAGCCTCCGCGATCATCGACCCAGATTTTCAAGAATGCGGCGTTGGTTGCCGCAATTTCGGCGACCTGGGCGCGTGCCTCTTCTTCGGTGGCAGCGCCAAAGGCAGTCGGGCGCATGGTGGCAGCCCCGGGCCCTGCGTCAGGTCGCGCGATGCCGCGGAATGCGGTGTGTAACCGCGCGCCACCCACTGCACCCGCCTGTTGGTCGGCTTGGATTTCAAAGGCAAGGTCGCCAGGGTCAGTGCCCAGGGAGACGATGACCCCGACACCGTTGTAGGCGTACCGGTGAAGATGGTCGATGATGTTCTCGCGGGTGTAATTGGCGTTGTCGAAGCTCAGTCCCTGGGTGAATCCGACATGCCCGTGAAGGTCGACGAGTGTGGGCATGATGGTCTTGCCTGAGACGTCGACGACGGTTGCTCCTTCGGGAATTGTGACATTAGTGGCCCGGCCGACAGCGGTGATAATGCCTGCGTCAACCACGAGGACCCCGCCGCCGATGGGAGGGCTTCCGTCGCCGGTGATGAGTGTGGCCCCTTCATAGGCGACGACTGTGCTGATTGGTTCTTCCGGGGCGTCGGCGCTACAAGCTGTAAGGCCGAGTGTGAGTGCTAGGACGGGCAGATTCGATCGAATGCTCATGTGTCTCTCTGTGCGTGATCAGACGTCTGATATCGGAAAGCGCGATTATATCTGTCCGGCGTCGGTGTTGGTCTGGTACTGCGAAACACCGGCTTGTGCGCAGGATCTCATCCTCCGTGAATCTGGCCGAGCCCGGGCGTGGGTCTCAGGTGCGCCTCGACTCCGGATGGCGTTCCTTCACGAGTCGGTGGACCTCATCCCAATTCGTGGCACGGGGAGCGCCGATGTGCGTGTTGGTGCTGTTGGCAAAGCAGATCGCATGCAGGCCCCGGTGCCGAAGTCTATCCAGATTGTCTGGGCTGTCTTCGATGTAGACGTCGGCGCCAACCTGGTCCTTTTCTTTCATGAAACAGAGATCCCAGTAGGGAATTCCGTTCTGATCGAGCCATACGATGGTCTGTCGGACTGCCATTTCATGGAAGTATCGAATGAAGAGTCTGTGCGTGATGATCCGGATTCGGTAGCCTTCTTCCGAGAGGTCCCGCAATACCCGGCGAGCACCGTCGATCATCGGCATCGTCTCGAACAGTCCCCGCTGGGTGACGGCGAATCGGTGAAGGCTGGCGTACTCGTCTGGGGATTGGATTCCCCATGCACGAAGCCCGTAGTCCACATCGAGCGTGAGGCTTTCTACGTCTCGTTCGAACCATTCGGCCGCGATTTCTCGCATCCGGGCATAGAAGTTGGCGCACACCCCATCGAGGTCCACGCCGAGTACGATTCGGTCTTTGTCTGCTGGCATTGGAGTTACTATTAGTTGCAAGGTTACCTGCAAATGCAGCGGTCGGTGTCATGAGTATTCGGCGTCGACCACAATGTGAAGAAAGGGAGCACAGTAATGAGGACACGAGATCGCGGGGTCTGCATGATTTTGGCGGTCGCAGTCGGCGTGGCGCTGACCGGCGTTGCACCGGCTGTTGCCCAGTCGGCGATTGCGCACACCGCCGATGGGCAACCCGATATCCAAGGGGTATGGACAAATTTCGATCCGACACCGTTCGAAGCGCCGAATGACATCGACCTCGAGCGGCTTGCTCCACTGGCGGCCTGGTTTCCCGGGTCGAATCAACCGCAACGTGCGCCAGCCATGCCGGCGCCAGACGCTCGATCACGGGGGCCGCAGGGCCCATGGGGCGATGGACCGGGAGATGCGCTGCGGAACGAGCGACGTCAGTCAATGGTCGTTGACCCACCAAGTGGCCGTGTGCCGCTTCGGCAATCAGCGATCAACGCCAGGAACGCCAACCTGATTAATCTTACCGATGGATGGTTGGAGCATACTCCCTGGGAGCGATGTATCACTCGAGGTGTTCCGGGTGGAATGTTTCCGGGAGGGTACGGTGCTGGCTATCAGATCCTACAGGCGCCTGGCTATGTCGTGCTCTTCTACGAGATGATTCACGAAGCGCGCATTATTCCGATCGATGAAGACCGACCGGCGCTTTCCGAGAATATCCGGTTGTGGAACGGCGATCCCCGCGGTCACTGGGAAGGTAACACGCTGGTAGTCGAGACGGCCAACTACAACGATCAGGGGACGATTGGCACAAACATCGCCAGCCGTGGTTTGCGTGGGATCAAGAACAGTGAAGCGTTGAAGATTGTCGAGCGGTTTACGGTCGTCGACGCGGACACCCTCACCTATGAGGTGACAGTCAACGATCCCGAGCCGTTCACTGCACCCTGGAAGGTTGAGATGCCCTTGAATCGGGATGGCGGCTACCAGATCTTCGAGTACGCGTGTCACGAAGGGAATTATGGTCTGGAGAACAGTTTGAGAGCCGGTCGCGCTGAGGACCGTGCGGCCACAGAAGAACAACAGTAATCTCGGAAAACTTCCAGCGTTTCGAATCCGGTTCACCTGTGGGGGGAACCCCGCAGGTGCTACCGGAATTTTCCGGACGCGTACGCGCGATTGGCTGCCGACTAGATCGGAAACTTTGATCCTGGCCGTTTTGTTTCCCTCAAGTGGCCAGGTCCGGTCCTTCCCGGGTCAGATCAATCATTCCTCGCACACGTTCGCGGCGATTGTTCCACGTTGGCGCTTGATTCATGGGGTGACCGGGGCTTCCTCGGCGCCATGATGCTGCGGGTGTTCGAATGTCTGTGTTTGCTGAAATAGAGAGTCTGGCTTGCACGTGCCGCATGTTGGAGGCGACGCAAGCGATGCGTTACATGGGTACCGTGCTACTGCAGCCGCTGTAGGATCGCTAAGTGACTTACGACTACATCATTGTTGGTGGCGGCACCGCCGGTTGCGTGCTCGCGAATCGCCTGTCAGCTGATCCCAAGGTCAGCGTGCTGCTACTTGAGGCCGGGGGGAAAGACGATTATTTCTGGATCGATATTCCGGTTGGCTACCTCTACACGATCGGAAACCCGAGGACGGACTGGTGTTACCAGATAGAGCCAGATCCTGGTCTCAATGGCCGGACGATTCTTTACGCCCGTGGGAAGGTGCTAGGCGGATGTTCGTCGATTAACGCGATGATCTACATGCGCGGGCAGCGCAGTGACTACGATCACTGGGCCTCGCTTGGAAATCGTGGTTGGGCATGGGACGACGTACTGCCAGTGTTCAAACGATCCGAAGACTATCAACATGGCGCCGATGAATTCCATGGAGTCGGTGGCGAAATGCGTGTCGAGGAGAAGCGGGTCAGTTGGGAGATCTTGGATGCTTGGCGGGAGGCGGCCGAGGAGTGTGGCATCCCGAAGATTGATGAATTCAACCGTGGTGACAACTTCGGGAATGCCTATTTTCAGATGAATCAACGCGATGGTCGGCGTTGGAGCGGTACCAAGGCGTATCTACGGCCTATCATGCAACGGCCGAATCTCACGGTGCGGACGGGAGCGCATGTCGAGCGGTTGCTGATTGAGCAGGCTGATGTGGCAGCCGGCTCGATTGGGAAGCGGGCAACGGGTGTGGCGTTGGTCGGAGGGCAAGAACACCTCAAAGCTCGTCGTGAAGTTGTTCTGGCGGCGGGATCCATTGGATCGCCTCAGATCTTGCAGATTTCAGGGGTCGGTCCCGGCGCGATGCTACACGAGCGGGGTGTCGACGTTGTTCATGACTTACCTGGCGTCGGTGAGAACCTGCATGACCATTTACAGCTTCGGACCATCTTCAAAGTCAAGAACACGGTCACACTGAACAAACGCGTGAATTCCTACATTGGAAAGCTCGCGATGGGGCTTGAGTATTTCTTGTTCAAGACTGGGCCTCTCACGATGCCTCCGTCGCAGCTCGGTGCCTTCGCGAAGAGCGATGCCTCACGTACGGCGGCAAATCTCGAATGGCACGTCCAGCCGCTTTCGTTGGACAAGTTCGGCGATCCCTTACACACATTCAATGCGATTACTCCATCGGTCTGCAATTTGCAGCCGACGAGCCGTGGGCACGTCCGGATCAAGAGTCCTGATCCGTCTCAGGCGCCAGCGATCACGCTCAATTATCTGTCGACCGAGGAGGACCGCGATCTCGCGGTGGCCGGCTTACGGTTTACCAGGCGCATCATGGCCACGAAGGCTTTGGCCCGCTTTGAACCGGAAGAATTCCTCCCAGGAAATGCAGTTGAAACCGATGCGGATTTAAAACGCACGGCCGGTGATCTCGGCACGACGATCTTCCATCCCGTGGGCACGTGCAGGATGGGGCGAGACTCACTGGCGGTCGTTGATGATCGACTAGCGGTGCACGGCATTGCTGGCCTGCGGGTCGTTGACGCGTCGGTCATGCCACGGATCACGTCGGGAAATACGAATGCCCCTACTGTGATGATCGCCGAGAAGGGAGCGGAGTTCATCCGCGAAGATGCGGGGAATGCCTGATCCTGGAGGGAACATGGGGCTCTTCGAGCGTGAGGGAGTACAGATCTATTACGAAGAATGGGGACAGGGGTTTCCTGTGTTCATCATTGCTCCGGGTGGGATGCGGAGCGCGATCGAGCGGTGGACGATGGCTCCGTGGAACCCGATCAAACACCTGGCAGGCCAGTACCGGGTCATTGCCATGGACCAGCGAAACGCAGGGAGGTCACGTGCTCCGGTGACCGGCCGGGATGGGTGGCACGTCTATACGTCAGACCAACTCGCGTTGTTGGACCACCTGGGAGTCGACCGTTTTCACTACTTGGGCATGTGTATCGGTGGTACCTACGGCATGGGGCTCATCAAGGCGGCCCCGGCCCGAGTGGTTTCGGCCGTGCTGCTTCAGCCCATTGGGCTCGACGGCAACCGCGAGGCGTTTCATGAACTATTCGACGGTTGGGCCGAGGAACTGCGGTCTACGTCGCACGCCAGCGTAGCTGACGAGGAATGGACCAGTTTTCGCACGAATCTGTACGGCGGAGACTTTATTTTCGGGGTTTCACGGAGCAGTGTTGCGTCTTGCCGAACCCCGCTCTTGGTCTTTGCCGGACACGACCGTTATCACCCGGTGTCGATTTCCCGGGAGTTGACCGCGCTGGCTCCTCAGGCAGAACTCGTCGAGCAATGGAAAGCAGGTGATGCGGTCGAGATGGCGAAACAGCGGATCGCAAGATTCTTGGGTGACCACGACCCACAGTGAATGGCAACACCCACTGTGGATCATGGACGCCAGCGGCAGCAGTTTACTGCCGTGGTGTGGCTTAGCCGCCGAATTTGGCTTTGGCCTCTTGTCTGCGTGCGTGAAGAATCGGTTCGGTGTATCCGCTCGGTTGTTCCCTACCCTTGAACACCAGATCGCACGCAGCGTGGAAGGCAACGCTGTCGTCAAAGTTTGGCGCCATGGGCCGGTACTTCGGATCGCCAGCATTTTGTCGATCAACGACTGCTGCCATCCGTTGCAAGGTCTCGCGGACCTGCGCTTCTGTACAGATCCCGTGGTGTAGCCAGTTGGCGATATGTTGACTGGAGATTCGCAAGGTGGCACGGTCTTCCATGAGGCCGACGTCATGGATATCTGGAACTTTTGAGCAGCCGACCCCTTGGTCGATCCAGCGAACGACGTAACCGAGGATTCCTTGGGCGTTGTTATCCAACTCTTGTTGAACTTCTTCCGGCGACCAGTTGGGCTGCTCGGCACGCGGAATAGTCAGAATCTTGTCTAGATCGGCTTTTGGTCGCGACAATAGTTCCTGCTGTCGCTTGGAGACGTCCACCTGGTGGTAGTGTGTCGCGTGGAGTGTGGCCGCGGTTGGTGATGGCACCCACGCAGTGTTCGCCCCGGCCTGGGGATGTCCGACCTTTGCGACCAGCATGTCGGCCATAAGGTCTGGCATGGCCCACATGCCCTTTCCAATCTGGGCATGGCCTGGCAGACCGCATTCGAGCCCGACGTCCACGTTCCAGTCCTCGTAGGTCACCATCCAGTCGGAGGTCTTCATGTTCGCCTTGCGAATCATTGGACCCGCCTCCATCGCCGTGTGCATCTCGTCTCCCGTGCGATCGAGGAAGCCGGTATTGATGAAGAACACTCGGTCCTGAGCGGCCCGGACACACTCTTTCAAGTTCACCGTTGTCCGTCGTTCTTCATCCATGATGCCGATCTTGAGCGTGTAGCGGTCAAGCCCCAATGCATCTTCGACCTGGGCCAGGAGTTGATCGGTGAAGGCGACCTCTTCCGGTCCGTGCATCTTGGGCTTGACGATGTAGACAGAGCCGGCACGGCTGTTCTTGCGGTTCTGAAGGTCGTGGATGGCGATCATCGACGAGATCATGGCGTCGAGAATGCCTTCCGGGACCTCATTCCCGTCCTTGTCTAAGATGGCAGGGTTGGTCATCAAATGACCGACGTTGCGGATCAACATGAGGCTGATGCCAGGCAACGCCAGTTCTGAGCCGTCCGGAGCGGTGTAGGTGCGAGTGGGGTTCATAGCTCGCTCGACCGTGCGACCGCCCTTCTCGAAACTCGTGGTCAAATCACCTTTGATCAGACCCAGCCAGTTGCGATAGCCCACGACCTTGTCTTCGGCATCGACCGTCGATACGGAGTCTTCCAGGTCCATGATCGTGGTTGTTGCCGCTTCCAGCACGATGTCCTTGATGCCGGCTGGATCGTCACGACCTACGGAATGGTTTCGGTCGATGTTGATTTCGATGTGGAGACCGTTGTTACGAAGGAGCACGGTCGACGGAGTTGAGGCGTCGCCTTGATAGCCCGCGAACTTTGACGGGGTTTCGAGAGCCGTGACGGTGCCGTCGCGGAGGGTGACCGCCACCGAGCCATCGACGACGGCATACGCGGTCGCGTCTCGATGACGCCCATTCTCGAGCGGTGCCGCCGCGTCAAGGAAATCCCGAGCGAAATCGATGACCTGTGCCCCGCGAACCGGGTTGTAGCCACTGCCTCGTTCGGCACCGTCGTCCTCCGGAATGACGTCGGTGCCATAGAGTGCATCGTAAAGGCTGCCCCAGCGGGCGTTGGCTGCATTTAGGGCATAGCGCGGATTGGTTACCGGGACGACGAGCTGTGGTCCGGCAGTGGTCGAAATTTCAGGGTCGACGTTGGCCGTTTGGACGGCAAAGTCTTCGCCCTCTGGCACGAGATACCCAATTTCCCGAAGAACTGTCTTGTACTCCTCCAGATCAATTGGTTGATCTTGATTTTCACGATACCAGGCATCGATTCGCCGCTGGAGCTCCTCACGAGTTTCGAGAAGTTCCCGATTGCGTGGGGCGAGGGTGTGAATGAGCCGATCAAGGCCCGACCAAAAGATGTCAGCGGAGATACCGGTTCCCGGCAACGCTTCACGGTTGATGAAGTCGTACAGCTGTTTGTCGACCTGGAGTTCCTCAGCCTTGATCCGGTCCGCCATCTGATTTTCCCCTGCTCTCTGTGTGGATGCCTCCGCGCGATTGCACTCGCGCGATGATTCTGATGATTAACGTCTGATCATACCCTGACTGGCGTTTCTGGCCCATGCATGCCGACGGTATTTGCCTCCGCCCTGCTGGACCCTGTCGCGCCGGTCTAGCAGGTTTCCACTGCTCGGGGTCAGGGAAGGGGGCAGATGACTCGATGAGATCTCAAATATGTCAGTGGAATGAAGCAATGTGGCACAGATCGGAACACAATGCTGGTGAGCTTGCCCAAATGAGGGCCGCGTCTCTAAGCATTTTTACCGGTTGAAGGACTCGGCTCGGATTTTGCAAACAAGCTTGGTGCCGGTCACCTGAATGTTACGGCGACGAGCCGACATGTGCTGGGGAGCCAGGCAACCGGCAATTGGGGGCACCGCTTTTCGCGGTGCCCTTTTTTTGTTTCCTCGGGGGGCTGAAATGGAGGATACGCTTCGAGGGGAGACCTTCATGTACTCTTCAATCCCCGTTTGAGTTCAATTCTCCCGTGCGTGGGTAGACTGAGAGTACACGCGCTGATCACAGGCAATTGGTGCAGCCTTGGCCGACAATACTGTGAAGTGGTTGGCTATGATCATGAGGAAGTGATGCGGATTGACCTGAACGCAGATGTCGGAGAGTCGTTTGGCGCTTACACGATCGGCGCAGATGATGAGGTCTTGCGGTACATCACGTCTGCCAATGTGGCATGTGGCTTTCACGGGGGAGATCCCTCCGTTATTCGACGGACGGTCAGGCTCGCGCTTCAGCATGGTGCTGTTGTTGGAGCGCATCCTGGTTTTGACGACCTGCTGGGATTCGGCCGTCGCGAAATAAGAATGGGCGTGCAAGAGTTGGAGGATCTGATCGTGTACCAGGTCGGGGCATTGGTGGGTTTCACCCTGGCCGAGGGAGTGCCGTTGCACCACGTCAAGCCGCATGGTGCGCTCTACAACATGGCTTCGCGCGATCGTGCGATGGCGGATGCTGTAGCCAGGGCCGTGGCGTCCGTGGACGAGGAACTCTTCGTGTACTGCCCGTCAGGCTCCTGCCTCATGGAGGCCGCGCGAGCGGTGGGGTTGCGGACGGCAGGGGAGGTGTTTGCGGACCGCGCGTATCTTGCGGATGGATCACTTGCGCCTCGAGGCCAAAGGGGCGCCGTGATTTCAGACGCCGAGACGGTGACCGACCGAGCGATACGGCTCGTATGTGAAGGGACCGTGGAGGCCGTGGACGGAACAGCGATCGCACTGCCCGGCGACACAGTGTGTGTGCACGGAGATACCCCCGGGGCGGCCGATCTTGCTCGTTTACTGCGGCGCGGGCTCGAGAACGC
>CAZPZZ010000017.1:0-43614 GCA_964591245.1 uncultured Vicinamibacteraceae bacterium | reverse complement strand
TGAATGTGTGGCTCGTGGATATCGTACCGAATCTGGACAAGAGCTCCGACGCGCCGAAAGGTCCCGACGCCAGGGCTGCTGTCTGACGCAACACCCCAGATGGCTGGTACTGGCTCACGACGGCCTGCACTGCGGATAGCCTTCTCGAGGACCTCCACATACTCGTCCGAGTAATGGGAGACCCAGCCTCGCCCCACAAGGTGTCTCTCCGCGAATTCCTGATCGAAATTATGCGGCCGAACAACGCGAATCTCTTCCAACGCACAGGTCGCGGGATCCGCATAGGCCTGCAGATACGGTCCCGGTTCGGACAACGCATCGGAGCCGGCGTGGACCGTGCCAGGCTGCGTAAAAAATCTATCGATATCCGACGACTTCCACTCGAGTACAGCAGCCACACGGAGCGCCAAGCCTGCGTCAACCCGCTTTCCCACTAGAAGTGCTGAAAGCTCGGCTGGCACGATATCAAAACGGTTACAAAACTCTCGTTCGGTCAGTCCAGACCCGCGTATCAGACGCTTTACAATGTCGCCAAACTGCAACTCGATCCCATCCCCCCGACGACGTTCCATCCGTACCTACCCCCGTTACTTTCTGTGCCATCTATGGGCCGCGCCCTCAAACCAATCGGCGACTCGCCCGCCTCCAGCGCAGCAACCGTCCATCACTCAGAGCACCCGATCAACCAGTGCCCGTAGAGTCCCTACAGGCGGTAGCAGGATACGCTAATGGATGGACCGTCGCTTACTGCCGCGACAGCAAAATTTGAGGCTTTCTTTTAGATGCGCATTTTGCGGTATTTTTTCATATTACGAAAAACACGCTCGTTGACTCCGGGGTGACCGCCCGGTCGATCGGTGATCGCAGATCTCCATCAGGGTCGCAGTCCCTCTTTTCCTTGCCTTCACGGTGGCTGTTGCTGACAGGTATGACCGCGCCCTGAACGGGGTATTCCTTGACCGAGAAAACTCGCAAGGAGTAGCATATAAACAGACTTTTGGTTTGTTAATTATGGCCAGAACCCTCGACCCCGATGCCCATGCCCAGCGTCGACAAGCGTTTCTCGAAGTGGCGGCCCAGGTAATCGAGCGCAAGGGTTACGAGGGGATGACCATCCAGGACATCCTGAACACCATGCAGGCCTCGAAGGGGGCCTTCTATCACTACTTTGACTCCAAGGAGGCGCTGCTCGAGGGATTGGTCGAGCATGTTGTCGAGTTCACGTTGACGCGCCTCGAGGCCGTAACCACGGTTCCACACCTCACAGCACCTGAGAAACTGCGTCGGATCTTTTCACAGTCAAATCAGCGAAAGCTTGAACAGAAGGGGTTGATGCTCGCACTCGGGAAAGCGTTGCATGCGGAGGGCAACGGTGTCATCAAGGAACGGGTACAGTCCCGCGTACGACACCGCATGGCGAACTTGCTGAGCACCATTGTCGCGCAAGGAGTCACCGAAGGGGCTTTTCGCCTTCCGTACCCGGAGCACGTTGGTCGACCGCTCGTAGCCGTGCTGCAGGAGTTCGAGAGCATTTTCTGGGACGTGGTCATGAACGCTCGGGGAACGGAACCCAAGGCACGCATCACAGACGTCGTCGACGCCTACAACGACGTGCTGGCCCGTATGCTCGGTATTCAGGCGCAGGGGTTCGCGCTCATCGACGCAGACCAGGTCTCCTTGTGGGGCGAACCCCAGACGGACCATACGAAATGGGAACCCGAGCCGAAATTGAGCCATGGGTGACCGGACTCAAGGGAGCAGAAATTATGGCAGGATGGATGTCTCGCATGCGTCTCTCAGTCGGTGTCCTGGGGCTCTGGATGCTGACGATGGCTCCCCCAGCGCAGGCTCAAGTTGATCCCTACGAGATCATCGATCGGGTCGACGAACTCTACCGGGGAGAGTCCAGCCATGGTACCTCGACGATGGAAGTCGTCACAGAGAACTGGACCCGGCAAATGACGATGGAGTTGTGGTCGCTTGGCAACGACTACTCACTCGTCAGAATTCAGGCTCCCGCCAGAGAGGCCGGCACGGCCACGCTCAAGGCCGATCGGGATATCTACAACTATCTCCCCAAGGTCGACCGGACCATCAAGATTCCGACCTCCATGATGGGTGGGTCCTGGATGGGATCACATTTCACCAATGATGATCTCGTCCAAGAGAGTCGTCTCGTCGACGACTATGACATCACGCTCTCGTTTAGCGGCGACCGGAACGGAGAGGTGGTGTGGGAATTCACGTTGGTCCCCAAAGCAGAGGCTGCGGTGGTCTGGGGCCAAATCGACTACCGGGTACGCCAAGCGGACTACATGCCACTCGCGGTCAGTTACTACGATGAAGACGGTGCCTTGGCCCGGTCAATGGACTTCAGTGACTTTGCCACGGTGGGAGGACGAACCATTCCCAGGCTCATGATGATGCGCCCGGCCGACAAACCGGATGAATATACCTCCATGCGCTATGACGACCTCGAATTCGACGTAGATCTCGACGCGTCCTTCTTCTCGCTCCGGACGCTTCAGCGGCAGAGGTAACGGACGATGCCGCATTCACCGTGGTCGCGCATCGGCATGCGCAACCTGGGCCGCCACCCTAAACGTACGATTCTCACGGCCATGGGACTGGCGATTGGCTTCTTTACAAGCGTCGTGCTGGTCGGGTGGAGCCAAGGACTCATCAACCAGATGGTTCAGAACAGCACCGGACTGGTCGGTGGCCAGATCGAGATCCATCATGCGGAGTTCCGCCCCGAACGCAGTCTGTACGACACCATCGGGGGACGCAACGGAACAGATATCGAACAGCTGCTCGCCCAGGCCAGTCGCGATGAACGGGTTGTGGCGGCCGCTCCCCGCGTCTATGCCGGCGGCCTGCTGAGCTCGGGTGACTCAACCGTGGCGGGAATGTTGATGGGCGTCGACCCGGAACGGGAGGTCGCCCTGAGTCGTTTTCTCGACGTGCTCACGGCCGGACGACTCCCAGAACCGGGTCGCTTCGAACTGGTGGTCGGAACCGAGATGGCCCGTCAACTCGACACCACGATTGGCGACGAAGTGGTCGTCGTGGCACCGGCCGCAGACGGCTCGATGGGAAACGACCTGTTCACCCTGGTCGGGACCTATCGGACAGGCCTCGGTGAAATCGACTCCGCGTTCGCCGTCTTACCAGTCGAGGACCTCCAGACCCTGGTGGTGCTCGGCGACGATCGCATCCACGAGATCGCCATTTCCACCCGGGACCCGTGGCTCGCCGATGACGTGACAACCGCAGTGGCAGCGGACATCGAAACAGCGGCACCCGGGACCGAGGTAGTCTCCTGGACCGTGCTGAATCCAACGTTGGTGGAGTACGCGACACTGGCTGGATCGGTGTATGGCGTGATCATCGTGATCGTCTTTGGACTCGCCATTTTCGGCGTAGCCAACACGATGCTCATGGCCACCTACGAGCGGCGGCGTGAATTCGCCGTCATGCTTGCCCTCGGGGCTACACCCTGGGGCGTGGTCCGGAGCGTGCTCTACGAAGCCCTCGCGCTGGGCCTCTTCAGCCTGGCCCTGGGTATCGTGATCACCTGGCCCGTGATGATCTGGTGGCACAACGCACCACCAGATTTGTCGGGCCTTGTCGCCGATATCGAATTTATGGGTTCCGTCGTCTCGCTCACGATGCAGGTGGAGTACGACCTCCGCTTTGCGATGGTCACGGGGCTCGCACTACTGGCCACGACGTTGCTGGCAGCGTTTTATCCGGCCATGCGTGCCTCCCGGGTCCCGCCGGCCGACATCTTGTCAGGATTGTAGAGGATGACTGCATCACGAACGGGCTCTCACATCGGCGTGATCCTGAACCTCGCCCTTCGCAATCTGAGGCGGCAAGTGCGCCGGACCGCACTAACCGCCACAGCCATCATTCTCGGGGCAAGCTTGCTGGTCTTTTCGAACGCGATAGGCGACGGCACGCACGAGCAGTGGATCGACGATGGGGTACGTACCGGAAGCGGCCACGTCACCATCGAACACCCAGCGTTTCGCATGAGCCGCAAGCTCGAAGACCGGTTGAGTGCCGAGGTCCGCGCGGTCGCGAACGCGGCACTCGCCAGTTCAGGGATTGCCAACCGGGTCACCGGAATGTCGGCGCAGCTCACCATCAGTGGAATGGCCAGTTCCGCCGCCGGAGCCCGTCCAGCGCAAATTCTAGCGGTAGACCCCGAGGCCGAAGCGGCCTTCACGACCATTGACGAGCAGGTCATCGAGGGCCGGTATCTCGAGCCAGACGATCGGCTCGCGGCCTACGTCGGGGTCGGCCTCATGGAGACGCTCGATCTGAGGCTGGGATCCAGACTCGTCCTGACCGCCCAGGATACCAACCAGGACATCGCCGGGCAGCTGGTCCGAGTCGTGGGAGTCTTCCGCAATGGCGCACCACAGGTCGACCAGCAGGTCGTGCACATTCCGCTCGGTATCGCCAGCGAGTGGTTGGGATCTGGTGACGATGTGTCGAACATCGCGGTGATGGTCGGCGACAGCACAGAAGTCTCGGGCCTGGTCAGTCATCTGCAGGGAGAACTCGCAGAGTCGATTGGCGCAGGCCAGGCAACCGTGCTGAGTTGGCGCGAGGCCATGCCATCGTTGGCCGCCCTGGTCGCCGTCGACCAATATGGGAACTACTTTATATTCGGTATCCTGTTCATCATCATCGGATTCGGCATCGTAAACACGGTCTTGATGTCCGTGTTGCATCGGCATCGGGAATTCGGGGTCTTGCAAGCACTCGGACTGACCCCCAGACAAACCGGCGCGGTCGTGCTGATGGAGGGTCTCCTCTTGACCATGATCAGCACCCTCGTCGGCGTCGGTCTAGGAACAGGCCTGACCTGGTACTTCTTCGGAGACGGCCTGGACATGGCCGCGCTCGCTGGCGACGCCATGGCTAACATGGACCTGGGCGGCGTCCTGATGGACCCCATTGTCATCCCGCTCTTTACAGTAGCCAGAACCATGCAGACACTCGGCTGGATCATGATGATGGGAGTGCTGGCCTCTGTCTATCCGGCGATCAGAGCCACGCGAATCGACGTCTGTGAGTCCATGAAATTTGATCGGTAAGACACCATGACGCCAGAGGAAGCAGGATACGCGGTACGCACCGGTGATGTCTCAAAGATCTACCAGCAGGAAGCGGAAGAAGTACACGCCGTCCGTGATGTCAGCCTCACCGTTGGCTCCGGAGAATTCACGGCCTTGGCCGGACCATCCGGTTCCGGCAAGACGACGTTACTCAACCTCATCGGAGGCCTGACCCGCCCGACCCGCGGACAGGTCTGGGTGGGTGGGCAGGAACTGAGCACGCTCGCCAGCGGGGAACTGGCCCGCCTGCGATTGACGCGGGTCGGATTCATCTTCCAGGCCTACAACCTCCTGCCAGTCCTCACGGCGCGGGAAAATGCCGAGTTCCCGATGTTGCTCCAAGGGGTCCCGACAGCAGAACGGACACGGCGGGTGGATGAATTATTCTCCCGCACCGGGCTCAATGGCCTCGAGGACCGACGGCCTGGCAAGCTCTCCGGTGGCCAGCAGCAGCGAGTGGCCGTGGTCAGAGCAGTGGCCAGTCAACCGGCGTTGGTCCTGGCCGATGAGCCCACGGCCAACCTCGACTCGGCCTCCAGCGACGCATTGCTGGAACTCATGGATGAATTGAATCGCGATCTCGGGGTCACCTTCGTCTTCGCAACCCACGACGAGCGGGTGATGGACCGATGTCATCGCCTGATACGGATGGTCGATGGCTCTGTGGATTCAGACGAAACGCGCGTCTAGGCGGTTCGATCGAACCACCGGTCCCCTGGTCATTCTCTGGTCACTGGTGACCGCCACGACGGTCAGTGCCCAACCGAACTGGCTGAGTGGCTATGTCCAGACCGTTCCTCTGCTGAGCGGCCCAACACAATCCTCGCCAGCGTCTGTCAGCGACTTCAATCGGCTCCGTCTCTCCCTCGAACCCTCATGGGGTCCCGTCTCCCTCGAAGCCGCCTACGAACACGCGATCACCATCAGTCAACATGGCACGCAAAGCGGCTTCCTTGGAGCGGTGCCAAATGGCGGAGAGTGGCTACCATTGGACAACACTGTCGTCGATCAGGATCACGTGCAATGGCGGCAACGACTCGACCGATTGAACGTCAGATTCAGTCCGAGTCAATCCCTCGACCTCACGATTGGCCGCCAGGCCGTCTCATGGGGCACGACATTATTCTTGACGCCGGCTGACCCCTTCTTACCCTTCAACCCGGCAGATCCCTTTCGCCAGTTCCGTGGTGGTGTAGACGTCGCCCGGCTTCAGATGTACCCAGGCCCACTGAGTACGGTCGATGTCGTGGTTCGGGCAACCAACTCCCTGCTGGGAGAAGAAGTGACCGCTCTCGGGCGAGGGTTGACCACCTGGCAGAACTGGGAACTGTCGGCCTGGGGAGGCACGCTCTATGGAGATACCGCCGGTGCGGTCGGCATATCGGGAAGCCTCGGGACGTGGGCGCTCAGGGCCGAGGGAGTGGTTCGTGAACTCCGAGGGCGGATTATCGGCCGCGGTGCACTGGGTCTCGATCGCGTCCTGCAGATTGCCGACCGCGATCTGTTTCTCATCTTCGAGTACCAACGGGATGGACTTGCTGCAGCCGCACCAGCGCGATATACAGAGTTGCTACTCACACCAGAATTCCTTCGAGGCGAACTGCAGACCCTCGGACGAGACGTGACCGTCGCCCAGGCGTCGTATCAAGTGAGCCCCCTGTGGAGTCTCGCCGGCCTCTCGATGTGGAACATGAACGACAACAGCACATTGGTGGCCCCCAGCGTGACCTATACCGCCGGGGATGAAACGGTGATCTCGGGCGGCATCTACTTCGGGTTTGGCGATGCCCACATCACAGCCAGTCAGCCTCTCCCCTCCGAGTTCGGCCTCGCCAGCTCGACCGGGTACCTCTCGTTCAGTGTCTTTTTTTGATCGCAGCCTGGCTGGGCACGGTGTCATTCTCAGGAGACCGCGTCCCCTCGCATCAGACGATGCCACGCTGCATCACATGACCCAAAACAGCGTTGCGCTACGCCGCCTGGAGGGCGGCCAGGCTATCCCTTGTCACGACCCACGGTATACGACGAGTATCGAACCGTCGCCAGTGAACGGTCGTGCCGTGGCCCACGTAGGCAGAGGCCGCGCCGGGTCGCTCCTGGCTGGCCCGTATACTGAACGGGTCGTCAGTCGTCGGCTCCACGGAGATCGCGCTCGGTCGACGTGGTCGACCTGATTCGTTCATCCACGTGGTGATCGGCCAGCTGAGCCCTAAGGAGGGGGCGGGATTGGGTACACCTCGGATATTGATCGGTCTCACCCTGATACTGGGACTCTGGAACGGGAACGGTGCCGCCCAGCCTCCAGAACCACAGACGCAGAGCCTCCGGGTCTTCCTGGATTGCAATAGGTGTGACTTCGATTTCATGAGGCGTGAAATCACGTTCGTGAACTACGTGCGAGACCGACGGGATGCCCAGGTGCACGTACTCGTCACCGATCAGAGCAGTGGAGCGGGACGCCAACACACGCTGGACTTCATCGGTCTCGAACAATTCGATGGCCGTGATGTCCGCTATATGTACTCAGAGAGCCGCACCGACACCGATGATGAAATCCGGCAAGGCTTGGCGCAGGTGCTGCGAGTAGGATTTCTCCATTACATCATCGAAACCCCGCTGGCACGCGACATCGACATCAGCCCCGGAACAAACGTCACATCTGGCGAGTCGATGATGGCACGCCCCCAGGACGACCCGTGGAATTTCTGGGTCTTTCGCCTGAGCACCAATGCTCGGGCCTCGGGCGAATCGTCGCGCACGCAACGCCGATTCAATGGCTCGGCGTCCGCGAACCGCACGACCGAGGATTGGATTATCCGGGCGGAGGTCGAAAGTTCGTATCGCGAAACGATCACCGTGCTCAGTTCAGGCGAGTTTGTCAACGTGGTGAAGAGCTACGAGGTCGAAGGGCAACTCGTCAGAAGCCTTGGGGAACATTGGGGAGCATCGATCCGCGGAGGGACAAGTGGCTCGACCTATCTCAACCAAGATCAGCGCATCCGGGTGCTGCCCGGGATTGAGTTCAACTTCTTTCCCTATTCAGAATCCTCTCGGCGCAGCCTGACGCTTGCCTATGAAGTCGGTATGGAATCGTTCGATTACGAACAAGAAACCATCTTCGGACAACTGGAAGAAACGCTCGCATCACAGGAAATAGAGGCCACGTTCGATGTCGAACAACCCTGGGGAGATAGCCGGGTACGGTTCCGGTACAACAACTATATGAACGACATCGCCAAATACAGCACCTCGCTCTACGGAAACTTAACGTTTCGGATAGTGCGAGGGTTATCGGTCTTTGTGAATGCCAGCACCTCGTTGGTCAGGGATCAGGTGTACCTGGCAAAGACCGACTTGACCGATGAAGAAATCTTGATCGAGCGTCGTCAACTGGCCACAGATTCGCGGTACCGGATATCGTTCGGGTTCAGCTACACCTTCGGCTCGATCTTCAACAACGTCGTCAACCCCAGGTTCTAGACGCCCCTGCCTCTGTCAACTCGACAGCCGGTGGGATTGCCGGTCGCGGTATCCCCCTATAGAACGCAGTGCCCCGGCGCGCTCCGCCTTCTCAGCTGGAACCAGGCTCACCGGTCCCACGGAAATGCGTAGCTTGGCTTATTGGCGTACCGGCGCTGTTCAAGCGTCAGCGTGGTCCCGGTCCCCGGCGCCAAGTGCACCTGAAAGGAAGAATGCTCGACCGGTATCCGCCGATCCTCGTGATGCACCGCAATGATCTGATGCTCGCCGAACGCTCCCCCCTGCACGACCACGGTCCGTGGCTGAAGCGGATTGACGTTGATGAGCGATACGGTCACCGTGTCATCGCTCATGCCTTCCACCAATGCCGCCACGTCGTCAGGAATGCCAGAGCGCCGCTGGTCGGCATCGAAATACCGTAGACGCGTATACGCAACAATCGAACGAGCGTACATATAGATACCGCCGACCATCAATTGATTCAGGCTCGTGAGCGTATCGGCCTGAATCGGATTGATCGGCATCGGATCATCCACGAGTCGTGTATCGGGAGTCGTCGAATCCGCAACCGCCAGACGTACCCGTGCATGCACGTCGCCCAGGCTGCGGCGGAGCGCCTCGACGGGGTACCCCGGGTTTCGGCCCTCCAGATACTCGAGCCACGCATTCGACGTAATGCGCGCACGGTCTTTCGGCTTCCACGACAACCAGTACAGCTCAAGCAGGTTCTCTTGTTCACGGGGCCGAAAACTGTACCAGTCATCGGTATCGGTGTAGCCCTCCCGCGCCCAGTTCGGATTGCCGTACATCCGTGGGGTATGCAGGACCCCATCTCTCATCTCCCCTGCCGCCACGATGATGTCATCCTGGATGCGCCACGCGTCAAGGTAACGGTCGTCTCGCGTGAGCATGTAGGCATTCATGAATCCAGGGAAGGCCCAGCGTGTACGTGGGCGATCTTCCAATCTGGCTCCGGGAGGATTCTGACTCTCGACGGTGAAACTCCACCCGTACGCACCGCCATACCACTTGCCCTCTGCGCCTCCACCGATGGTGCCGTCTAGCCCGACGTTGCTCGGGATCACGCCATTGTTCGCGTGCATATACCCTAGCCACGTGTCCACGTAGTCCAGCAACCACGTGCGGTACTTATCCTCTCCGGTCAAGATGTACGCGTTCAACGCCAGGTTTGTCGTCAGCAGGTTGAGCGGGTGATCACCGGTTGTCGTGTAGTAATCCTTGTAGTGGAAGAGCATCTCTTCGTAGCTCTCCTCACCGTGGCCTGCACCGTAGCGATTTCTAATCTCGCTCGGGTCGCCAACCCAATCCACACTGGTCACGGGCCGCATCAGAGGCCCTCGACTCCCGTTCCACATCGAACGAATCACTTTGTGTACGGGATCGTAATTGGGTGCACCGGGATCTTCGTTCATGTAGAACCCGGCAAAACGGCGAACCCGATCCTCGTATAGCGGGTCGGTGGAGTCCATGAGTCCCATGTTGTTGAACACCTGGATTCCCTCGGAGTTGTGCATCCAATCGGCATGTACCGGAAACTCCTTGAAGTACATTCCGTCCGTCGCGAAAGGAACATGGCGGGTGCGTGCCTCCGTATATTGCCGGACATGACCGTCGTAGATCTTCTTGGTCAGCTCCATGATGAGCGGGGCACCACCGAGCGCGTACATTTCGGGCCAACGGTTGATGTTCTCGATAGCATCGTCAGGGCCGTCATTCATCCCCCAACGCAGGTCACTCAACAGGTAACCGCGCTCATCGAAATACCGCTCGGCATAGTGTTCGATGGCCATCGAACTCGCGCGCAGGAGCTCCCGCTGGAGCAACGCCCACTCCGGCGCCACCACCGGGGTCTCGATCGAGAGGGTGACGCGTTGCGCGGCCAGCCGCCCCACAGGCGCAACGGTCCCCACTCCAACGACACAGCCACCAAGAACCAGTAGCCAGGTAACAACGGTTCGTCCGGCAGACGTCATGGCCGATCTCCAGCGTACTCGGGGTGGAGGGACTCCACGTCGAATCGGTAATCCGGGATGTACTCGCCAGGGTAGTGCTCCATCATCGGCCGATCGCCGAGCACCAGCCACAGAATGTCACGGGCTGTCTCACGGTTCACACCCGCGAGCGACGCCAGCCGATCGATGTCCGGATATTCTTCGACCTGAATCTGCGGCATGATCACCCCGAGCAACCGTTCGAGCACGGGCAGCGGTGTCGGCGTGAGCTTGACGTCCACGACGCCGCGTCCATCCACGGGAACCTCGATGCGGTTATGCCCAATGTAGAGAAAGAGCAGCACCGCGTCCGGCGATGGAACGGACACCTCGTAGTAGCCATTCCGATCAGTCTTCGTGACGCGGTCGGTTCCCTGGACAACAACATTCACCGCGGCTGGCGTCGGGATCCAGTCTTCGGGCCGGGTCAGCGCAATATCTGCGACACACGGTGCGTCTTGCCTGCATTCCGGAAGGGTCGGGTTATAGGTAACCCTGCCTCGAACGGTCAACTCCTGCGCTGACGCAACCCACGGAATTACCAGGACGCCGAACACGACCAGACTGGTCGTCATCCCTTTGCACCACTGCATGGTTGTCTTCATGGGCTTCCTTGAAAGACGTGCCGCGTCCTGGTCAGCATCCACTGTGTGTCACGGCACATCGTGCGGATCAAGGCGCAGGATGTGTCGTGTCGGAAATCCAGTCAATATTCGGAACACGAGACCCAAGGAGTTTTCGGCATCGACCCGGTCATGCTCGGGGCCGGAAACGGGAACAGCCAGATACGCTCGCCGCTCGCCGTCAACGGTGATCTCAACCTGGGGCTGTTCCAGGGCTCGGTCGTACCACGCGCGTGGCCAATGATTCCGCGCCACATACAGCTGCCCTTGACTCTCGAGGGAAGCAAGAACACGGTCGCGTGACTCTCCTTCACGGTCTGTCGTCGTAATCACTATCGTACCTTCGCTCGTCGGCTGCAGATAGCCAAGGGCGGACTCGAAGGCGACGACAACTCCCACGTAGGCTAGCAGCACGATGAGCGGAAGTTTGGCTGTGGACATCACGTCTGGACTCCTGAAAATTGAAATTCCAAAGTCCCACTTCAACCATCGATCTCCGTAAGCCCCGGGGGCCTTACGGGGCGATCAGGGGATTGACCCACCCCGCCGGCAAGAGCTTTTCGGGATCAGGGCGAATGCTCAGATACGTCACGTGATCGGGGATTTCGGTCCACCCATGAAATACCCCTCCCGGAATCACGACAATATCGCCTTCCGAGACCTGTCGCGTCTGGCCGCCCGTCGCCGACGCGCGATAACTTTCACCGACCAGCGTCGTCACGATGTGGCTATCCGCTGGGATGTCCCGACGATCGCTCACGGTACCACCGGTCATCAACGTCCCACTTCCGGAAGAGATGTAGTAGACCTCCGTTACCCGCGTGTGAACGATGCCCACGGCCACGCCGCCGGTCGCCTCGAGGGCATCCCGATGCAGGATCCCTACCGCCACGTTCGATGGTCCGATGTCCACAACCTTGACCTGACGGTCAACCCCGCCGTCCGGCGCATTCCTGACCACAAGGTATTCCTCTTTGGTAATGTCTGTCGCCGTCGTGATCTGGCCAAATGCGGCCGACGCGAACAGCGAACACGCCGCAACCGCCATTCCCATTCCTGCAGTACGCATCGCCACTCCTCTTCACTCCAAAGATCGTGTCGCCCGGAGAACCTCTCCTGACCTGGTGGAGACGCTGTGGTACTTACCGCGCACCACTGTCCGACGTCTCCACGAACCACTCGTAATTACGCCACTTCTGCAATTCAGCCCGGCGCCGTCGCCGGAATAACATGCGCACGTCCGTATAGGTCTCGTACTGAATGTGTCCCCAGATCTCGCCGAGTACCGGCGCGCGATCCATCGACCCCCGTGCCTCCGAGATGGTCCCAAGCGCGCCCCACCAGAGACGCACGCGGTCCATCAGCTCAAACTCGACGCGTGCCGCCTCAAACGTCTCACCGTCGATCCACACCTGACCGCGCGCCTTGTTCAGCGCATAGTCAACACGGCGCCGGATCGGCAAGTCATCCGCTCTCGGCTCGAACCTAATCCGGTAACTGGGACGCCCTCGCCAGAGTTCCTCCCCGACCAGCGTGAAGACGAATCGCGCGATCAACTCCTCGTTGAACACGATCTCTTCCTCATCCTCCTCGGGGTCCTCCTCCGGCTCACCCTCCTCGGCTATCCGTTGACGTTCTTCACGGAACTCTGCTTCCCGCTCACTCTCCCAACCTCGTTCTTCATCACTCAGTGGCCGGCCGTTGATCGTGACACGCCGTTGAAAGGGAATCCCGTCGATCGGAAAGACCTCATACTCCCCCCGATCCTCGTCTTCGACCTCACCATCACCACCGAAGCGCTGCACCTCCCTGGTCATCGAATTGCTGACCCGTGCGGGGATCTCCTGATCTTCATTCCATCGCACCCGGTCCAGAGCCTTGCGGATCACTGACAGGGCGACATCGTCGCTCTGCTCGGCGGCCACGCTCTGTCCCGCCAGTGCGACACATACCGCAAATATGAGGCACAACCATCTACACATAGGCCTATTCTCACCCATAATGGGTGACTTCTGCGCGTCCGACCCTCCGCGAGACACTGCGAACCGTACACCCCTCCATACGCCCCTCCGTGAGCAGATGCGATAAGCTACCCCCTACGAAGGAACCCACAGCCAGCCGTCAGTGCGCGCAGGACTTTCACTCAATCCCAGGGAGTACGAACATGCCAAATCGAACCAGAACCTCGCTTGTCCTTGCGTGCCTGTTACTCGCCGGCGCCGGCGCTAGCACCGGACAAACCGTGACGGCCGGCCGGGGAGACCTTCCCCTGACGGTCCCGTCGTCTTATACCGCCGATACGCCGGCACCGCTGATCGTCTTGCTCCACACCTACGGACGAACGGGCAAGATTCAAGACGATTACATGGGGCTCAGCGCGCTCGCGGACGCCTATGGCTTCATCATGGTGGCACCGGACGGCACTCCGTCCCAGGCCGCCAACAACCCGCTCTTCTGGAACGCCTCATCCGCGTGTTGCAACTGGGAAGGGCAGGAACTGGACGACTCCACGTATCTGTTGCACCTCATCGAGGCGGTAAAGGCAGACTACGCCATCGACCCGAAGCGGGTCTTTGTCGTCGGACATTCCAATGGCGCGTTCATGGCACATCGTCTCGCTCACGATCATTCCGAAGTCATTGCGGCTATCGTCAGCATCGCTGGGGCCGACCAGTCCGAAACGCGCCCCACGCCATCGAGCCCCGTACATGTACTGCAGATCCATGGAGACGCCGACACCGCCATTGCCTATGAGGGGGGTGAAATTCGGGGAAACTCGTATCCCAGCGCGAATCAGACGGTCATGAATTGGGCAACCCGCAACGGCTGTACGACCACCGGAACCCACTCCGGCACGCTCGACCTTGATACGTCGCTCGCGTCCATGGAATCGACGGTCACCCGCTACACGAGCGCATGCCTGCCGGGCGGCTCGGCCGAGCTCTGGACCATCGCCGGGGGGGCACATATTCCGGAATTGTCAGACCACTTCACGAGACTGGTGGTGGAGTGGGTGCTGGGTCACCCCAAACCGTAATCTCTACGTGTACGACCAGCGCCGCCCCGGACCGGCGCACCGGAGCCCCTCGACGTATCTCGAATCGACCGGCGTCGCGACTCGCTGATTGAACCGGAGCATGATCATGACACCAACCGACCTGCGGCAACTCTTCCGTTGTCACGCTCAGCGGGTGAGAGCCCAGAGAATATTGGGGACCGCAATCATCGGCCTAACCGCATGGTCCACGGCACTCATGGCGTCCGCACAGCCAGCGGCCAATGGCCGTACACCCTGGGGACATCCCGATCTGCAGGGCGTCTGGGACTACCGGACGATTACACCACTCGAGCGTCCTGCCGAACTGGCGGAGACCGCGGTCTTCACGGCAGAAGAGGCCGCCGCCTATCAGACGCTCGAAAATCAACGTCAGAACCGAGACCTCGTTGACCCCACGAAGGGGGGCGCGCTGTATCCACCGGAGTCGCAGGGTGGCGTCGTGCCCTACAACGAATTCTGGTACGACCGCGGAACCACACTGGTCGGGGACCGGCGGACATCATTGATCACGGATCCACCCCATGGGCGACTTCCGGCGCGGCACGCGGACGTCATCGAGCAAGTCGGTTCCGCCGGTGAAGATCTCCCCGGAACGCGTCCAGTGCGCTACCGCGCGGGCGGCATCGGGGCCGATGGCCCGGAAGACCGTGGACTCGGCGAACGCTGCATCCTCGGGTTCAACAGTGGACCACCACTGATTCCCAGCGCGTACAACAACAACATTCAGCTGTTCCAGACGCCAACCCACGTGGTCATCTACCACGAGATGGTGCACGACGCGCGGATCGTCGCACTCGACACTCGTCCGCGCCTGTCGACGGAGATTCGGCAGTGGATGGGCGACGGACTGGGACGCTGGGAGGACCAAACGCTGGTAGTCGAAACGACGAACTTCACCGACAAGACGGCGGGCTTCAGCCCCTCAATCACCAGTGCGGTGGGAACCGGCAGGACCTTAACGTTGATCGAACGATTCACTCGAGTAAGTCAGGAGACGCTGCTGTACGAATATACGATCGATGACCCTGGCATATATACGCGCGGCTTCACCGCGGCTATTCCGTTGCAACGGTCGGAGCTTCCCGTGTTCGAGTACGCGTGCCACGAGGGAAACCGGGGGCTCGCAAACATCCTGGTAGGAGCCCGGCTAGCAGAAAGAACACACCCGGTCGCAGAACCCTAGACACCGCCTGCCCCGTCCAGAGGACACAACTGGGCGAGGCGCACAAGCCCCAGCCTCGCGTCTCCTCCATGCACCGCCCGGCGACGCGGCCCAACGCCACCGCGCTACCGTATCAGTGCCTGGTAGACCAAATTCCGCGACAGCCCCTGCACCTCACGAACCGCCTGGCCACGATGTTGAATCATGCCCACGAATGCGAGATCGTTGACCGGATCGATCCAGAACCACGTCCCGGCGGCACCCAACCAGAAATAGGAACCATCAGGATACGGCTCACCCGCCGCCGCCGCATCTGTCACAACGGAAAAACCCAGCCCCCATCCGCGGCCAGGTGCCATAGTGCGCTGCGGCTCTGCTAGCAGGTGGTTGGTACGCATCATCTCAACGGTACGCGGGGAAACGAGCCGCACCCCGTCAAGTTCTCCACCGTTCAGGAACATTTGCGTAAACCGGAGATAATCACCCGCAGTCGAATACAGCCCCCCGCCCCCTGACGGTCCGGCCGGGGGCAAGGTACGTACGGCCTGCCCGGTCAGCTCGAGTGCACCAGCGTCATCAGCCCGATGTATGCGTGCGGCCCGGTCCACCTCTCCCGCAGGGACAAAGAAGGCCGTGTTTGACATGCCAAGCGGCTGGAAAATGCGCGTGAGCAAAAACTCGTCAAAGGGTTGTCCAGACAGCTGCTCCACCAAATATCCCTGCACGTCGATCGACAGGCTGTAGTAGTAGCTTGTACCTGGCTGCGCACGTAACGGAAGCGTCCCCAGCTTATCGATCATCGCCTGTAGTGGCGCGTCAGCATCAAGGACATTCTTCTCCTGATACAGCCGCCCGACCGGATCGTCGCCACCGTAATCGAACCCGGCGGTATGAGTCATGAGGTCCCGCATGGTCATTGAACGGTCTGACTCCACCAGCATCGGGGAACCGTCGTCCCGCACACCGTTATGAACTTTGAGGCTGGCAAATTCCGGAATATGTTGGGAGACCGGATCGTTGAGGCGCCATTTCCCTTCCTCGTAGAGCATCATCATCGCGAGCCCAGTGATGGGCTTGGTCATTGAATAGATAAGGAAGATTGAATCCGCCGACATGGGCGTCTCGTCGCCAACGCTCTGCACACCGGCGGCATCGACGAAGGCCGTCTGGCCATGACGCGCAAGCATCGTCACGACACCGGCCAGCTTCCCGTCATCGACCATCTGCTGCATCGCCGCGTCGAGACGCTCGAGACGGTCCGCCGACAGCCCCACGCTCGGCGCATCCGCATGACGCAGATCTCGTTCAGCATCGTGCTCGTGGTGCTGAGCCGCCACCGGGCTGCCGACAATGAGGACGGCCACCGCGATGAGTGCGGGCGAACAGAAACCGAGGGAAATAACTCTTCGCATGGTGCTCACTCCTGAACGGGTTGGTGCTCCGGATCTACGGTTACAGAAGCCGTCGACGGATATCTCATGGTCTCCATGGGCGGGCGCATATGCCAGACAGATCAGCACGGCGCTCGCCGACCGATACTCGTGCGAGATCCAGCGTCACATCGGAATCGAGCCCATTGTATGTCTGTACCCCATCCTCCCGGACAGATTCTGCACCCGGTGGGCGAGCCCTGGTCCTCGGACACGCGGACGTGGCTCCGCGTACCATCTTGACAGTGCAGGAACTCCTAGTGTCGTCTATGTTGTGACAATGAGTCAGGCGAGGCGTGCACGGCAACGGCCCCGGGACGACGTGCATTCCGTCGCGCGACCGCCTGTGTTGGCCTGGGTTCCGACGGGGCCTGTGGCCTATCAGCCGTCACGAAGCGCTCGTCGCGTATCCTACCGTCGGACGCCTCTCCTGCGCGTGACATGAAACCATGCCTCCAATGGACGAGCTGACTCTCCCCCAGCTTCTCCCCATCTTTGGGGCCTATCTCGTGGCCGGCTTTGTTAAGGGCACGACCGGACTCGGCTTCTCGACCACGGCATTGCCGCTTCTCGTGCTCGTCTTTGGCCTCGAAGCGAGCCTCCCACTGGTCATCATTCCCTCCATCACGAGCAACCTCATCGTGATGCGTTCCGCCGGGCATGTACGGGAAATGCTCTCCCGGTGCTGGCCGCTCTGTGCCGGAGCCGTCCCCGGCCTCGTTCTTGGCCTCACCCTGTTGACGACGCTCTCACCCACCCACGCCACGACGGGACTCGGGGTGGTGCTCGTGTTGTATTGCACGTTCGCCCTGGGACGGCCCAACCTTCATCTGCCCATGCGCCTCGCGAAACCGCTCTTCGTGCCAGTTGGCCTGGTCAATGGTCTCCTCAACGGGCTGACAGGCTCACAGGTCATGCCGGTCGTTCCCTTCCTGATGGCCCTCCAGCTCACACCAGACCGTTTCGTCCAAGCCTCGAACATCTTCTTTACGACATCAAGCCTTGTCATGGCCACTGGGCTCGCCACCATCGGATTCTTCCCCCCCATGACGGCGACCATCTCGGTGGCAGGACTCCTGCCAGTGTTCCTGGGTGTACACCTGGGGACAGGCGTGCGCGGCCTGCTTTCAGCAAGCACCTTTCGCACGGCGGTTCTGCTTGTCCTCATCGCAGCCGGGGCAAGCCTCGTCGCACAGGCCTGGTCACCCTGAGGCCTCAGCGCCAAAAACAGACGTGGTCGCGTGTTGAGAGTCAGCGCGTGCCGGAGCCAAGCCGGTCAGAAACTCGCGCGCAGCATCAGGCGCGCCGATCGGGGAATCGCGGCATGGAAGTGAAAATCTTCGACCCCGCCGGCGGGCTCTCCCGGAAGACGTGATTCAAAGAAATAGTCGATGTCGGACACCTCGGCATCCATGAGATTGAACGCCTCGAGGACGATGCTCAGTTGTTCCGTGACCCGATAGCCAAGCTCCATATTCAAGAGCGTCGTGGACCGAGACTGAACACTATTGTCTTCAAGCAAGGGGCGGGGACCAAAATGGCGCACGCGAATTGCACCAAACGGCCCCGGATCGATCCCTGGCGGCGCGACCGTCACCCCACCAGCCACGACCCGATTCAGAGCACCCGGAACAAAGTCTTCTCCCACTGGCACATCCAGAAACCGCGCGCGGGACATCGAAAGATCCACGTCGGCGGTCAGCCACGGATGAGGATAAACATAGTTGGTAAACTCCACACCGAACCGTCGACTCGGCGGTCCCGCTTCGGTACTACCAGAGTCCCCGACATAGATGAGTTCAGAATCAAAATCGAGATACCACAGCGTCGCCGTCGTCTGCACCTTGGGTATGGCGACCGTACGAACACCGAACTCAGCCCCCTGGGACCGGCTGAAGGGTGGAGAGGCCGGCGCGGGCTCGCCCGAGAAGGGGTCAACTTGCAGTGTCACGCCCAGTGCGGCGTTCGAATGAAACCCCATGCCCCAGTTCGTATACAACTCGCTACTCTTCCACGGGCCAAATGCCGCCGAGAGCTTGGGGCTGACAATACCCGACGTCTGAGCACCGGAGTTCAGCGGATTCTTCGCCGTGACGTTCCAGTTGTAGATATCACCACGCAGTCCAAACGTCGTCCGGACAACCCGGGACCACTCAATCTCGCTTTCGCCAAAGACCCCGACAGAGCGCTGGTCAACCTCGTCTGTGCGCGCAGACGTCAGGCGTTGGGTCTGCCGGGTGAGATACAGCCCGAGGGGACCACCGACAGAATCGTTCCGAAAGTCGACCCCGAACGCGTTTTCGGTGGCACGCCCCCCGATCTCTCCCAGTCGCCGGTGCGTCACCTTTCCCCCGACCGTCCACCGCTCTTCAGACTGCTCAAACTGGTCACCGTTGACGGGGTCATTCAGGAAATACGTGAAGTTGTGAAAAAGCTGAACACCATAACGCTGGACATAGGCCGTTGCGCGCGTCGAGCCGTTGGCCGCGGAACGCTGCCAATCAAGGGCGCCGCTATATCGAAAGGTTTCCCCTCCATCCGTTTCCTCGATGAACCCGAACCGATTGATCTGACCGCTGTCGACAGCCCGCTGGGGAATCTGGTCAGTCGAATGCCAGTGATTCTGGTAGCCCATCACGGTGGCGGAGAATCCGTTTCGGCTATCGCCCTGACTGTATCGGAGCACGCCGTTCAGCTTGTCGAGACCGTTCGGACTCACCCATGGCCCGTCGTCCTGTTCATATTCGAACGCCGCAAGCAAATTCCCCTGCCCGACCTCGGGGGATACAGCCCCGAGAAACCGATTGTAGCCAAACGACCCGGTCGAGAAACTCGCCAGCGGCCGGTCGAGCACATTGAAATAATTGATGTTCGCTGACCCGGCCGACGAGAAATCTCCATTCTCCGCGTAGTAGGGTCCCTTGCGAAATTGGATACCGCTGACCAGTTCAGGGATCAGGAAGTTGGCGTCCGCATACCCCTGGGCGTGCGCGTGCGTGGGCATGTTGACGGGAATACCGGCAATCGTCTGGGCAAAATCGAAGCCGTGGTCCAGATTGAATCCACGAAGATAATATTGGTTGGCCTTCCCTTCACCGCTATGCTGGCTGATGATCATCCCCGGTACGGTTTCCAAGATCTCCGCCGCTCGATTGACGGGACGCACCGCCAACTGTGCCGCGGTGACCGCGCCTTCGCTACTCGAGCCCGCAATCCCGACCAGATTCTGAGCCGGGGACTCGAGTTCTGCGAGGTTGCGAAACGTTCGTGACGCCGTGATCGTGATGTCGGCACTGGTCGCGATCACCAAGACCACGTCCGGCACCTCTGTGGTCCCCTCCGTGACGGCAACTTCCGTGCGGGCCGCACTGAAATTGATCAACCGGAACACCAATTCGGCCGGCCCTACCGCCGCGTTCTCAAGGCGGTACGTACCATCAGGCCCACTCACGGCCTCGCCCACGGGTACACCGTCGGCAAGCAACTGCACAGAGACGCCTGGCAGCACCAAGCCGGTCTGGTCGACCACCCGTCCCGTTACCGTCTCCACGCCTTGAGCGCTTCCAGTGGTGTGCATACATAACAACACGACAATCATCAGGGCAGCAACCCTAAGCGCGCGCAAAAACAGAATCATAGTCGTCGACATCATAGGTTCTTAGCTTAACAACGAGGAATTCCAGCCGTTTCTTAACATTTACTGAACTTTTATCGGCTCGAATGCATTCCAGAGATAGTCACACGCCTGGTACCCGACACGCTCCGCCCACACGGCGCATTCATCTCTTGCCATGCGCTACAATGTGCCGACCGCCCTGGAAAAACCGTATCGCTGGCCTGGCCGTGACCACGTCGCCTGTCCACTTCCCGTACAGCGTGGTCACTCGGACCGACCGGCTCTCACCGAGGGACGCATGATCCTTGGACCAATACATCCCCAGTCGCCCCCATCATCAGCGTCACCACTGACTGGGTCAGCGACCCGCACCTGTGACACGGACGGGAGGCGTGCGTGCAGGAGTGCCTCGATGCGTAGCGACATTGCCAGATCACGATGGCCTCGAATTTTCGCGATTCTCGCCGTACTGTGGGCCCTCACGACGTTGACGGTCGATGCCCAACCTCAGACCGAATTTGTCCCTGTGACGGATGCCATGCTTCAGGACCCTGCGCCAGCGGATTGGTTGCAATGGCGCCGGACCCTGGATGGCTGGGGCTATAGTCCACTCGACGAAATCACCAGGGACAATGTGGACTCGCTGCGCATGGTCTGGACACGCGCCCTCGGGCGCGGCAATCAAGTCGGCACACCGCTGGCCTACAACGGCGTGCTGTACATGCCAAATCCGCGAGATGTCATCCAGGCGATCGACGCCACGAGCGGAGACCTTCTCTGGGAACACCGTCGTCCGGTACCCGACAATGTTGGGCAGGCTGGACTCGTCACCAACAATCGCAATATCGCGATCTACGGCTCCTTCATCATCGATACCAGCGTTGACGACCATGTGTTTGCCCTCGACGCCACGACGGGTGAGATGGCGTGGGAAACAGAAATCCTGGACTACGAGACGTTTCGTGCCTTACAGAGTTCTGGGCCAATCATTGCGAACGGAAAGGTTATTTCTGGGCGCAGCTGTCGCAAACCCGAGTCCTGCATCATCACGGCCCACGATGCCACGACTGGCCAGGAACTCTGGCGCCGACGCACAATCCCAGCACCAGGCGAACCGGGCGACGACAGCTGGGGCGACGTGGCCTTCGAGGACAGGCAACATGTTGGTGCCTGGATGGTCCCGAGCTATGACCCGGCCCTCAATATGCTCTACATCGGCACCTCGGTCACGTCACCGGCGCCTAAATTCATGCTCGGCGGGGCGGACCTGGCACACCTGTACCACAACTCGACATTGGCACTCGACGCGGATACGGGCGACATCGTGTGGTACTACCAGCATCTCAACGACCACTGGGACCTGGACCATCCGTTCGAACGGTTACTGGTGGATACGGCCGTCGCGCCGGACCCTCGTGAGGTGAGCTGGATCAATCCAAATCTACGGTCGGGCGAGGTCCGGAAAGTCATTACAGGGATACCGGGAAAGACGGGAGTCGTCTATACGCTGGACCGTGAGACCGGGGAATTTCTCTGGGCCACACCAACCGTGACGCAGAACGTCATCAGCCACATTGATGGGGCGACAGGCGCGGTCACTGAAAACTCCGAGGTCGTCTTCAGTGGGCTCGGCCAGGAAGTGCTGGCGTGTCCATCGTGGATCGGCGGAAAAGACTGGGAAACTGGTGCCTACAGCCCGTTGACCAATACCATGTACTATCCGCTGCGCAGTACATGCGCACGGGTCTTATCCACGATGGAGGGCGGGCTGGCGATCTACCGGCTGGCCGCCCGGTTCCAGCTCGCCCCGGGCACCGATCAATTAGGCACGGTGCATGCAATTTCTGCAGAAACTGGACGCACCTCATGGGTGCACGAACAACGAACAGCCACGATGTCACTCGTCACCACTGGTGGTGGGCTGGTCTTTGGCGGCGACGTGAACGGCCGATTCCGTGCGTTCGATCAAGAAACCGGAGCAGTCTTGTGGGAGATCAACCTCGGCTCCTCGGTTACCGGTTTTCCCATCAGTTTTGCCGTCGATGGGCGCCAGTACGTGGCCGTTAGCACCGGCAGCGCGGCCACCTCGTCCGGCTTTGTCCGCCTCACGCCGGAGATCCGCCCCAGCGCCGGAAATAATCTCTTCGTATTCGCACTCCCAGACGGGCGATAAACGCATCGCACACCTGGTCGTTCCGGTATACGAACGAAGCCGGTTCAAAGCTGCAGGATCGGTTGCATGATACGACGCTGGCTGGCAATGGGGTCATCCACCAATGCACTGTCGTCGTTCCAGACCATGGTCGCCCGTTCAGTCGCGTCGTAGGGTCGCCACTCAGGCAACTTCCCCACATTGGGATTCCCGGTCCGCGCGAACCCGATCACCGTGTCGCTGATCTTGTCAGCCAAGGCGATACTGCTCTCGCGCCCCTGCGTGAGCGGGTGGGTTCGCACGTTGTCAAAGATGAACGGGATGTCCAACGTATGGGGACTCAGCATCCCGCGCCCGACCTGATCTGTCTCCCAGGTGAGGTAGTAGAGGTACGTCCCCGCTGGATTGAGCAGGGCACGACGTTCGGCAATCGTGATCGATGCCATCACATACCGGTAGTCACTGAACACCAGGAAATAGATCTCCGCGGGTGACGCGGCTGGATGCTCCTGACGATACACCTCGACCACCTCGCCGGCATGATCCTCCCCCACGAGGTCGCGTACCCGCGCTTCCATCGCGGCCATATCCAGCGAAAATGCGGCCTGGTCGCCGAAAAATGTCATCTCCGTGCGGTTGGCGCCAACAATCACCGGTACGTCGGGATTGACCGGTGACGCCACCGGCCAGAAGGGATGGTGAGGCAAGACGTCTCCATCCATGGTCGGCGAGAAACTACCACCGCCCACATTCCGCGCCGAAGCGGCCACCGCGTGATAGGCCATCATCAACTCGCGCAATGGAATTTGTTGAATTGAGGAAAGGCGTGTCCGGCTGAGCCCGAGCGTCTCGAGGACCTGCGTCGCGAGCGCAGCCGCTGGCTCACGCTCCGGAAGACGCAGGGTGGCACCGCTCTCGATCATCGCCGCATGAAACAACCCCGTCGCAGACGGCATCCCCAACAGGGTCGCGACCTTTCGACCACCTCCGGATTCACCGAAGATCATCACCCGGTTTGGATCGCCACCAAATTCCTCGATGTTATCTCTCACCCACCGCAGCGCATGCACAATATCCTGCATGCCGACGGTTCCTGAACTGACGAACGCCGACTCCCCCATGTCGCCAAAGTGGGTAAATCCCATCATGTTGAGCCGATGGTTGATTGTGACGACAACCACGTCACCCCGTCTCGCGAGATTCGTGCCGTCGTACCGCGATGACGACCCTGAGAGACTGCGAAACCCGCCACCATGACACCAAAACATCACCGGGCGCTTCCCCCCGTCGGCAAGGCCGCGAGTCCAGACGTTCAGCACGAGGCAGTCCTCGCTCTCCCCACCATCCTGTTGCTGCCCGGTGGCGGGATCACTCTGGGGCGCCGCGGGACCGTACTCGAACGCCTCCCGCACCCCACCCCACGGCGTCGGGTCCTGCGGCGGCATGAAACGGTTGGCACCGCCGGTATCGGCACCGTAGGGAATCCCTTTGAACACGTTGACTGCTCCCGCGCGCAGCCCACGTACGGCACCAAATCGAGTCCTGGCCTCCACCGTCGACGGTTGCGCCTGAACCAAATGGCCCGGCAACAACACACCACCGAGACTGGCGAGACGCACAAACTCTCTCCGACCTAAACGGTGACACGTCATACCTGCCCTCCTGGGATGTCTGCCACGCACACGATCGACACGGTCACGCCTACGAGGATTCCCCGGTCGCCGACGGATCAAAACTGGTCACGACGCGACGTTCAGAGAGTTCCCCGATCCGCTCCGCGTCGTAGCCCAACTCCACGAGTATGTCACGCGTGTGTTCGCCGATCTGGGGCGGGTTCAAACGCAGACCGAAGTCGTGCTGGGTCTCGATCGGAATCCGTGGCAACTTCGTGGTCAAACCGTTGGGAAATCGCGTTTCCAGCAAGCCGGCACCCTGATTCAGGTGTGGGTCTTCACAGAGATCTTCCGGGTGGGCCACAGGTGAAAACGGAATATTGGCCTGCTCACACAACGCCACGACGTCGGCCTTCGTCCGCCGACCGATCATCTCTTTCACGGCGGGAATCAGCCAACTCCCTTCTGCCAACCGACCACGATTGTCCACAAGACGTTCATCCTGCAACCAGTCGTCTCTTTCGAACGCCGCACAGAAACGTTGCCAATGCTTGTCACTGGTTATACCGATAAACACCGGTTCACCCGTCGACGTGTCGAAGGTCTGGTAGATGGACCAAATATCCCGACGCGCTGCCATTGGCGGCAACGGTTCATCCGACTGGGCCGCACACGCCATGTGCTGGCCCATGAAGAACGCCGTGGTCTCGAACAGGCCGCTTTTCACAAGCTGCCCCTTGCCCGTTCGCTCACGCTCTTGCAAAGCCAGCAAGATCCCGATGACGCCAAACATGGCTCCGCCGATGTCCACGATGGACGACCCTGCCCTCAGCGGTTGTCCCGGCGGCCCCGTCATATAGGCGAGCCCTCCCATCATCTGCACGATCTCGTCCAGCGCCTGCCGTTGTTCGTACGGTCCCCGAAGAAACCCCTTGAGCGCACAGTAGACAAGGCGGGGTTGGAGCCGACTCAATTCCTCGTAACCGTAGCCCAGGCGCTCCATCGTCCCCGGACCGAAGTTCTCGATGACCACGTCGGTCCCGGTGATCAGCTTCCTGAGAATGGCCTTGCCATCATCGGTCTTGATATCGACGGCCAGACTTCGCTTATTGCGATTGAAGAACGGAAAAAACCCAGACCCAAATCCGCGCAATCGGCGCGTGTAATCACCATGAGGCGCCTCGACATGGATAAGGTCAGCCCCGAGATCGGCCAGCACCATACCGCACGCCGGCCCCAAGATGGCGTGACTAAATTCCAGCACCTTGACCCCCTGCAACGGCAGCGACGGGTCCTGCGAGGTATTCACGACTGACGCACTCCTTTCGTATTGTTCGACGCCCTCACAACCCGGCAGCAAGATCTCACCGGCCCGCCAGCCGATGCATCTTCCCTGGAAGGCGCCTACCAAGCACCTCTTCCAGACGACAGGAATGCCGGGCCGCCTGGGCGATATCGATTCCAGTCTCGATGCCCATCGCGTGCAACAGATTCAACACATCCTCTGTCGCGAGGTTGCCCGCAGCCCCCGGGACAAATGGACACCCACCGAGTCCACCGAGCGCGGTGTCAAAGTGCGTGACTCCGCACTCGAGTGCCGCCACCATATTCGCCAGACCGGCCCCCCGTGTATCGTGCAGATGCACGATCACCGGAACATCTCCAAGCATCGGCCGTAGCTGCCCCAGCAATTGTTTTACCTGAAGCGGATTGGCCATACCGGTGGTATCGGCCACAAAAAACATGTCGATGTCCCAGGACACAATCTCTTCGGTCAGCTCAAGGACTCGACGTTCAGCGATCGGCCCTTCGTAGGCACACCCGAACACGCATTGCAGGCCCACCCGTGCCTCCATCTTGGCAAGGTGCGCGAGGTCCACCATGACCTTCAAATTGTTCATCGCCTCAGACACAGTGGCATTGACATTCTTCTTACTGTGAGTCTCGCTGACCGAAATAGACAGGTCCACGGTCGTGATTCCCGCCGCCTGCGCGCGTTCCACACCACGTGGGTTCAAGGCCAATGCGCTGTACGTCACATCCGGATGCCGCTCGATCTCTCCGCACACCGCTTCAGCATCGGCCATCTGGGGAACCCACTTCGGGTGGACGAACGACGTGACCTGGATCTGCCTGAATCCGGCCGCGCTTAACGCATTGATCGTGGCGACTTTGAACGCGGTGGAAATAGGCGTACTTTCCACCTGAAAACCATCGCGAGGAGCAACTTCGATAACACTGACCTGAGACGGAAGATGCATGACCATAGCAGTCCTCGGCAACTCTCGCAGGAACAGGAATCTCCTGACACTTCACCGTACACCAGGGCAGGACGAAAGGGTTACTTCGTGAATTCGTACACGGCGCACCCCGCCGTCGCAACCGCACCCATGACTCGCCGCTCGACGCACCGGGTTCCGCCGTGACACCGAACATACGTGCAGCGTATTTTCGACGGAGGAGGGCTATACTCGATACGACAGTTCTCGATCACACACGAGATACATTCGAACCACGTACGCGGCCACTAGAGAAGGAGAGCGCGAGACATGACACGCTGGATTGTCCTGACAATGTTGTCGGTGACAGGCCTGATCGCCGGTACCGCCGTTGCGCAGACGAACGAACCGGTACGACCTGCGCACGACAGTCTGGAACCGGGAACCAGGACTGACGACCTGGGCATCACCATTGGCATTCCGGTCGAGCATCCTGGGCGGCGCTACCCGGCCACCCGTGAATTTCCGACCGGGCCAGAAGTCGGTGAACGGTTGCCAACGTTCTCGCTGCCCAATCAGCACGGGCAGATGATCGATTACCACGCGGATCGTGGCGACGCAAAGTCGATCGTGGTGTTCTACCGCTCAGCAGTATGGTGACCATACTGCCGAACGCAGCTGGTCGAGCTGCAAGACAATTTGGAACTCTTCGAGGACGCCGGTATCCGTGTGTACGGCATCAGCTATGACAGTCCGCAACAACTGTCGGCATTCGCCGGCCAATACAACGTGGCCTACAACCTACTGTCAGACGCCGACTCCGCCGTGATCCGTGAGTTCGGCATCCTCAACACGTTGATCACGCCCGACGATCCGGAACAGGCGGCCGGTCGAAGTTTCTATGGCGTGCCCTTTCCAGGCGTGTATGTCACAGACGGAAACGGCGTGGTGACCGAGAAGTTCTTCCACCGTCACTTCGCGACGCGCGAATCAGCTGGCGCGATCCGCGACTCCGCGCTTGGCGAGATTCTCTCGCGCCACGAGGCGCCGGCAATCGAACTCAGCACAGACCAGGTCCAGATCTCCGCGTTCCTGTCTGACCCGGCACTGCGCTTCGAGACGCAATCAACCGTCTACGTGCGCTTCGAACTCGAAGACGGGCTTCATATGTATGGGCGGCCGCTACCCGAGGGGTATATCGCCTCCGAGGCGACCATCCCGGATACAACTGGACTGCGTGTCGGGAACGAGCGATACCCCGCCACGCACCCACGGGCTTTCCCTGAACTTGGAGTGACACTCAGCGTCTACGAAGGCATCGTCGACGTCGCGATCCCCGTGACACCGAACGCCGAACTCTTCAATCCCGCGAATCGTGACCAACCAGAGGAATTGGAAATACCGGTGTCGGTGCTGTTCCAGGCCTGCAGTGAGACAATCTGCTACACGCCCAGGACTCAGCAGTTGTCGCTGACAGTCCCGGTTGAGCCGCTGGTGAGACCAGGCGCGCCAAGCAGGCCCTGATCCTCGAGGGGGCTCGTTCACCGTTCTTGTGCCTCGCCCGCCGTAACCTCGGGTGAGGCACCGGCCGCGGCCTCGCCGTAACAAAGGCCTCCAACACCCTCAAAAAGAGTTAAGCCGGTAACCCGTGGGATGTAGAACGCCCTAGCAGCCAGCCTCACTCACCGAAGAGTGCGAGAGAACGCTCGGACACAGCAGACGCTCTCTGTTGCCGGTGTTCACGTTCACCCCAGCCAGTCAACGAAACCTCCTGCGCGTTCAATCAAAGATGCTCTCAGCACGTATCTACCGATTCGGTCTCATTGCCACTCCGCCCCCCCACACCCCCTCACGTCCAGTCCATCGCCGGCAGTTCGCATACACCCTCTGGCTTAGCCTGAGCCTCGCCTGGCTGGGACCGGCCGAGTCCCACGCCCAAGACAGCACCTCGCCTCCGCAGGACATCACGAACACGGTCACGCGCGATACAGATGGCCGTTTGACAATCAGAGCTGTCCGACTCAACGAAGGTCTTCAACTCGACGGTCGCCTCGACGAACCGGCATACGACGAGATTCCCGCCATCAGCGGCTTCATTCAGCAAATGCCAAATGAAGGTGCTCCGGCGACCGAAAAGCCCGAGGCGTGGATTCTATTCACGGACACGAGTCTCTTCGTCGGCGCACGTATCTGGGACTCCGCACCACCAGAGCAATGGGTCGCAAACGAGATGCGACGAGACACCCCGCAGCTCCGAGATAACGACTCGTTTTGGGTCTCCCTCGATACGTTCTACGACCGACGTAACGCGGTCACGTTCCATACCAACCCTCTCGGCGGAATTGGCGATTTCGCCATCACGAACGAGGGCAACCCCAACAGCGACTGGAATCCAGTATGGAACGTACGCACCGGACAATTCGATGGAGGCTGGACCGTCGAGATGGACATTCCATTCAAATCATTGCGCTACCGCCCAGGCCCCTCGCAAACCTGGGGAATCCAGATGCGGCGTACCATCCGGCGCCGCAATGAATTGACGTACTTTGCTCCCGTCCCGATCGCGGCCGGTCGTAGCGGCATTTTCCGGGTGTCCGATTACGCCACGTTGACCGGCCTCGAGATGCCAGACGGCGGACACATCTTCGAACTCAAGCCCTACGGCATCGCCGGAATCACCACCGACCTCAACACCACCCCACCTACCCGGAACAGCGGTAACGGAAACCTTGGGCTGGATGCCAAGTACGGGATCACGCACAATCTCACGGCCGACCTAACCTACAACACCGACTTCGCACAGGTAGAGGTCGACCAACAACAGGTCAACCTCACCCGGTTCAGTCTCTTCTTCCCGGAAAAGAGGGAATTTTTTCTGGAAGGACGCGGCATCTTCGACTTCGCTCGCGGTGTCAGCATCAGTCGAAGAACCAGCGCCTTGCGTCAGTTTGGCGATGTCACCCGTGGCTTCTTCGGGGGCGAAAACACGCCAACACTCTTCTACTCGCGTCGCATTGGTCTCGAAAACGGCGTCATGGTACCCATCGTCGGCGGAGGTCGCATGACAGGAAAGGTGGGTCCGTTCGACGTAGGTGCCCTCAACATTCAGACCGACGCGGAGCAAATCAGTCAGGCCGAGGCCACAAACTTCACGGTCGTCCGGATGAAACGAGACATTCTACGACGAAGCAGTCTTGGTGCGATGCTCACGAACCGATCTGCATCGACGGTCAGCCACGGGTCGAGCCAAGCCTACGGAGCCGACGCGACGTTCTCGTTCTACGATAACGTCAGTCTCGTCACTTACCTCGCTCGAACCCAAACCCCGGACCGTCATGGCGAGGACCTGAGTTACCAAGGTCAGTTCAACTACAACGGCGACCTCTACGGCCTGCAAGCCGAACATCTCCTTGTCGGCGACAATTTCGTCCCAGACGTGGGGTTCCTTCGGCGAAGCAACTTCCGGCGTTCCTATGGCGAAGCCCGGTTCAGTCCG
Organism: uncultured Vicinamibacteraceae bacterium; assembly: GCA_964591245.1. Lineage (GTDB taxonomy): Bacteria > Acidobacteriota > Vicinamibacteria > Vicinamibacterales > UBA8438 > CAZPZZ01. The sequence goes on along the minus strand of CAZPZZ010000017.1, from coordinate 13,621 downwards.
CGACCGCGCGCAATCGAGAGTATCCGTCAGTTCCGTCTCGAGGGAAGTTTCAACTACACCGTGACCGCAAATACCGGTCAAATCGAAACCCGAACATCGCAAGTCGGATTCTCGACCGAGTTCGAAAGTAGTGACCGTATCGGATTCTCGGTCGTCAACAACTACGAACGACTGCCAGAGCCCTTCCAACCAGGTCCCGGGGTCACCCTTTCCCCGGGGGGATACCACTTCACCGACCTGGAAGGAACGTACTTCCTGGGCGCGCAGCATCGACTTACCGGCCTCTTCACGGTCCGTGTTGGCGAGTACTTCAGCGGCAACATTCGCTCGGCCGGCTTCAATCGAGGCCGGCTCGCCGTCACCTCAGCACTCTCCGTCGAACCGTCGATCTCGGTCAACTGGATCGACACACCTGGGGGCTCGTTTCGGACCGATCTGCTCGTGTCCCGCGTGACCTACACCTTCACACCCAGGATGTTCTTCAGCGGCCTGCTGCAATACAACTCAGCCTCAGACACCGTCAGCAGCAACTTGCGGCTTCGCTGGGAATTCCGCCCCGGGAGCGAACTCTTTGTCGTGTATACCGAGGCTCGCGACACAGATCCCTTACGACCAGACTACTACTCCAGGCTCCGCAATCGCGGTCTTATCCTGAAGGTGACTCGCCTTCTTCGATTCTGAACTCGAGTCACGTTCTGCTTGCGGCTCACAACTACGCACTTGCTCGGCAGGCCATCCAGTTGCTCGCATTCGGGTCTAGGGCACACTGTCATAGGTCGCCTGAAAATAGCGATCTAGCACATCGAGTTCCTCGCGTCGAAAACCAGCGCCCTGTTCGACCGTGGCTCCGATAACTTGGTGCACCTGCGTATCCGCCTCGAAGCGGGGCCAGGACGGCAATCCCTCTCGGTTTGGATTTCCAGACCGCGCGAACTGTACCCAGTAATCACTCATCAGATCAGAAATAGTCCGATCGAGTTCCGCCGCATCCTCCGGAAGCGTCTGAAAGACGTAACGTAACTCCATCGCGTGAGGGGCGCGCTGACTGGGCTCACGCAGATTCCTTGTAAATAGATACATGAATGTATCGGCCGACGTTCGAGCCATTGCTGTCAGCAGCGCACGGCTCGGCCTAACAAAAAGCGAGTCACTGCTGTAATCGACCTCTGTGTCGAAGATATTCTCAACCGCATCGGCCAAATAATGCGTCGCCAGCTCAACGCCATGCTCGCCCCATTCCTCCATTCGGGTCGCTCGCTGCTCCTCCACGGTCGAAAACGTGCGGTCCGGGCGAACAAACATCAGTCCTTCGCCATCATTCACGCCACCCAGAACCGGCACGCTGTTCTGGGCACCGTTGGCAAAGATCTCTGCTGGTGACTTCGGGAACAGCCAACCGTCTTCGGCCAGCGACACGCTAAAGTTCATACCCAGCACGTCGGCAGCAGACAATGCCCGCATGCTGGTCAATAAATGGCCTTCGGAGGCGACACCGACCTCTTCCAATTTCTCGGCAATCGCTCGCTCTCCCCTCGTCTCGGCACTCTCAGAAAAACCATTGTGACGAGTCAGGTGCGTCACGTTCGTCGAGGTAATCCAGGTGCTCTCGGAGATTGCCCGGTGAAATAGTCCCTTGGCCAGCGGCGTGGCCAGCAAGGCGTAAATACTGGCTCCACCCGCCGATTCCCCAAAAATTGTGACGTTTTCAGGATCCCCACCGAAACCGTGAATGTTGTCGCGCACCCAATGCAACGCGGCAATATGATCCAGAATGCCGTAATTGCCAGACACCCCTCGCTCAGACTCCGCCGATAGCATCGGATGTGCCATAAACCCAAAGGCATTCATGCGATAGTTGACCGATACCAGCACGACGCCTTTCTCGGCAAACCCTGCGCCGTCATAGATGCCATTGCTGCTGGCACCGCTACGCCAGCCGCCTCCATGAATCCACACCATCACTGGCAAACGCTCCCGATCGTTCTCCGCGCCGGTCCAGACATTGAGATAGAGGCAATCCTCGCTCATCAGCTGCGCACGCGGCTGCATACACGCTGGACCAAAGGTATCGGCGACCTTCACACCCTGCCACGGGATAGGAGCCTCTGGCGGCTGCCAGCGCAAATCGCCCACAGGCGGCGCGGCAAACGGTATTCCCCGGAACACAGTTATCCCGTTGCCAATGGACACACCCGACACCTGCCCATGTGTCAACTGGACCGGCTCATCAGGCGTCTGAGCCACCGCGGACACTGTTGCCAACAGCCCCAAGGCCAAGAACAACGGAAAAATACGTTTGGTCATGCCCAGCTCCTCAAGTATCAAGTTGGCAGAGAGCCAATGGTTCCTCACTTCAGCATAGAGTTCGTCACGAACAAAGTCTATCCACACACCGCCACCACGCGCCGACCAGCCGCGCCTCCGTCTGCTGCCCCGTGACGGCTTGTCTCGCAAAGATATATGCGGATAATTTGATGGATTCTCTGTTGCTCGCCGCGCCATCTCTTCTGAATGCCATGCACACACAGACGACGAGTTCAGAGCGGGTCATCTGGCAGGGTTACTCATCACAACTCGTAAATTTCTGGTGGTTTGTACTCGCTCTTTTCGTTCTTCCCATACCCTGGACAATCAAGAAGTGGCTAGAGATCAAATGCCGGACCTATGAGATCACGACGGAACGAGTCCTTGCCTGGGAGGGAATATTCTCTGCACGGACGGACAGCATTGCGCTAGACCACGTACAGGACATTACCCTCATCGAACCCTTGTTGTACCGCCCATTTCGTAGGGGACACATTGTCTTGAACGCCTCTGACCGCACCAGTCCCCCTTTCAGACTGTCTGCCGTGGCATCTCCCAGGACGGTCTGCGATGAACTCTGGACGGCCATGGAACAGCGGCACCTGCAAAATGAGGCAAGTCCCGTCGCCTCCAGTGAGGGCAATGGTGGTGAATTCTGGAGCCGCAGGACAGACGATTCCTGACAACAGACCCGCCTCCACCACGACACGTGCCTAGACGCCAGGCATTGCCGTCTGGCGCAGGGACTCATCCTGAAAGGTGGGACTCATGCGTGGTCAACGTGAAGAGGTAGAGAACCCGCCCTAATCGAGACGAGCTGATAGACTGCATCAGCAAGGCTGTACAGCTTGCCGATTAAAACCGGATAGCGCTTCCGCCGAACCGCGCGCTGGTAATCTCGATAGCGTCGCACGCCTCGACACACGATCACCTGATTTCTTCGTCACCATGCCACCGTTCGACTCCAGCATTGGCTCCGACCCGCAGTATGAACGTTTCTCAGACATCTACGACATCTGGACCCAAACAGCCCCCTCGGCAGAGGCGAACCTCGCCTTCTATCGGGACCTCTATCTTGGAGCCGATGGCCCGGTTGTCGAATTAGGCATCGGGGACGGTCGCATCGCGATCGAGGCTGCCAAGCGAGGGTGTTCGGTGACCGGGGTAGACGCATCGCCCGCAATGCTCAGACGATGTGCCGAACGCGCAGCATGCGAGGGCGTCGCCGACCATCTCCAGCTTATCGAAGGCGATTTTCGCACCTTTCACATCGACCAACCGGCGGCCCTCATCACCTTGCCCTACCACAGCCTCGGCCATCTCGCGACCTTCGATGAGAAACGGCACGCCATCTCCCGAGTCCATCAACAACTTCGACCGGGCGGCCGTTTCGTGTTCGATGACTTCATGATGACCGAGGCTCGCCGGGACTACATGCGGCAAGCCCAGCTGAGGGCCGTCTACCGATCTCCTCAGGGAGCCGAACGGCTTCTGTGGGTGACCTCACTCATCGACGAATCGCTCCAGCAAATCCGCGTGGTCACGTGGGAGGACGAACTCGATGCCAACGGAGAGCTTATGCGTCGTCAATACCGCCAGCTGCTGCTCAGCTGGCTCACTCCGCACCAGGCTCGGACATTGCTGACCGAAACAGGCTTCGTGGTCGACGCGTGCTGGGGCGACTTCAAGCGCACCCCGTTTGACGCGACAACCGCGGACGAACAGATCTGGTCCGTCCACAGATCCACCTGATGACTCGTCGGGTACAAAATGCTCATCCCAATCAATTTTCCCGGCCAAGTGGTTCAACTCTAGCGATGAATCAGACAACTCCTGTCGCAGTAGTAACCGGCGGCGTACGACGCCTGGGTCGACAGCTCTCGCTTCTCCTTGCGAAGCGGGGGTACGACATCGTAGGACTCTACCGCTCGTCGGCGGCGGAAGCTCGCTCGCTTGAATCCGAGATCGCAACCGTCGGAGGCCGGGCGCGCACCATGGCCGTGGACGTCGGCGCCGAACCGGAGGTCGAGGCACTCTTCGACAACATCCGCGCTGCAGAAGGCCGCGTGGACGTCCTTATCAACAACGTGGGCAACTACAATCCACAGCACATCACAAAACTCGATCCAGCGAGCTGGAATGCCACCCTGGCCTCGAATCTTTCCGGCGCCTACTATTGCTGCTACCACGCGTTGCAGCTCATGCCCGATGGCAGCAACATCATCAATATCGGCATGGCCGGACTCGAGGGCATCCGAGCAAACGTCAACGGGACGGACTATTTCGTGAGCAAGACCGGTCTGCTCGTACTCACCCGCGCACTCGCCGCCGCACATGCTCAGCGACAAATTCGCGTCAACATGGTCTCACCGGGACAACTCGACAACTCTGTGGACTTGCCTCCACCAGAACGCATCGCCCAGTCGGTCCCGCTTGGACGTGCGGGACGCATGACGGACGTGACAGGCGCCGTTGAATATCTCCTCGACGCATCCTACGTGACGGGGGTGAATATCGACGTCTCCGGGGGGTACCGCTTATAGTGATCGAGACTACCGCCATTGCGGTGCAACCACTCTGGAACCGATCCCTGGAATGGGAGTTGCGGCTCACGATGGTCGCAGAGGCGAAGCATTTCCTCTATGTCTCGATCTACTACATCGAATACGACGAGTACGGCACCGCCTTCCTGAACGCGCTAGAGGATGCGTGCCGGCGCCGCGTCGCGGTCAATCTCCTCCTAGACGGATTCGGACAAACCCTGGGCGGGGTCGTGATGAACGATTCCACCAAACGGGCACTGGCCAGCCACCTCAACCGCCTGCGAGCGGCAGGCGCCACCATCACGCACTATCGGCCTCCCCAACTGATGCAACGCCGCCTCGGCGGCGGACAGCACGTGAAGATTCAAGTCTCCGAGCAGGGCGAGGCGTTGTTCGGAAGCAGCAACGTCACGGGTGCGTCCTACACCCAGTGGCATGAGTTCTCGGTCGCGGTACGGGGGCCGATCGTGCGCACGCTCCTTGAGAGCTATCGGACCATCGGCGGCACCGTCAAGGATGCACATCTACAGATTCTCGGCAACACTGCCCAGGCTGGCATGACGGAGGTGCCACTCAGGTACTGGTGCTGTAACCCGAATCTTGGTCAAGGTTGGTCAGGACCACTTGGCTGGCGCGGTCCAAACGAAGTCACCAACTTGATGAAGCAGATGCTTGACGCCGCGAGAGAACGAGTCTGTCTCACTGCGTTCTACTTCAAGCCCATCCCGACCCTCATTCGCGCGATGGAAGCAGCAGCACATCGCGGGGTGCGAGTCGAGGTGTACCACTCGCATTGTGATGCACTCGAGGCCACAAATCTGGCGTGGATCGCCGCGGCCGCGAGCTACGACCGCCTTCTCGCAGCCGGTATCCACATTTTCGAACACCGCAGAGGCGAACATTCGAAGATCGTCCTCATCGACGATGCGTGGGTCGCATTTGGTAGCTACAATTTCGAGGATGCGGCACATGACCGACTCGCCGAAGCCATGATCGACACGCACGACACGGCACTCGTTCGCGAGGCACGGTCAATCTTTGAATCGCTTTCGGCCGACCCAGCACAAGAAGCCGTCAGGCCATATTTCCGGCGCAACCTCGCCGTACAACTGCGCCTTCAGCTCGCCATCATGCGGCACTTCAAGAGGTGGATGTAGCGGAACCGGACCAATCAGCGCACGGAATGGCTCAATTCAGGCAAACGAGCACACCGCGCCACTAACGGGCAGTAGTGAGCTTGTCCCGAAAATCAATACCGAGATCAAAACCGATGGTCGTATCGGCTCCCAACTCCTCGAGGATCCGAGCAGTATCCTCATGCAGATTGAACGAACCCGCACGATACTCCCCTTGAGCAGCAATCATCCACGGCGTCTGTCCTCGACGATTGATCACGTCAAGCTGCGCCCCCTGTGCCACCAAGAAAGGCACGATCAACGTCCCCCCGATGTACACCCCTCCATGCAGCGGGGTCTGACCGTTGTCGTTCACGGCGTTGATATCGAGACCCAGGTCAAGGCAATACTTGATTGCCTCGAGCGCGCGCTGCTGCAGCGTCTCGTAATACGCCGGGAAGGACCGTCGTCCGTACTTGTCCTGCCCCTCAACGTAATCGGCGCCCGCCGCGACCATCAAGGCAGTCGTACCGTCTCTTGACCTGAGCACGGGATCGGCACCGGCGTCGACAAGGATCTGCATGATCTCCAGATCCCCGTAGCTCGCCGCCAACCAGAATGGCGTGGCCCCGACCAGATCTGGCACGAGCCCGTTCCCCAGTCGAATATAACGCGACAGGTAGGGCGTGCGTTTGGTAAGTCTCGCGTTCGGATCGGCTCCGGCAGCCAAGAGCGCTCGTACGACTTCCGGCATTTCCTGCTGCGTGGCAGCGTGTAACGCCGTCCGTCCCGCCCCATGATGATTGGGGTCGGCCTCTTCCTCGATCAGAAAGAGCGCCATGCCGGCATGCCCACTATCGATAGCGACCAAAAGAGCCGACGCCTGAGTATCGGCCCGGAAGAGCGTTCGGGCATTCGTGTCACCCCCAATGCCATCAGGGGCCGCCTCGTCCACGCCAGCGCCGGCGGTCAGCAGCAATCTGGCAATGTCACGATTCCCTTGCTGGGCTGCAAAGAGCAGTGGCGTGAACCCATTCGCCGAACGCGTGGTCGCTCCGCCACCTGTTTCCAGCAACACGTTCGCGACCGCCACGTGACCTTCGGCCGCCGCCCACATCAGCGCCGTCTGCCCTCGCCTGGATTCCCCTGCTGTCGGGTCGGCCGATGCTGCCAGCAAGCGCCTGACGACATCGACATTACCCACGCGCGAGGCCGTCATCAGTGGGGTCACACCATTGGTTCGGGCCAGGTTCGGATCGGCGCCGGCATCCAGCAGGAACTCCACCATAGGCACACTGCCGTTCAGACAGGCCAGTGCCAGTGCCGTCACGCCGTGAGCATCCGGGGTATTGGGATCCGCCCCGGCATCCATCAACAGGGAGGCCATAACGAGATCATCCCGGTGCGAAGCCCAGAGCAGCGCAGTCGCGCCGTCACCTTGGGGAATATCGGGATCCTCACCCTCCGCTAAGAGCCGCTGAGCAGCAGAGGCATCTCCCATCTTGACCGCAGCCATCAAGGGATGGTCAGCCGCGGCCGTAAGGGAGATCCCACCGATCAGGCTGTAGAAGAGGGACGCGACGACCGTGGCTGCCGCCAACTGGATTGTACGCATCGTTTACCTTTACCTTGACACTCCTTGATGGGCTTTCGATAATGCGCGAGTACGCCTTGATTTGCAAGAGGACGTTCGGGCGCCCTGCTTACTCGTGACCCGACGTTTGCTGCCTATGGTCCGGTAGATCACCATTGAAGGAGACCGCCAGCGCGATGATTATCACCAAGAAATCGTTGCCCCGTCGAACGTTTCTACGAGGGGTGGGTGCATCCTTGGCCCTGCCGCTCCTTGATGGCATGGTCCCGGCATTCGCAGCCGTGCGCGGCTCCGCCGCTGCCCCCGTCCCCCGCCTGTTCACCGGCTACGTGCCAAATGGTGTACTTTCCGATCAGTGGACGCCGAAGGCATCAGGCGTTCTGGGCAACCTGCCGGAAACCCTCGAGCCACTCACACCGTTCAAGGATCAACTGCTTGTCGTCAGTGGTCTCGATGATGCGCCGGCTTTCCCTGTGCCGGGAGAAGGAAGCGGCGACCACGTCCGGGCAGCAGCCACATTTCTGACCGGCGTACATCCCAAAAAGACCGAAGGCGCCGATATCCGCTGTGGGACCTCGCTCGATCAGATGGCGGCAGCGGTACTTGGCCGCGACACCGTTCTCAAATCGCTAGAACTGGCCCTCGACGCTAACGAATTGATCGGCGGCTGCCAGGCCGGCTGGAGTTGTGCGTACTCCAACACGCTGTCGTGGCGAACGCCTACCAGCCCGCTTCCGATGGAGAACCAGCCACGCGCGGTCTTCGAACGGCTCTTTGGCGATACAGACAACACCACACCCGAAGCTCGGCTGGCCCTGATCGAAGATGATCGCAGCATTCTGGACTCACTCGTCCACGAAGTCGCCGACATCAAGCGAACTCTGGGTCCAAGCGACCAAGTCAAGATCACCCAGTATCTTGATGCGATTCGCGACATTGAACGGCGTATCCGGTTGCTCGAGGCGCAGAGCGACCGTGAACTCCCCGACATCGTGCGCCCCAGTGGCGGCATCCCCGACACATTTGCGGAGCATGCTCGCCTGATGTTCGACCTGCAAGTCGTCGCTTTTCAAGCCGATTTGACCCGAGTGGTCACGTTCATGATGTCGCGGGAGCTGAGCCCACGGACCTATCCCGAACTCGGAATTCCCGATCCGCACCACGGTCTCTCACACCATCAGAACCGGCCGGAACAAATGCGAAAGTTGGCGAAAATCAATCGCCATCACATCGAGCAAATGGCCTACTTCATGGAGAAGCTAAAGGCTACGCCGGACGGTGACGGCACGCTACTCGACCACGTGATGATTCAATACGGCTCTGGAATCAGCGACGGAAATCTACACACACACACCGACCTGCCGGTTTTTGTGGCGGGAGGGCAAACCAGCGGACTCCGAGGTGGTCGGCATCTTCGAGTTCCCGCGGGAACTCCATTGACCAACCTACAGGTGGCGCTCCTCGGGAGACTCGGAGTTCCAATCGACACCCTCGGCGACAGCACCGGCTCGCTGCAGCATCTTTCGGACGTCTGATCTGGGCACGCGCCGTCGCGAGTGAGCATTGGGCTCAGACTGCGCCCCGTCGGGAGGCACATGACCGCAGGAATACCGACGTCAGCCAGGAGCATCGCCAAATCTACGTGGCGTCTCAGTTGTGCGATGGCACTTGGAGTCGTGCTTGTGCCACCGGCCCTGGCCCAACCCGCGTCCAGCGCATCTCCCGCCGCTGAGTACCAGCAGGTCTTCGCACGGTATTGCGTGACATGCCATAACGATCGGACCTTGGCTGCGGGACTCTCACTCCAAGACCTCGACCTCACCCGTTCCGAATTCGATAGCGACCACGTCGAGGTCTTGGAACGCGTCATCAGGAAGCTCCGCACCCGGTCAATGCCTCCGGTGGACCGCCCGCGTCCCGACGAGTCCACCTACGCGGAACTCACCGCATGGCTTGGCGCCCGTATCGATCGCGCAGCTCTGGAAAGCCCGAACCCTGGACGGCGACCTGCCATGCATCGGTTAAATCGCGTGGAGTATGCCAACGCGATTCGGGACTTGCTCGAGCTCGATATCGACGCCCAAGCCCTGCTACCGCCTGATGACGCAGGCTACGGCTTCGACAACATTGCCGATGTACTGTCGGTCTCACCGATGCTCACGGAGCGGTACCTCGCTGCTGCGCGCAAGATTAGTCGACTCGCTGTGGGCGACCCCACCCTGCAGGCAACGACGGCAGTCTTCGAGGTCGACAAACACCTGCGACAAGAAGGGCGTGTCAGCGATGACCTGCCGTTCGGGTCTCGTGGCGGCTTGGCCATTCCCTACTATTTTCCGGTTGATGGTGAGTATGTCGCGAAAATTTTCTTGTTACGCACCTACGACGGCCGGGTTCGAGGTTTACGCGAACCACATGAACTCGAAGTTCGTTTAGATGGTCGACTTGTCGAGGCATTCACCGTGGGTGGGGCCATCCGCGACGACGACGAGCAACCGACTCGTCGCCGGGATCTACGGAACGTACCCGATGACGGTCAAGAAGTACGCTTCACCGCAAAGGCCGGGCCGGCCGTACTGGCCGTGAGTTTTGTGGGATCCGAGGCCGCACTCGAAGGCATGCAACGCCCCACCTATGCCATCACGAGCTACGAATATGCCGGCGACGTCACCATCGACCCCGGCATCGGCAGTCTCGAGCTACGGGGCCCCTACAACGTCACAGGCCGGGGCGACACTCCACCGAGGCAACGCATCTTTTCCTGTCGACCAGCAGAGGGCACGAGTGAGGCGGAGTGTGCCACGGAGATCATCTCCCGCCTCGCCCGACGGGCCCTACGACGCCCTGTGTCCCCCGAGACCGTCGGGATGCTTCTCGGATTTTTCGAACGCGGCCGTGCCCGAGGCGACTTCGACTCTGGAATCGAGATGGCGTTACGCCGGATCCTCGTCAGCCCGGACTTTCTGTTCCGACGTGAATACGACCCCGAGGACGTCGCCGCAAACGCGCCCTACACCGTCAGCGATATCGAACTAGCATCGCGTCTATCGTTCTTCCTCTGGAGCAGCATCCCAGACGACGAGTTACTGGACATCGCCGAACAAGGACGCCTACGCGACCCGGATATATTGCGGGCGCAGGTCGAACGTCTACTCGCAGATCCACGCGCACGTGCCCTGGTCGACAACTTCGGTGGCCAATGGCTCTATCTCCGGAACATGCACTTGGTCGGCCCCGACCCCTATGCCTTCCCGGATTTTGATGCCAACCTGCGGGACGCCATGGCACGAGAGCTGACCCTTTTCCTCGACAGTCAGATCCGCGAAGACCGCGGGGCACTTGAACTCTTGACCGCGGATTACACCTTCGTCAACGAGCGACTCGCACGACATTATGGCGTCGAGAACGTCTTCGGAAACCATTTTCGACGGGTCTCCCTGACTGGCGCACATGAGGTAAGACGCGGACTACTTGGCAAGGGCAGTCTTTTGACCGTCACCTCTTACGCCCACCGTACATCACCAGTTCTTCGAGGCAAATGGCTGCTGGAGAACGTACTCGGAACACCGCCCCCAGATCCTCCGCCTGATGTACCAGCCCTCGAGGAAAACGATGAACCAGGCCTAGAACCACGATCGGTACGAGAGCGATTGGAGCAACACCGGGCAAACCCCGCTTGCGCCAGCTGTCACAAAGTCATGGACCCTCTGGGCTTTGCGCTTGAGAATTTTGACGCCATCGGGCGTTGGCGAGACGAGAGTGACGCCGGCACCCCAATCGATGCGACGGGGACGTTGAACGACGGCACCCCGGTAGATGGACCCGCGACGCTTCGCCAAGCCTTTGTCGAACGCGGTGAGAACTTCGTCACCACCATCACCGAGAAGATGCTGACGTACGCGCTCGGCCGAGGACTCGAATATTACGATGCCCCGGCAATTCGCCGTATCGTGGAGGACGGTGCGTCGGAGGACTATTCCTGGTCGTCACTCGTCTTCGGTGTCGTGCAGAGCACTCCATTTCAGATGCGCCGGGCAGCTGCTCAGTAACGCCGTGCAGGATGTCGTGCTCTCTTGCCAATATCCGGTGGGCCGCGTCAACTGCCCCCCTTCCCGATGATTCACCCCTCCGGAAAGAGGATAATGGGTACGAGCGTCGTCTGCCGGGCAGACAGGCTGTAACGAGAATAACCTTACACGGCGAAATGCCCTGCCCGCCGTCTTGGAGCATCGAGAGAGACGACACACTCCGAGAGAGCCCCTGAGGCACCAAGCGATGCGCTTCCCCCTCCTGTCTCGCCAGGCCTGCATGATTCGGTCGCAGGGGGCCTCCGCTCACCGACGCTCACCACACTCAACCGCGAAAGGCCGGCCGTGAAGTTACCTCGCGGGCCAGGAACCCGGCTTGAATATCGTTTTCCCACCGTTGGTATCGAACTTCTCTATAGTCCGGTCGAAGGGAAGTGTTTGGAAAACGCGGGCAGAATGCTTCGGGAAGCGGTCGGATTCGACATGAGCTTGTCCGGCATCGCTTTTGACGTCCGTGAGCCAATGGAGCCTGGTTCCTACCTCGTCGTCGAAGTCGCCAGCCCGATCGGGGGGCACGTAGAACGGGTACTCACCGAGATCCGATGGTGCAACGAACTCGGCAACGGACTCTATCGAGTCGGAACGCAGATCATCGAATCAGAGCCTGGCGACGTCACGATCGAAGCAGACGATCGCATCGGCGAATCTGTCGGAGCCGGTCCCTCGGTCCCGACCGAGATCGAATGTGTGTGCGGCTCATGCGGCGTCGATTCTCGATTCGTATTTGAAGGTAATCAGGAAGGAAGGTGGGCCGAAGGGGTTCTTCCCCTCTATACGTGTTCGTCCTGCCAATCTACTCTGTCCATTATCGGACTCCTCGCAACCAATCGCTAACCCCTACCGCACGCCCACCAGAAACCGTTCTCGCCGACTCACGTCACCGTCAGGCATCCACGGACGTCGGAGAATTGGTCTGTGCAATCGCAGACAGAGCACCGTGCAAATCCTCATCGCTCACGGGCTTGAGCAGACAAGGAATTGTCTCGGCCTCAAGAAAGGCACGGTCCGCTGGACTCAACGCACCTCCTGTCATGAACACCCAGGAGGTTACGCGGTCCGGATCATCCTCACGGACTCGCTGAAAGAGTTCAACACCAGAGCATGTGGGCATCACCACATCGCACAACACAAGGTCGAAGGAGCTCCCGTCCATGAGGAGAGATATTGCAGATTCTGCATCTTGAACGTGGCGCACATCATGGCCCTGCAGTCGTCGGAGAAGCATCCGAGCCACACGCTCATCGTCGTCGACAACAAGCACCCGCACCGACTCACGGATTGGTTGCGATGGCACGGGCTCGGCCTGGGCGTTTTCGACCTGCCCCCCGTGTACTGGAGGAATACGGACCGTAAACACGCTTCCAGTGTTCGGGGTGCTCTCGACATCAACACGCCCCCCCAGTTCCTCAACCGCCTCATGCACCAACGCCAGCCCCAACCCCGCCCCGGCACCCTGGCGCCCGGTATAAAACGGCAGGAAGATACGGTCGAACACCACGGGGTCTATTCCAACACCGGTATCCCGGACCCGAAGAATAGCCCGTCCAAGAACATCCGTTCCAACGTAAACATCCACCGATCCAGGCCGCCCTGCAGCCTGTACCGCCTCCCGTGCATTCAGCACAAGGTTCAGCAGAATCTGAGTCACACTAGATTCGCTGGCCGTGATGGGCGGTGTCGCCCGTCCCTCCCAGGTCCACTGGATAGACTCGTCTTTTGAGGGCCCTACCAGTTTGCGAACAGCCGCGACCACAGTGTCTAATTCAGTCAGTCGTGCAGGTTCCTGCGCCTTTGCCCCAGCGAATGCACTGGTCTCCTTGATAATCCGCTTGATCGCATCCGCGGCTTCGAGCGAATCCTGGAGCGCCGCTCGAACTTCCGGATCAGGCTCTTCCAAGAAATCCTTCCGTCACCCTCGCGACTCTCTATCAGTTACTGCAGATTCCCCATCACCGCAAAATGTGGATTATTGATCTCGTG
>CAZPZZ010000016.1:0-44780 GCA_964591245.1 uncultured Vicinamibacteraceae bacterium | reverse complement strand
ATCCGATCCTCGAACTCAGTAATGAATCTGGCCGGCTCCATCCCCTGCCACTGCAGATGGCTTGGATCAAAGTTGAACCCAAAGGTCGGCCGCCGACCGACGGCGTCAAGGGCGCGTTCTGCACTGACAATGTCGAACGCGATTTCCGTCGGGTGCACCTCGAGCGCAAAACGAACACCACACTCGTCAAAGACGTCAAGAATCGGATTCCAGAGCCTGGCGAATCGCGCGTACCCCTCGTCGACCATCTCTGCCGACACCGGCGGAAACCCATAGAGCAAATGCCAAATGGGTGAACCCGTAAACCCACTGACTACCGACACCCCGAGCTTCCGCGCCGCACGAGCCGTGTTCTTCATCGTCTCGATGGCCCATTCGCGTTTCGCTTCCGGATCGCCGTGACGCGCCGATGGCGCAAAGGCATCCGATCGCGCATCATTGGGGTCGCAGACGAGTTGTCCGGCTAGGTGGTGAGAGATCGCCCAACATCCTAGACCGTGATCGGCCAGCAACGCGCGCCGCTCATCGCAATAAGCCTGATCCACAGCCGCTCGATCGACCTCGAGATGATCACCCCAGCAAGCCAACTCAAGCCCATCAAACCCGAAGGCCCTGGCCTTAGGGGCCAATTCGACCAGAGGCAAATCGGCCCATTGCCCCGTAAACAGCGTGACCTGTCGTGCCATCGAGACGTTCTCCTCCGTGGTGTAGGCTCCGGCCCATCCGAGATCCGGATCAACGAGCCACAGTCATACCACAGCCACGATCGTCGTGGCCATGTTCACGAAAGGTGAGACCTCTACAATTCGCATCAGGCCCCTCGTCAATGCCTCCCGAAGGCCCGGTGAATGGCAACCATGTGGCATCATTCTCACGGCACAACGATTCGCCCTGGCCGCGCCCAAGACTCCTTGACACCGTTACCGTACTTCACAACGGAATTCTGACCCGATACTACGATGCGCCAGAAGGCTCGACAGTCGTCAGGGCGGCATCACTCTGAGCCAGGCGACGAGCACAACCCGCTCACACGGCAAGGCCACCGCAACCAGGTGAACTTCCGAAACATCCGGATCTGAGATTTGTAGGGAAAATGGGACCGCACGGGGTCGGCCCGGCCACACCAGGTAATCGGTGCGACCCGTGAAGCACCGACCACCCGGCACTTCACGGCTCCACGCTGGTAGGAATCGGTAGCAGCCCGGTACTAGCCCCGCCGCGATCCCGACCCAATGGCTCTAGGCAAGAATTTCCTGTACGACGCGGGCTGGCTCCACCCCCGTCAGGCGAGCATCCAGCCCACGGTGCTTATGGGTGAAGCGTTCGTGGTCGATACCAAATAGGTGCAGGATCGTCGCCTGGAAATCCCTGATATGCACGGGGTCCTTGACGATGTTGTACGAAAAATCATCGGTCTCGCCGTACACGACGCCACCTTTCACTCCACCACCCGCCATCCAGAGACTGTAGCAACGCGGATGATGGTCACGTCCATAGTCGGTGGGCGTCAAACGTCCCTGCGAATAGATCGTCCGGCCAAACTCACCACCCCAGATCACCAGCGTCTCGTCGAAGAGTCCACGCTCCTTCAGGTCCTGAATGAGCGCCCAGGCGGCGCGATCGACATCTTTGGCCTGAGCGGGCAGCACCTGCGGCGCAAACGAGTGCACGTCCCATCCGCGATGGTAGATCTGCACGAATCGAACCCCGCGCTCCACCAGCCGCCGAGCCATCAAGGCCGCGTTCTGGAACTTGCCCGCCTGTTTGGCCTCCTCACCCCAGCGCTCGAAGGTGCTGTCTGGTTCGCTCGAGAGGTCCGCCATTTCTGGGACGGAAGACTGCATGCGAAACGCCATCTCGTATTGCTCGATTCGAGCTAAAGTCTCGGGGTCGCCCACCTGCGCGTGACGCAGCCGATTCAGCTCGCCCAACCCGTCCAACATCTCTCTGCGGACCCCCGTCGAGACGCCGTTCGGATCGTTCAGATACAAGACCGGGTCGGCTCCGGTCCGTAGTCCCACGCCCGCATACTCGGGAGAGAGAAACCCGGCGCTCCATAACTTTGCCGATATCGCCTGGACACCCGCTCGGGGATGACTCCGCTCCGCATTCATGACGACAAAGGTGGGGAGATCCTCGTTCATGCTCCCGAGCCCGTAGGCAAACCACGAACCGATACACGGGCGCCCGGGGATTTGCTGTCCGGTCTGGATAAACGTGATCCCCGGTTCGTGATTGATGGCATCGGTATGCATGGAACGAATGACAGCCAGGTCATCGGCCATGCTGGCCGTGTGGGGAAGCAACTCCGAGAACCAGGCGCCGCTCTGCCCATGCTGGGAGAACTCGAAGACCGACGGTGCAATCGGAAATCGTGATTGACCGGACGTCATCGTCGTCAACCGCTGCCCTTGCCGTATCGAAGCTGGAAGGTCCTTGTCGTACCAGTCCTTCATCTTCGGTTTATAGTCGAGCAAATCCATCTGTGGTGGCGCCCCCATCATATGGAGGTAGATGCAACGCTTCGCCTTTGGCGCGAAGTGCGGGAGCGATGGCAACCCGCCGGACACCTCATTAGTCCGGGGAAGGGCCATTACTCCATCCTGAGCCAATAAATTGGCCAGAGCCATGCCCCCGATACCTTTGGCAGCGGTGCCAAAAAATTGACGCCGAGTCTCTGCGCGAACGGCTTCCTTTAATGGATTCATGCCAACCTCATCCCTATTTGTTCAGAACTTCGTCCAGATTCATCACCTGGCTCGCCAGCATCGTCCACGCGGCCGATTCGCTCGATGGCAGCGCGGCGTCGAATGCCGAATCCCCGACATCCAGAAGTTGCTCGGCATCCTCGGGCGCCGCACGATACAGTTCCAGGAATCGGTCATATGCTCGCTTCGCAACAGCACGTTCCGGCGGAGCAAAATCCCGAGCCAGCAACCGGGTCGTAACATAGTCCAATCGACGATCGAAGTCCTGCCCGGCCTCACGCATCGCCCGTTGAGCGAGATGCCGAGACGCCTCGACGAACTGCGTGTCGTTCATCGTGACCAGCGCCTGCAACGGCGTATTGGTTCGCTCGCGTCGAACCACCGAATGCTCCCTCGTCGGAGCATTGAAGATATCCATGGACGCCGGCGGCGCCGAACGCTTCCAGAACGTATAGAGACTCCGTCGATAAAGCTTGTCACCCGCGTCCTGCTCGTAGAGACGCGTATTACTCTGCGGCATGGCCACGGTTGACCAGACCCCATCTGGCTGATAGGGCTTCACGCTCGGCCCCCCGATAGTCCGCACCAACAGCCCACTCGCCGCAAGTGCATAATCGCGTACCATCTCGGCATCCATCCGGAAATGCGGGCCACGCGAAAGCAGGCGATTTTGCGGATCGACCTCGAGCTTTTCTTCCGTCACGAGCGCGGCCTGGCGGTAGGTCGACGACGTCACAAGGGTCCGGAAGAATTGCTTCACGTCCCAGCCAGAGTCGCGGAACTCGGTCGCCAGATAGTCGAGAAGTTCCGGGTGCGACGGCGTTTCCCCCTGGGCCCCGAAATCCTCACTCGTCGCCACCAACCCCGTGCCGAACAACTGCTGCCAAAACCGGTTCACCGTCACTCGACTCGTCAGGGGATTAGCATCGTCGATCAACCACTGCGCCAAACCCAGACGGTTCCTCGGCAACGCCTCACCCATCGGCGGAAGGGCGGCCGGTGTACCAGCCACGACACGCTCCTGTGGTTGGTCATACATGCCGCGATTCAACACATGGGCTTCCGCGACCCCATCGCTATTCTCCTGCATCACGTGAGTGACGCTGCCGCGACGCCGCACCTCTCGCCACTCGGCATCTACCATCATCCGCCGGGATACGAGACGTCGGTAGCTGGCATCCTCGATGCTGAGATACCGCAACCGTAGCGCGGTACGCTCATCGGCCGTCAGCGCCTCAGGTGATTTCGCCATGGCCGTCTGAAGCGCCCGCCATTCGGAAACAACCTTTGCCTCCTCCACCGTCAAGACACGATTGAAGACCCGCACATCGGCGACCCCGCCGCCTCCGAAGTAGCGCGCCTCGAGTACCCCACGATTCATTCCGGCGCCGCGCCCCAGATACAGCGGTTGATCGGCGACGAGGGTCCCCTCCGCCTTCGCAAAGAATTCGCTCCCCTGTTCCTCAACTCGCTCACCGTTCCGATAGACATGCAAACCACCCCGCTCACCCGAGCCATCATGGGTCAGCACGATATGTGTCCATTCCCCGGTTGGCATCCGCTTCGTATTGATGGGACCGACTCGCGCAGTGGTTGCGGCACCGGCTGGCCCTGTCCGGTCGCCCGTCAACCGAAAATTCAGCTGCCGCTGGCTCAGCGTCACTGACCAACCACGTCCGCCAT
The DNA here is from genome assembly GCA_964591245.1 of uncultured Vicinamibacteraceae bacterium. Taxonomy (GTDB): domain Bacteria; phylum Acidobacteriota; class Vicinamibacteria; order Vicinamibacterales; family UBA8438; genus CAZPZZ01. The sequence continues at coordinate 40,389 of CAZPZZ010000016.1, read as the reverse complement.
CCTCATGGTCTTCCTGACCAGCCACGACAAAATTCCCGTCATTGTTGTCAGGCTGGTATATCCACATCGCGATGGAAAAGGGCTCCTCGCTCTCAAGCGACAGCGATGGCAGCTCCGCCCACGACTCATCGCTGAACATCAACGCTGGATGCCCCTCTGGCCCTTCCTCGATTACCGCACCGGGCTGCACGGTGACCGGCAAGGACTCGCCATCAAGCCACACAGCCGGATGTTCAGGATCATCGAGGTCCAGCGTCAGCAGTGCTGCGCTCGCTTCGAGCGGAGTCTCAACCTCACGATGCGCTCCTTGGGTGAGCCACTCGACAAACACGGGTTCAACCGCATCCATTCGGGCAGCGATTTGCTGATCCAGCTGACTCGCTTCCCGACGTAGATCTGCCCACTGATCGCGATCCTCCGGTTCCGGAACAACCAGGATCGGTGGCGGATCCGAAACATTGCCATCCATAACGTACTGCGTCGTGTTTCGGAAGAACGCCGTCATGGCGTAGAACTCACTCTGAGCAATCGGATCGAATTTGTGATCGTGACAGGTCGCACACCCCACGGTCAGCCCAAGATACACCCCACCGATGGTCTCGGCGCGGTCCTTGGCGTAGATGGCCTCGTACTCTTCCGGAACCACCCCACCCTCATTCGTGGTGATGTTGTTTCGCTGAAACCCGGTCGCGACGAGCTGCTCGAGACTCGGCTCTGGCAGGAGATCTCCGGCAATCTGATCCACGGTAAACGCATCGAACGGCTGGTTTCCGTTGAACGCCCGGATCGCCCAATCGCGATAGGCATACATTTCTCGGTAATTGTCGATATGGATACCGTGTGTGTCACCATAGCGCGCCGCATCGAGCCAGTACCGTGCGCGATGCTCACCCCAATGCGGCGAGGCCAGCAGCTGATCAACCAACCGCTCGTAGGCCTCATCCGACGGGTCCGCGAGGTAGGTCGCCAACGTCCCCGGATCCGGTGGTAGCCCCGTCAAATCCAGCGCCACACGACGCGCCAATGTGCGCTTGTCAGCCTCTTGCGCCGGGGCAATCCCTTCAGCATCGAGGCGGGCAAGCACAAAGCGATCGAGTGGCGTACGAACCCAGGCGTCATCCTCGACAACCGGCGGTGTCGTTCGTGCGATGGCTTTGAATGCCCAATGCTGATCCCAGGACGCTCCCTCCTTGATCCACCGTGTCAACGTGTCAATCTGGTCTTCCGAGAGCGTCTTATTCGACAGCGCAGGTGGCGGCATCCGTCGACCTTGCTCGGAATGCGCGATGCGCTGATACAACAGACTCGCCTGCGTATCACCAGGGACGACCGCCGCACCACGCGGCCCTTCGTGAAATGCCCCGTCCTGCGTGTCAAGTCGGAGCCCCGCCCGCCTGGTGCTCTGATCCGGACCATGACATTGAAAACAGTTATCGGCGAGGATCGGACGCACGTCGCGCTGAAAATCCACAGCCGGGACAGACGCCGGGCCCTGAGCCCCCACGCCGGCGGTCATGCCTGCCACCACGAGCGTGAGCGCTGAAAGGAATAGAGGTGCGCGTCGAAGCTTCATCATCTCATTACTCCCTACACCAACCGAATGCGCTTCCGGATACAACAAGGTGATTGTCGTGCAACCGCATCAGCCTGTCCACAAGCAAAACCGACATGGCCACATGACGACGCGGACGTGATCTTCAGCCGCCGCACACTTGCATGCGCGCTCAGCCCTCTCGATGACCGCATACCACCCGCTCGCCCGATTCCCCGCCCCATCACGATCGCGGTCTCAGCGCCATCCCGTCACGCGGCGCCCCAAACCCAGAACGGCCCCGGCGAAACCATACGATGGCGCATCTCGGGAACACCGGGCAGTCCCTTCCGCAGCTCGTCCGCAAGCTCATCCTGCAAAGCGAAGAGATCCCTCATCGCACCGTCAACCGTCGTCGCATACACGACCACCGCGGTCTCTACGTCGACGATGTGTCCCGTAAGCCGCACTCGATCGCCCAACCGCTGGAAGGCCCCCCCGACCACCCAACGTGCACCTACGTCTCTTCCTGCTGCAACCGAGGCGTCGTCATTCGGAATGGGGGTCGCAACCAACTCCCCGGCAAGAGGCCCCGCCGTGGAACCATCACGAGCCAAGACCACCGACACACCGGTCCCCGCCAAATAGGCGACAATCGCTTCGGCCGTCCCCTCCCCAATCCAAACATCCTCAGCCGCACCCGTAATACTAAAAAAGCCAACCACCGTCACCGTGTCAGGCGATGAGGCCGCGTCGAGCGCTGAGAGTTGTTGCGCCGCCTGGACAACCTCAGGTCGAACCAACGGCTTCAACGGTCCAACCGAGGCACACAGCAACACCCCTGTCGCCGCAAACACCAACCGTGCACACATACGATGATTCATGCGGAACACATTGTCGCACGAAGCCCGGTTACCAAGAATGGCCCTCCCCGCAACGGCCAACCTGTTGGCGTCAGCCCCTCGGGCCGTGATACAACCGGCGTGAGAGTAACAACGGGCGTCGGGCACAGGTGTGCCGTGGCGACGGAACGGCACCGTGACGGTGTCCCCACGGAGGAAGGCGAACGATGGCGAGATTACTCCTGAAGCCCGGCATGGGATTTCTGGCAACCGGCATTTTCTGTTTCGTGATGGCACACCTACCGGTGCACGCACAGTCCGGCGCACCGAGCTACACTCCGGTGACGGACGCCCGGCTGGAATCGCCAGCCCCGGAAGACTGGCTCATGTATCGTGGCACCTATGACAGTTGGGGATATAGCCCGCTGGACCAGATCACGACCGAGAACGTTGACCAACTCGTACCGGTGTGGTCCCTATCGACCGGCGTCGTCTCCGGGCATGAGTCGCCGCCGATCGTCAACAACGGCGTCATGTTCGTGACCACCCCGGAAGACCAAGTCATCGCGGTCGATGCCAGAACGGGCAACCCGATGTGGCGATATCTCCGCCAATTCCCAGAAGATATGAGTCACCCACACCGGACCAACCGGGGCGTGGGACTTTATGGGGACAAGGTCTTTTACACGACGCACGACGCCTTCGTTGTCGCGTTGGATGCCATGACGGGCGAGCTCGTCTGGGAAACCGCCGTCGCAGACTATCGCTCAGGCTATTACATGACGATGGCCCCGCTCGTCGCGAGCGGAAAAGTCCTCGTCGGAGCCTCTGGCGGGGAACGGGGCATCCGCGGCTTTGTCGCAGCCTACGACCCGGATACGGGCGAGGAGGTCTGGCGTTCACACACGATTCCTGGACCCGGCGAGCCGGGTAACGAGACTTGGCCAGGCGACACCTGGCGAACCGGCGGTGCGTCGATCTGGATCACCGGCTCCTACGACCCAGAACTCAACCTCACCTATTGGGGCACCGGCAACCCTGGCCCGTGGATTGGCGATCAGCGTCCGGGTGACAACCTCTACACGAACTCGGTCGTTGCATTCGATGCCGACACCGGTGAGCTCAAGGGGTATCACCAGTATCACCACAACGGCTCCTGGGACTGGGACGAAGTCTCTGCACCGTTGTTGATTGATGTCCCGCGCGATGGGCGTACCATCCCCTCTCTCGTTCATCCCGCTCGCAATGGCTACCTCTGGATGCTCGAGCGGACGCCGGACGCGATCAACTTCGTAGACGCAACCGCATATGTCGACCAGAACGTGTTCACATCCATTGATCCAGTCACCGGTCGCCCGGAGTATGACCCGGAGCGCAAGCCGGGCACGAACAAACCTGCCACCTTCTGCCCCTCCCTCTGGGGCGGCAAGGACTGGCCTCCGGCCGCGTACAGTCCGCAAACGGGCTATCTCTATATCCCTGCCAACGAGAACCTGTGCTCCACCATCGTGGGACGGGAAGTCGAATATCGACCTGGTGCCGGTTATACCGGCGCAACGTCTCAGGTCTTTATCGTTGATAACGCGGATCACCTTGGCGAGATTCAGGCATGGGATCTCTCCACGGGAGAACAGGTCTGGACGCACGAATTCACGGAATCGCAAAACTGGGGCCCCATCTTGACGACGGGCGGCGGCCTCGTCTTTGCGGGAGGCACACATGACCGCTACTTCCGTGCCTTTGACGCCGAGACGGGTGACGTCCTCTGGCAGCAGCGTACAAACTCCGGTGTCATCGGTGTTCCCACGTCGTACGCCATTGACGGTGTGCAGTACATCGCCGTCCAGTCTGGTTGGGGCGTCGACGCCCAGGGTATGCAACGGGCGGTTAATCAGCACTTGGAACGCGACATCATCGTGCCCCAGGGAGGTGTCATCTGGGTGTTTGCAGTTGCAGACTAGGTAGCGCCTTGGCGCCGCTTCCGATTGGTGCCCGGCGCCACACGAAGATTTCGTTCTGTCGTGAACTTGGTTAAACCTTGACCGGTGTACCTCGTTGGTACGACACGCACCAGAGAAGGCCCCGCAACGTCAGGAGGGACGGAGTCTGGTTGCACCAGTAAAAATTAGATGGAGGTTCGAAATGAGTCGTCTCCTGATTCTCGCGATTATCGCGCTTACTACATTTGCTGTCCCGGCTGCCTCGCAGGCCCCAGCGGTCACTCCAATTACTGACGCACTCTTGGCTGACCCACCGCCAGAAAGCTGGCTCAACTGGCGTCGCACCCGCGACGGATGGGGGCATAGCCCGCTCGACCAGATCACCAGAGACAACGTTGGCGACCTCCGAATGGTCTGGTCTTGGGCCATGGAAACTGGATCCCAGCAGACGACGCCCATCGTCCACGAAGGAGTAATGTTTCTCGCGAGCCCTGGCAATATCGTGCAGGCCCTCGACGCCGCGACGGGGGATCTCCTGTGGGAATACCGTCGGGATTTCGAGGGTGGCCGCGGCCGCGGCCGACCAAACCGGAACGTCGCCATCTACGAGAACACCGTCATCCTCAACACGGCTGACGCCAACATCGTTGCCCTCGATCTCCAAACAGGCGACGTCGTATGGGAAGCGAACGTAGCAGATCCCGCCAAAGGCTTCTTCTACACCGGCGGCTCATTGGTCGCCGACGGCAAAGTTATCTCGGGCATGGCCGGCTGCATGCGCTTCTGGGATGACGGGTGTTTCATCACGGCCCACGACGCGAGGACCGGCCAGGAACTCTGGCGCACCTCTACCGTCGCGCGACCGGGAGAAGCCGGCGGGGACACCTGGGGCGATCTCCCCATGATGTTTCGTGGCGGTGGCGACGCGTGGATCACTGGCACCTACGATGCTGACCTGGATCTCACATTCTGGGGGGTGGCCCAAGCGAAGCCATGGGCGCAGGTCAGCCGTCGGACGGACGGGGACGCGCTCTACACCAGTTCGACGTTGGCCCTGGATCCGGACACGGGCGAGATGCGCTGGTACTTCCAGCACCATCCTGGCGAGTCGCACGACATGGATGAAGTCTTCGAACGCATCCTCGTCGACGTCAACGGACGCCCCTCGGTGTTCACCATGGGGAAGCTCGGAATCCTCTGGCAACTCGATCGCGAAACAGGGGAATACATCAACGCAACGGATCTGGGCTACCAAAACATCGTCGATCTCGATCGCGACACCGGACGTCTATCATTCCGACCGGGCATGATACCGGAGCTCGACAAAGAGATCTCCTTCTGCCCTAGCCACTCAGGCCTCAAGAGCTGGCGCGCGATGGCCTACAGCCCAGAAACAGAAGCGTTCTACATTCCCCTGACACTGAACTGTCAACGCACGGTGTACAGCGAGGTTCAGTGGCGCGAAGGCGGCGGTGGCAACGGCATGATCGGTCGAGAAAACTACCTGCATCCTGAAAGTGACGGAAATCTCGGCGAATTCGCGGCAATGCATGTCAGCGGAGAAATTCTCTGGTCGCATCGTAAGCGCACGCCGTACATCTCCGCATCGCTGACCACGGCCGGAGGTCTTGTGTTCGTGGGCACCTTCGACCGGCAGGCGTATGCCTATGACGTGCGAAGCGGCGAACAGCTCTGGGAGACGCGCCTCCCGACCTCTGTGCAAGGTTTCCCCATCACCTACTCGGTGGACGGGCGGCAGTACGTCGCCATTGGCACCGGTATCGGGGGCGGCAGCTGGACAAGCATCCCGCTTCAACTCTCTCCCGAGAAACGCCGACCCAATGGCGGCAACGGACTCTTTGTATTCGCGTTACCTGAGGAATAGATCGAGAGGGACGCAAGTGGGCGGGAACAACCGCCCCTTCCCTAACAACCATACCGGGGTGGGTCAACAGGGTGTATTCTGGGGTTATGTGCCGGTGCGTCTCATGCTTGCTCATCCCACTACTCGTAGCGACATACGCGTGTGCCCCATCCAGCGATCCCGACGCGACTGACGTAGCCAATGAGGTAGCGGGTCAACCGTCTGATTGGTTCATTGACGGAGCAAGGGCCTCTGGCCTCGAGTTTCTACATATCAACGGAGCTTCTGGCAACTACTACTACCCGGAAATTCTTCCACCTGGCGCCGGATTCCTCGACTACGACAACGACGGCGACCTCGACGCCTGTCTCGCCCAGGGCTACCCCCTCGATACGGAGAACACACGCGGACCGCTCACCTGCTTTCGCAACGACCTCGACCGCGATTCCAACGATGCACAGACCCTCCGATTCACCGACGTGACCGTCGCAGCCGGCTTCGTCACGCCAGGTTTCGGGCTAGGCATGGCTACCGGCGACGTCAACAATGACGGATGGATCGATCTGCTCGTAACCACCTATGGACCGGTCCAGCTATATCGAAACAACGGCGACGGCACCTTCTCTGACATCTCGTCCTCAAGTGGACTGACCGCCACTGTAGGATTCGGCGTATCAGCGGCGTTCGTCGATTACGACCGCGATGGCTGGCTCGACTTGTACGTGGGACACAATGTCGACTACCAGCTCGACAACCCGATCACATGTGACAATCGAGCGGGAGCACGAGACTACTGCCCCCCCGAGACCTATGGGGGCACTCCGGATCACCTCTACCACAACAACGGTGATGGACAGTTCGTCGATGTGAGCGATACCGCTCTCATCGGAGGTACGTTTGGACCCGCCCTCGGGGTGGTCACGGCCGACTATGACGGCGATGGCTGGACCGACATCTACGTCGCCAACGACGCCACGGAAAACATTCTGTGGATCAACCAGCACGATGGAACGTTCCGTGACAATGCCCTGCTCTCCGGTGCCGCAGTCAGCGCAACAGGTGTTGCCGAGGCCAGTATGGGCGTCGATGCCGGAGACTTTGACAACGACGGCGACGAAGACCTCTTCATGACCCACATCACGGCAGAGGGCAACAACCTGTACGTTAACGACGGGCAGGGACAATTTGTGGATCGCAGCACACCCTCAGGATTGGGCCCTGGAAGCTTCCCGTACACCGGATGGGGCACCACGTGGTTCGATTTCGACAACGACGGTTGGTTGGATCTCCTCGCCCTAAACGGGACGGTCATCGCGAACCAGGAACGTCTGGATGCTCCGTTCCCGTATGACCAGCGCAATAGCCTGTTTCGTAATCAGCAGACCGGCCGCTTCGAGGATGTCACCGATCAGGCCGGCACGGTATTCGAGCACTCTCACGTGGGACGTGGTGCCGCATTCGGCGACGTGGACAATGATGGCGATTTGGATGTACTCATCGGCAACGACGCCGGGATGGCCCAGTTACTGCTGAACAACATCGGGAATCGTCATCATTGGCTCGGACTACGGCTCACCGGCGGCGGCGGACGAGACATGCTGGGCGCGCGCATCGTCATCCGGCGTGAGGGAGCGCCCACACTCTCGCGACGTGCCAGGACAGATGGCAGCTATGCATCAGCCAACGATCCGCGCGTGCTGGTAGGGCTCGGTGACTTCACAACCAAACCGTCCGTCACCGTCTTCTGGCCAACTGGAGAAGTCGAGAATTGGGCAGACGTCAACATCGATCACTGGATATCCCTTGAACAGGGCACCGGGCAGACGCAGACGCCCTGAACGAGCCGTGGCCGGCTGGTCGATTCGTAGGTCAGAAAGGCCTCTGAAGAAGTACACACGCTTGAGTCCCGAGGATATAGTGACTGAAGAAAGATGTGCAACGAGATGAGAACATGGATTGCGTGCGCGATGCTCCTCGCATGCCTCGCGAGTGCATGCACCCCTGGCGAAGACACGAGGGCGCCATCGAACACCTCATCGGAGGGTCCTGCCGAACAAGCCAACTCTGGCACGACCGCTCGTACCTGCTCTGACCCGCTGCCGGATCTTTCACGGGTCAGTGAGGCCGTGCAGTCCCAGATCCGGACCCAGCACGCGGTCATCATCGGACTCAGCGACGACGCCACCGAGGAGGCCCTCGCCGAAGCGCACGGCACCCTTGGGATGGTCCTCATGGCGGCCTGGTTTCCTGAGGCTGCAGAGCCCTGTTTTCAACGGGCCGCAGATCTCGCCCCGAGCGACCGTCGCTGGCCCTACTATCTGGCGCATGTCTTCCGCGATCGTGGCGACCTTAATGCCTCTGCCGAGATGTTCGAGGCTGCGATAGAACTGGACCCCGCCCCCTACACGTCATTGATCTGGCTCGGCAACGTCCGTCTCGACCAGGGACACACCGCGGACGCCCGCCCCTACTTTGACCGAGCGCTCACCATGAACCCCGAATCACTGACTGCCCGCCTCGGGCTTGGCCAGGCGGCCCTAGACGAAGAACAGTACGACCAGGCGGTCGAGGTACTGGAAGAAATTCTTGAGATCAATCCAGACATCGGTGCCGTGCACTATCCACTGGGCATGGCCTATCGTGGCATCGGTAACGACGCGAAGGCCACGGAACACCTCGAGCAACGGGAAAACGCTGACATCCGTACTGAAGATCCCTTATTGGATGCGCTCAATGAACTGCTCGTCAGCCCAAACACCTATGAAGCCCGCGGAGAACGAGCAGCCTCAGAGCAAGACTGGCCTGCCGCAATCGCAGAGTTCCGTCAGGGCCTAGAGCTCGACCCGGAAAACGCACCGCTCCGCCACCAATTCGCGACAGCGCTGTATCTCTCGGGAGATCGGAACGCGGCGATTACCGAATTCGAGCGGGTCATTCGTACAGCTCCTGAATTCGCTCCCTCCCAGTATGGGCTTGGGGTACTGTTCCAGGAAAATGGGCGGCACCAGGACGCGGTACGGTTGTTCCGGACGGCCCTGCAGGCGATGCCGACAGACCCTTCTGTCAAGATCCGACTCGCCACAAGCCTGCGCCAATCAGGTGAGCCGACCCTGTCACTCGAGCATTACCGCTCCGTACTCGCACAGGATGACACCATCGCAGAAGCCCGGTTCGGAGAAGCGATGGCCCTCATCCAGCTCTCGCTGTACCGCGAGGCGCGTGACCGCCTGGCGGCCGCCCTCGAGCAGTTTCCTGACGAGCGATCCTTTCCTCATGCGCTCGCTCGCATCCTGGCCGCGGCTCCAGACGACACCGTACGGAATGGCCAGCAGGCTCTCTCCATCGTGGAATGGCTTGCTCCCGGTGAGGAGACCATCGACCTTGGCGAAACCATGGCCATGACTCTGGCGGAGTTAGGCCGATTCGAAGAAGCGTCGGCCATACAACGCGAACTCGTGACCGTCGTCGAAGCACTCGATGCGCCCGAGTTCGTCGTCAGACGCCTCCGGCGTAACCTCGAGCTCTATCAACGACGTGAACCATGCCGCACGCCTTGGCCCGCCGATGCCATGCCGTGATTACAATTGCGTTAAGGACAAACGGCAGAATACATGACACCGTGTCCAAGAATGTCTTTCCCTCAGCCAGGCTACACACAATGGTCGGCACCTCGCTGACGCCGTGGCAACCATGAGCCGTCGCAGAACTCAGTGGTGGAGTTGGTTGCTGCTCGCCGTCGGGCTTGTCTCATGCACTGTCGGTCCGGACCGGTCCACGGAGAGTCAATCGGCAACCTCGACGGACCTTCCCGAAACAGCGCGTCCGGCAAGCCTCGAATGGTTCACGGATCAGGCTGACGCAACTGGGCTCAGATTCGTGCACTTCAACGGGATGTCAGGTGGCTTCTACCAGCCAGAAATCATGGGCCCTGGTGTCGGGCTGCTCGATTACGACAATGACGGCGACCTCGATGTCTATCTGGTGCAAGGCGAACTCCTCGACGACGGAGTTCCGATCATCCCTCTCCCCAACGACCAACAGCCTGGCGACCGGCTCTTTCGGAATGATCTCGACCTTTCACCGGAGGGTACTCCGCATTTGCTCTTCACCGACGTAACCGAAGAGAGCGGACTCGCCGCCGCCCGCGGGTATGGCATCGGTGTCGCGAGCGGCGACTACGACAACGACGGTTGGGTGGACGTGTACATCACGCGCTTTGGGGCAAATCAGTTATTCCGCAATCAAGGAGACGGCACATTTGCTGACGTGTCCGCACAGAGTGGCACAGACGACGCGGCATGGGGCGTGCCAGCAAGCTTCATCGACTATGACCGCGACGGATGGCTCGATCTCTTCGTTGGCAACTACCTGAACTACACCATCGAATCGCACATCCAGTGTTACTTTCGCTCAGGCCCTCCCGACTATTGTCCGCCGGAGGTCAGTCCAGCCCAGCCGGACCTGCTCTTTCGCAACCTCGGCAATGGCACGTTCGAAGATGTGACCCTCAGCGCCGGGCTCGGACGGGATTTCGGGCCAGCGCTCGGAGCCGCCAGTGCAGATTTCAACAACGACGGCTGGATCGATTTCTTTGTTGCAAACGACCAACGTGAAAATCAGCTCTGGATCAACCAACAGAACGGACGCTTCGACAACCTCGCGCTGCTCGGCGGGGTTGCTCTAGGTATCACCGGCGAGGCCAAAGCCGACATGGGCGTCGATGCCGGAGATTTCGACAATGACGGAGACGAAGACCTGTTCATCACTGAACTGACCGGGCAAGGTAGCACGATGTACGTCAACGACGGTCGCGGACTCTTCGACGAACAGAGCGCCCCACTGGGTATTCGCGGCCCAAGTCTCCCGAATACCGGATTCGGGACCGCGTGGCTCGATGTGAATAACGATGGCTGGCTCGATCTGCTTGCCGTGAACGGATTCGTCACGCAACGACTCGATGAATTGGGAACTGACGACCCCTTCCCGCTCAGCGCCCCGAATCAACTATTTCTCAACCGTGACGGTCGCGAATTTGAAGACGTCACGGATCAGGCTGGAGCCGTGCTTGCCCTTCAGGAAGTCAGCCGAGGAGCTGCCGTTGGCGATGTCGACAACGACGGTGACACGGACGCTCTTATTGGCAACGCCGCTGGTCCCGTCCGGCTGCTTATCAATACTATCGGGCAGGACGCTCACTGGATCGGACTACGTCTGGTCGGCGCCGAACCAGCCAGAGACATGCTCGGCGCAAGGGTAGAAGTGATCCTGTCAGACGGATCCACACGCTGGCGCCGCGCGCGCGCCGACGGTAGCTACGCGTCAGCCAACGATCCGCGAGTCCTCGTCGGACTCGGAGATGCCACGTCCATTGACCGGATACGCATCACCTGGCCAAACGGGCAGGTCGAGACCTGGACCGACGTGGAAATCGATCAATACACCACTCTGCACCAGGGAAACAGTCAGTTGGGGTCCTGAGGCATGCGAATACGTCAAGCATTCAGCCGGTTCACCACTGTCAGCGCCTCTACCCTTCTCGTGGGCACACTGGGAGGCTGTACCGGAACGGGTCCCTTCAACGATACCCCGTCACCCCGTGACCTCAGCGCGCCGCCGCCGGTCGCCTTGCCGGACATTACCCAACTTCAGCCATCCGTCCAGGAGCAGATTCGCTCCCGGCACGCGGTCCTCCGCCAAGCCGAGAATCGCTCGACCACAGAGCGAGGCGATGCCTATGGTGAACTTGGCTCAATTCTGACTGCTGCCGGCTACAACGAGGTTGCCGAAGCCGCCTATCTCAATGCGTATTCGCTGTCACCGGATGCCCTTCGCTGGCCCTACTATCTGGCACACTTGTACCGTCAGCAGGGTAAATCTCCCGAAGCGGCCGAGTTCTTCGAACGCTCACTCGCCATCGATACGGAGTACGTGCCCGCGCACCTCTGGCTCGGCGAGATGTATCTCGACCTTGGCCGACCGGCGGACGCCGAACCACTCTTCGACAACGTACGAACGCGCCAGCCTGGTTCCGCCGCGGCCTGGTACGGCGTTGGGCGCGCCGCCCTCGCACAGCAAGACACAACGCGGGCCCTGGAGGCACTGGAGCGAGCCCTCGACCTCGACCACGACGCCTCGAGCGTACATTACAGCCTTGGCGTTGCGTATCGGACTGCCGGAGACCTTCTGAAAGCCCAACAACACTTCGCGCAGCGGGGCGATGTCACGCCAGCATTCCCTGATCCGCTCAGGCGGGTCAACGCCGGGCTACTCCAGAGCGCATTGGCCTTCGAGAGCCGCGGCATGCAGGAAATGAATGCAGGACGCTTCGCAGAGGCAGCCGCTATTTTTCGGAACGGGCTGCGAGTAACGCCGGATGATCCACAGCTTCGGCATCGCCTCGGCGCGGCGCTGATGTTCGGTGGAGATCCCGCCGGAGCCCAGCAAGAACTCGAGCGAGTACTGAGTCAGACCCCTGATTTCGAACAAGCCCATTTCAGTCTCGCAGTGCTTGCGAGCATGAACGGACGCCCCGAGGAAGCGATAGAGCGTTACAGCACTGCGCTCCAACACCGTCCCAATTACCTAGAGGCGCGACTTGGACTGGCCGACGAACTCCGCTCGCGCGGACACTTGGAAGGCGCTCACGCGCAGTTCTCCAATATCGTCGAACAGAACCCCCCTGTTATCGAAGCCTGGATGCTCGGAGCGATCACCTTGATCGAGCTCAGTAGGTATTCTGATGCGCGCGAATGGTTGCAACGTGCGCGTCTGGTCCATCCAGGACATCCGGATCTCACTGATCTCTTGGCTCGTATACTCGCGGCAGCCCCGGATGCCCGTATCCGTGACGGTGCCCTGGCCCGTACCCTCATACAGGAACGCATCGAAACGCCTCCCACGATTGAGTTCCACGAAACACTGGCCATGGTGCTCGCCGAAACCGGCCAATTCGACGAAGCTGTGGCCTGGCAACAACGGGCCATCGCGGGTGCGAGAGCGCAAGGTCAAACCACGCGCTTACCGTTCATGGAACGAAATCTCGCCCGTTACACCGGTGGCACTGCCAGCCGGGAACCTCTCGAGCGACAGGGACCGTGACAACAAAGGCTCAACGCATTCATGGCAAAACCTGCCCGCCGACGGCGCTCAACTCGCCTTCCCAGTTCGCCACCGTCATCGGTCGCGTCAACAGATTCGCGCGGAACTAGTCCGTCGCCCCTCTCCCGGAGCTCCGTATTCCTGATTTTCACGGTGGCCCTGGTCATCAGACTTGTCCATAGCTGGCAAATCCAAGCCTCACCGTTCGCCGACTTCCTCCTCGGTGACTCCGCCTCCTACGACCGCTGGGCCCAGGAACTCGCCGGCGGAGACTGGTTCGGCTCAGATGTCTTCTATCAAGCACCGCTCTACCCCTATTTCCTCGGGGCGATTTACGCATTGGTCGGTACAGAGACGTTCATTGTCAGAATCGTCCAGGCTCTACTCGGGGCAAGTTCCGCAGCACTGCTCGCACTGGCCGGAGCACGATTTTTCTCACCACGCGTGGGCCTCGGGGCGGGGATCGCGCTCGCCGTCTATGCACCGGCAATCTTCATGGATGCGACCCTGCAGAAGTCCGTTCTTGATCTCTTTCTGCTGGTGGCCCTGCTCTGGCTCATAAGTCTGGCCATCGATAGCTCGCCTCCTCCACGCCTCTGGCTCACGGCGGGGGCATCACTCGGGGCGCTCGGCTTGAGCCGCGAGAACGCGCTGGTCTTGCTGGGAGCACTGGCGGTCTGGTTTCTGCTTGACGCCAGGGACTGGACGCGGAGGTTGGCATTAGTCGCCGGCGGACTCGCCATCGTCCTGATACCCGTCGCCGCACGCAACGCCGTTATCGGCGGCGAGTTCCACCTGACGACCTCGCAGTTTGGACCAAATTTCTATATCGGCAACAACGGGACCGCGGATGGCACCTATCGTCCCTTGCGTTTTGGTCGAGGGGACCCGCTCTTCGAGCGTCGCGACGCTACCGAATTGGCAGAAGAGGCGACGGGCCAAAAACTCAGCCCCTCCGCCGTGTCACGATATTGGACCTCTCGCACGCTCGCGGACATCGTGGACTCCCCCAGACGATGGCTCGGGCTACTGGCCCGCAAGGCACTGCTGACGATCAATGCCATTGAGGTCGTCGATACGGAAAGCCAGTATGCCCACGCCGAACACTCCGTTCCCCTAGCCGCGACCGGATGGCTCACCCATTTCGGTGTCTTGATACCACTGGCTCTCGTGGGCCTGACTGCCACCTGGCGTAGACGCACCGTTCTCGCACCGCTCTATCTTATGTTTGCGTTCTATGCCGCCAGTGTCGTCGGGTTCTACGTCTTTGCCCGATATCGGTACCCCCTCGTCCCCTTCGTGCTGCTATTTGCCACTGCGGGCGGCAACTATCTCTGGAGCACGTTCCGCCGTGAATCTGCACTCGCCTGGCGTCCAACCGTCATCGCGACAGTCATCATCATTACCATTGCGGCTAACTGGCCACTCTTGTCGAAGAATCGAATGCGTGCAGTGAGCTACAACAGCCTGGCCACAGCGTATCGGGAACAGGGTGGCATCGACGACGCCATCCGCTGGTACGAACACGCCATCAGCATCGATCCGAATCACGCTGCCGCCCACAGCAATCTCGCCAGCGCACTGACCGGAAATGGAGCAACCGCGCGAGCCATTGAGCACTACGAACGTGCGCTCGCCCTGGAACCAGCCACTCCGGATTTCCATTTCAACTACGGCAACGCGCTGCTCGCCCAGGAACGCTACGATGCGGCTGCAGAACAGTTTCAGCGAGTCCTCGACACGACACCAGACGACAGCCAGGCGTACAACAACCTCGGAATGGCACTCGGCTCAACGGGGCGAATGCGCGAGGCAGCCAACGCCTTTTCCGAGGCTGCGCGACTCAGCCCCGACGACGCGCTCGCCCACCGAAATCTCGCAACTGCACTGATTGAACTCGGCGACATTTCGACTGCGCAGCACCACCTCCGCGAAGCCGAACGTCTGTCCCCACCCCGGTAACGGTGGTGCTCCGCACGTCAACAGAACTCGTCGCCGCGAGCTCTGACGAATGACGGCCAACACGGGACTCTACTCGTCGGCGCCAGCCTCCCCCCAGTCGCATAGCGCTTCGAGGTAATCAGCCGAACCGTCCCGTACCCATCCGTCGAGTTGTGCAGGGTCCTTCAACTGTTGACCACGTGCACGAGACACAAGGACGAAACCACAATTGTTCTCGGGAAGCGTTGTCATATCTCCCCATAACTTCTCGAACTGCGCGACCGGAAACACATCTTCATGTCCATGCCCCCAACGTTTCTTAACGTCCTTCAGGGTGACATAGGTCGGCATCTTCGCCCCGAGAGCTCGGATGGCCTCCGTGACACGTGGCTCATTGCGAAGATCCTCCCTGGACAGCCCAAACAGATCCAGTAATCGCCCGACACGGAGCCACGTGGTCATGGAGTTGTAGCAGGACAGACGAAACTCATCACTCTCGCGCGGCAAGGCCATCCCCTCGACCAAGCGTAAATGTCCCCCAACGCGAGCCAAGCCGCCACCCACATCATCGCTCTGACGCGGGACAACCTCAAAGGCCATTGAGTGGCCACTCGCCAGAAACCATCCCAGCAGTGCCATATCAACACCGACGCCAAGCGTGTCGATATTGTGCACAAGGAGCGTGTCGACGTGAGGCTCTCGATCCAGCAGGTCGGCAAGGACCCCGTTCCTGAGTAGGTTCGGTATCTCGTACCAGTGCCCCACGGGATGCAGACACTGCAGGGGATCGTTGTCGGTGTAATCGGTTGCCTCGCCCTGCTCCTGCGCCCAACCAATCAGCGCCGCCTGCAGACTTTCTCGAACCTTCTGTGCCTGCTCGTCGAGTGCCTGCTGTGCCGTCTCCTCCCATGCATAACGCAGGTCGCGCGCTGTCGGGACCATCCGCAGTCCAACGGCCCGCCCCGGAGAAAGGCAGACCTGCGGCCCCGTTTGCACTGCCTGCGAACGCAGCCAGGCGTCGATCGGTCCGTGCGTGAGATAACCTGTGGTGAAGATGTGCGTCAACGCCGTCCCACAACGCCGCCCCGTGCGTCGACTCTTGGCCAAATGAATTTCGAGAAAGGTACGATGCCGGCCCGAAAAACGACAGAAGGGATGAAGTCCCTTGACCACACCGGCCCCCTGGGTCCAACGACTGCCAGCACCGGCCGCCAAGGTAACCACTGCCAACCGACCGGACCGCAGCGCTTCTTGACCGGCTGATTCATACGCGGTCAGTGATGCGTGCGTGACAAAATCCTGGTCTCCCGCATCATCGACCACCGTACTCAGTGGTAGCCGATTATGCGCAAGCCCAATATGGCCCTGTGCCAAATCGCTTCTGACCTGCTCGTGCTGGACCGGATCGAAACCGTGCCTGTCAAGCAGGTCACGCAGCCCACGCGTCGCCGCACCCTCGTCATCGACAGACGGAAACATCGCGTCAAGTACTTGCTGGGCGGTCGCGCGCCACGGTCCCTCCTCACGGCTCAGTCGGCCAAAACGTGCTAATTCGTGGCGCTGGAACCGACTCAGAGTACGTGGATCCTTCCGCAGGAGATCTGGCACGGCGTGCCGGTAATACGGGGCCGGCAGCCACGCCGCCTCTCCGCGAAGACATTCAGCAACGGTACCCCGGTCGTTGATTGCAAAGTCATACACCACCGGTTCCATCGCGAACGGCAAGCCAGTCTCGAGGGCGCGGCGAGTATCGCGCATGATCCCGGTCAGTCGGTCGCTGGCCTCGGACCGTGCCGCCGGATCGAAGACGAAGCCCATCCCACCTCCGGACATTCCACCAAGCATCCAGAACCCCCAGAACGTGTCTCCAAATTGCCGGCGAACCTGCTCGATGAGGGTTTCCGTATAGTGATTTGTAGCCCAGGGAATGATCTCCTGGAGAGGCCCAGTAAAGTTGGCCATCGTGAGTTCGGCCACACGTCGTACGTCGGCCTGGCGAAACGCGGCGAGCATGTCCTCGAAAATCTGGCCGGCCCGTCGGCGTGCCTGCCATTCCGGGTCTGCGCGCAGTAAATATTTTTCCGTGACCATCTCCAGGATCGGACCGACATTCTGGGCCATACCGCCGTGGACAAGTACGAGACTCCGCTCGAGGCCCTCTCGAAGGGCTGGCGGTGCCGCTTCATCACCCAGAAGCGTATGTGAAGGCAGAAGCCGCCCTCGGCTGATGCCAGCCTCCGGGTCACCGGCCGACGCGGGGACGCCCTGGATGAGCTTGATGCCCGGCCACACGCCCCCCGAATCCTGCCAGCCACCACCCGAGCCGCCGAGCCATTCCCCCAGGATCGCTCGGGCGGCGACCAGGCGCCGTTCCGATTCCGACAAGGGTCCAGAGAGTGCCTGCGTCTGGCCCGTCGCCCGCATAGAAACAGCGATGAGACTTGCCAGGAGGTTGGTCGATACCGCGAGCCGCGAGCCCTTGGGAATATCACGAACGTAACTCACGAGTTCAAGCCCGAATCCAGGCCCAACAATTCGACGTAATAACTCTGATAACCGTTGGCCAGACCCCTCCAAGCCAGGCGGGACGATTCCCGCCGCGACCACCGCCGCCTTGAGCAGGCCAAGATAATCCCGCGCAAAATCGAAGACCTCCGCCACCTCATAGAGTTCCGCACATGCGCCGAGATCAACACTGACCAGACGCAGACACGGACGGTCAATCACCCGGATCGCGACTTCAATGGGCGGAGCGGGTTTCTCATCACGACCACGTACCCCCAGGTCAACAGACACGTTCAGAACCCGGGCCCCCTCCGGGTAATCCATCCCAAGGAAAAAAATGTCACTCCAGGCGCTATGCGAGAGGTCCATTCGCACAGGAGTCCGCTCACAAAGCACGGGTGCCACCGCACCCTGCGGGAGCAGGTCTCGACGTAATCGAAGCGGGTGGTCTGCCGCATCAGTACAACGAAACATCCACTGATTCCCATTGACCGATCGAACACTGCGCCGTACCTGGTCGGCCAGCGTCTGGAAACCGAGGTGACGATACGCCGTGGCCAACGAACTGGAGACAGCAAGACTTGCTTGCCCCACCGTTCGCTGCTGCGCGAGAAACACGTCAATCGCGTCTGCGAAGCATCGGTTCAGAAGATACGATGTCCCTTCGACTGACACATGCCCTCGGGTCAAGATTTCAGGGCACTGAGGCAGGTGGAACCGGTGGATCGCGTAGAGAAAAAACAGTGCGCGCACCCGCTGGTACAAGTTGTCGCAGCGTCGTCGAAACTGGTCAAGAGCCTCGCACTCGGCAAGTAAAGTGACACTCGAAGCGCCAGTGCAGACCCGATGCAGCGATGTATTCCGCGTCCCGGCGTCGGAAGACGTAATGATCTCGACCAATCGGGACGGCTCCGCCATCAGATCGCACTCCGTTGTTCCCAAGAAACCTCTCGTGAACAGCGCCTCACGCGGTCTCGCTCTTCGGTGAACACCTTGCCGTACTCCTTTAGGCTCAACACGCGAACGCACTGGGTTCGCCAACGGTCGAAGCGCGGCGGCCTGTCGTCCCACCGACCACGCCACCGTAACGAACGGACAGCGGCAGGAACACGACCATACCGTGAGGAGAAATGATGCCACGCCAGTAGTGCTGGCACCACCGACGACAGATTCCTAACGCGCACCTCCGAACCAGGCACATTCGCCGACTCGGCGCTCACCACCGGCATTACCGCTCTGGCCACGAGTACAATGGCCGGAACTGAGGGAGTGACCTATGACAACCTGTAGCCTTGTGCTTCGTGATCCGTCGGTTTTGCGGCATCGAGGTTTCCGATGCCTGAGAGAGCTCATCGTCGCAACCGGACTCCTGTGGATGCTCGCGCCCGGCCCCAGTTCGGCGGCGACAGCCCAGGTGCTCTATGTGACCCAGTCGGCTGCCTTCGAACATGACGTACTCTCTCACTCCGAAACGGTTCTCGCCCGCCTCGCATCAGAATCTGGACGATTCGACCTCACGATCTCGCACGACGCGTCAACCTTGACCGCCGAGGTGCTTCACCGCTATGACGCCGTCATCTTCTACACGACCGGCGAACTCCCCTTGAGCGACGCACAGAAAGCCGCGCTACTGGCCTACGTCCGGCGGGGAGGTGGTTTCGTCGGCGTTCATAGCGCAACCGACACGTTCTACGAGTGGCCCGAATACTTGGATCTCATCGGCGGCTACTTCGACGGCCACCCGTGGCGGCAAACGGTAACCGTCCAGATCGAAAACCAAGCGCACCCCTCCACAGCCCATCTCGGCGCGTCATTTGAAATCAACGATGAGATCTACCAGTTCAGGGACTGGTCTCGTGCAAACGTCGACGTATTGATGAGTCTGGATGTCACCTCCGTTGATATGACGACCCGTGGCATCAATCGCGACGACAACGATTTTGCGCTAGCCTGGACTCGTCCCGAAGGAGACGGGCGGGTGTTCTACACCGCTCTTGGGCATCGCCCAGAGGTGTGGGACGATGAGCGGTTCCAACGCCACCTGCTCGAAGGAATCGCCTGGACCATGAGGCCGACTGAGGCAGCACCGGCGAATGGCGCGCCCAACACGCTCACCGAGACGGAAATCGCCAATGGCTGGGAACTGCTCTTCGACGGTGACAATCTATCGGCCTGGCGCGGCTACAAGCAGAGCGACCGTCCTAACGGCTGGGCCGCGGTCGACGGTACATTGGCCCGAGTGGACCGCGCTGGTGATCTGATCACGATTGACACCTTTGACGACTTCGAGCTTCGGTTCGACTGGCGGGTGCAGACCGGCGGCAACAGCGGCGTGATGTTTCGCGTCGTTGAGGGCGATGGCCCACCCTGGCACACTGGCCCAGAATTCCAGATCCTGCACAACGCGGGACATCGGGACGGCCAGGTCCCTATGACCTCTGCCGGAAGCAACTATGCCGTCCATGCACCCGTTCGCGACGTGACGCGACCAGTCGGAACCTGGAACACGGCCGGACTTGTCGTGCAAGGACAGCACGTCGAACACTGGATGAATGGGGTCAAATTGCTCGAGTACCAGATCGGGAGCCTTGACTGGTCAGAGCGCGTGCGGGCGAGCAAGTTCGCTGAACTGCCACAATACAGCCTCGCGTCCAGTGGACATCTTGCCATACAGGATCATGGTGACCCCGTCGCATTCCGCAACATAAAGATTCGTCGTCTCGGCGCATCACGTGGCGGGAAAAACTAGCCGGCCCACTCGCACCACCTGTTGAGACACTTGCCACGGCGATGGCCGCAGACCGACCGCGCCCATCGCCGTACCGCCAACCCTTCCCTCATTACCGCGCGCGCGGCTTACGGTAATGCGAACACAAAAATGTTGTTCCCGTGGCTCGGCTGCAGCTCTGGCGTCAGGCGCATGTTATCTCGCGAACTCAACGAATTTCCGGTGCTGGCCACGATATATTGCGTCCCATCAACAGCGTACGTGATGGGGAACCCGGTCACGGAGGAGCCCAGGTTGATCTCCCACAGTACATCGCCGTCTTCCTGATCGAAGGCCCGAAACCGGCCATTCCCGTCGCCACCAAACACCAGTCCGCCGCCCGTAGCCACGAGCGACGTCGTCCCGGCGCGCTGCTCATAGACCCAGGCGATCTCACCCGTTTCGACGGAGATCGCCTGCACCGTCCCGACCTGGTCGGTGCCCGGCGCAATCTGGTCACGCTTCGCGAGCGCGTAGAGTGTGACCCCCCCCTCGGTCGTGGCCAACATCCGTGCACATGCGTTTCGGAGCGGAAAATACATCAGGCCACTCTCTGGACTGTAGGCTCCCGCCTCCCAGTCCTTCCCTCCGGTCACGAAGGTCGGGCACACGAGGACCTCTTCTCCCTCACGCTGAAAGACAAGTTCCGCATTCTCAGACACGGTACCCGTGGCACCGTCGATGGAGCTGACGACGTTCTGCGCCACAGTGGGCGTCGCCCACAGAAACTCGCCAGTTTCCCGATCGAGCGTGTACACAATGCCGGTCTTTCCCGGAATGCCGGTCATAACCTTGCGCTGCTCGCCAACTTGCAATCGCGGATTGATCCAGGCCACCGTCTCAGGATCGGGTGCGACCACCGTATCAATCAGGAGGCGCTCGAAGGGATGATCAAGATCCCAATGGTCGTTGAGATGCTGGTAGTACCAGACAATCTCACCGCTATCGGCGTCCAGCGCCAATGTTGAATTGTGGTACAGATGCGTGTTCCCCACCCCACCGATCAGAAACTTGGGAGCCGGGGAAGTCACCGATGTGCCGATATACAGCAGATTGAGCTCCGGATCGAAGCTCGGGACCATCCAGGCACCGACATGTCTGCGTTCCTCGAACGGTACCCCACCCCAGGTTTCATCTCCCGGCTCTCCCGGCCCGGGAATCAACCGACGACGCCACAACTCCTCCCCTGTTCTCGCGTCGTGCGCCACGATGACACAGGCGTGCGGCCCACCTTTAGGCGCACAGCTACGCCCAGAGACAACCTTTCCGTTGGCGATAATCGGTCCCGAGGTTTGGTTGGCCGGATGAATCGTGTAATCGAGAATCTGGGTCTCCCACACCAGATCGCCGGTCGTGGCATCGAGAGCAAACACGTAGTCGTCAGCACTCGTATCGATAATCAAATTATCGTAGATCGCCAGATTGCGATTCGTATCGATCAAGCTCCCGATCATGTAATCGGCCAAATCATCGGGGCGATCACGTCGATACTCCCACAGCAGGTCACCAGTAACCGCGTCAATCGCCTGAATCACGTCCCGTGGATTCGGCATGTACATCACGCCCTTGTACACGAGCGGGGTCCCCTGCTGCAGACTCCCATCGCTCAACGCCCGTGTCCACACCATGCGCAAATCACCGACGTTGTCTCGAGAAATTTGGTCGAGCGGGCTGTATCCCCACCCATCGAGAGTGCGACGCCACATCAACCAGTCTTCCGGTGCAGGATTCTGCAACGTGACATCCGTCACTGGAACGAACGTGTCAGCCCCCTGGGCTCTGGCGCCGTTGACGCCAAGCATCAGAACCATCCCGGCCAGCGCAAGAATCAGGCATGAACGAGACGCCGAAGAGAATTGAGTTACGTGCATATCGGCTCCTGCAAAAGATAACGGGGAGTGTCATCGGGACGAATCCGGCAACGCAAACACGTAGAGCGCATTGCCATTACCCGCCTGGTAAATCTCTGAATTCAACGCGGCCGTCAATCCGCGAAAGATTCCCAATCCGGTCGGCACCGCAAGATACTGACGACCAGCCACCGCGAACGTGATCGGATACCCGTGTACGGCGTGACCCAATCGAGTTTCCCAGAGGACCTGACCGGTGCGAACATCAAACGCTCGGAAGTAGCGGTCCACGTCACCAACAAATACTAATCCGCCCGCCGTGGTCAGCGCACTCGTCAGGAACACACCGCGCTGTTCGCGACTCCAGCGCTCTTCCATGGTGCGGACGTCGAAAGCCGCCAGCTTGCCAACGTTTCCGTCCGTGCCAGGCATTGGGCGACTTTCGTAAATACCAGCTTCGCCGCCCCCCCCTTCGACCATCTCCACCGGTCGCCCGGTCAGCATCATACACATCTGGTGTAGTGGCACGACGAGAGTTTCAGTTTCGCGATGGTAGGAGGTCGCTTGCCAATTATGACCACCATAAAGACCGGGACAGGCCTCGACAGCATCACCGACCTCCGACGCCCGGATGTCTGCACGATAAGTAACCCGACCGTTCTCGCGGTCAATTTCCTCGAAGATATTCTGGAACACGGTCTCACGAAGGTCCAGAAATCTCCCCGTCGCCCGATCAAGCTTCCACAAAATACCGTCTTTTCCGATAGTGAAGAGCCACTGCTCGTCGTCCACATCCACCAAGACCCGTTCGTAGACGATGTCCATGTCCAGCGTCTCCCCTGGGACATGCTGAAAAAACCATTCGACCTGGCCACTGCCTGGATTCAGCGCGAGCGTGGAATTCGTATAGAGCGCATCCTGACTCGTAGACATGCCACGACTCGCTGCCACCCACGGCTTCGCTTGCGCGGTCCCGATGAAAAAAAGTTTGAGCGCCGGGTCGTAACTACCCGGAATCCACATATCCCCACCAGCACGTAGATGGGGGGGCACATCGCCCCAGGAGCCACTATTCGGGTCGCCAGGCAGCGCGATCGTCGACGTACGCCACAGTTCGATTCCGGTCTCTGGATGGTGCCCTGTAATGAAACATGTTTCCTCTTTGTAGCGCCCGCAACCGTTGATGCCACTCACGACAACGCCATCGGCCACGACCGGTCCCCCGAAGTGCATGAAGCCGCTCGTGTAGTCTGCCTTGACCGTTTCCCACGCTAAGTCTCCGGTGGAGGCATCAAGCGCCACCAACGCGGCGTCGTAGGTCGCCAGAAACACCTTGTCACCATAGAGCGCTATCGTTCGAGTCGCCCCGAACCCCGCGGCATCATCTGGAACCGGATGCCGATACTCCCAGAGCACGTCTCCCGTCGCCGCATCTAGTGCCTGCACCACGTTCTGCGGGTGGGCGAGAAACATCATGCCGTCATGCACCAGCGGCGTGGCTTGATTGTTTCCCTCCTCCATGGAAACGACCCACGCCAGACGCAGGTCCGTCACAGTGTCACGATCTATTTGGTCGAGCGGACTGTAGCCATGACCATCCAACGTGCGGCGCCAACTCGGCCAATCCGCAGCAGGGGGATCACGAAGTAGCGCGTCCGTAACCGGACGCCGCGCTCTTGGCTCTCCTCCACCAAACCGGGTCGTCCGACGCCTCGTATCGCCGGAATCATTGACCTCGGGAGTCGTCACCTCCACCGATTGGAGAGTCGCCTCTGCCTCGATCGCCGCCCCGACCGTGAAGACGGCCTCCGACGAAACCGCAGCGGCACCAGGTGAACGGCCGTTCGCCAGCAGCATCAGCCCAACCAGCCGCAAATACGCCTCATCTCCGAGTGCCCCTCCACGTCCCGGGGGCATCTCCCGACGGACATAGTTGAAGAGTTCTCTCACCTGGCGGTGATCCCACGCCGATCGAAACGCCACCCCTGCCAGCTCTGGTCCGTGCGCTCCTCCCTGCAACGTCGGGCCATGGCATTCCGCGCACGCACGCGCATAGACAGCCTCTCCGGCATTCGCCTGCGCGCCGGCATTTACCGCGTTGGTTGTTCGCTGAGTCGCTGTGAGATTACTTCCCGTTGCGGTCACGAGCCACAACGCAAGCATTACTGTTACGGTAGGACGTTTCGACATGGTGTACCTCCGGTCGACCAAGCTTCTTATACACTGCCCGACCCGATTGTCGCGAGTCCTCTGCACTCCGTGCCCGTTTCACCTACAACTCATACACCTGGTGAACTCCCACCCTCGACACCGACGATATAGTGGGACGCTATGAGACCGGCATGACCCGACGAGAACCCGATGTCGCCACACATCCACGTACAGCGTGGCATCCCCAAGCACAGTGGACTGCGGTACGGATCTGTCTCCGTCATGCGTTTGCGCAGTCCTGCCCAGTACTCGCTACCGTGACGTGATGACTCGTCCCTCTCAACTCGCCATCGTCGCGGCATTTGGCGCCGTGTATTTCATCTGGGGCTCGACCTATCTGGCGATTCGCATCGGCGTCGCAGAAATCCCCCCCTTCGTGATGGCCGGAAGCCGTTTTCTTCTTGGAGGTGGCGTATTTATCGCATGGGCGCTCGGTCGCGGCGCCACGCCACCGTCCCGACGGGACTGGGCGACAACGGGCGTCATCGGCACATTGATGGCCGCTGGCGGCAACGGACTCGTCAGCTGGGCCCTGGAAACCGTCCCGTCGGGCCTGGCCGCCCTCTTCGTCTCGATGGTCCCACTCTGGGTAGCCGTCGTCGACTGGCTCAAACCGCGCGGTCACCGACCACCAGTCACCGTGATCCTGGGCCTCGTGCTGGGATTCGCCGGAGTGGCGTTACTGATCAATCCGGACGGACTTACCGGCACACAAACAATCGACCCTTTCGGAGCCAGCCTCCTCGTGCTCGCGCCGATGTTGTGGGCCACTGGCTCAGTCTATTCCCGATATGCACCGCAACCGGAGTCCCAGGCCCTCTCGTCCGGCATGCAGATGCTGGGGGGAGGCATCGCCCTCATGGCGTTTTCAGTTGCAAATCATGAACTCACGGAGTTCGATTGGACGGCCGTCTCAGGCACAGCCCTCGTCGCCTGGATCTACGTTACCGTGCTGGGTTCCGTGGCGTACGCCAGTTATCTTTGGCTACTCAAGGCATCAACACCCGCCAAAGCCGCTACCTACGCGTACGTGAACCCAGTCATCGCTTTGCTCCTCGGCTATCTCGTCGCCGATGAAACGCTCTCGGCCTGGTCCATCGGATGCTCGGCGGTCATCGTGACAGCAGTACTACTCGTGGTCACTCGACGGTCCTGACCTAACGGAACTCTACCGCGTCGACCTCCAGCGCCTGGCCCTCGTCCGACTCCGTCATTCGTCCCGTTACAAACACCATCTGTCCCACATGCTGCGCCCCGATGGCTTCAGTCTCAGGGCCGGCAGCGAGCGTGATCAGGAACTGGTCGGACACCGCCAGCGCAGTTGTGCCGTCACGGTGCACCACGGTCCCAAGGAGGTCGAGTGTGATGTTCTCCGGTATGAACCCGGCGTTTCGGATGACATCTCGTGCAGCAGCAATCCCGACGACACCCCCCGGTGCTGGGATCAACACCACCTGCCCCTTTTCACTATCGATCTGGACCTGCGCGACACCTGCGAGGCGCCCCAGGCGTCTCTCCAACCCCTGAGCACAGGAGGGGCACGTCAGTTCAACCTCTATGGCAAGGCGTTCCATCCCGGGCCTGGCTGACTGCGCGAAGAGGGGCGCCACGAGCCACATGGCCAGCAGCAGCCCCATCGGACACGTCGGCCAGCCCTTTCGCTCGTCCGAGATCAGCCCCACCCATGTTCGCATTCTATCCACCATCCACACTCCTCGGTATTAAAGACGCGCCTCCTAACGCCAGTGTACCTACCACGGCCGCCTGCCTCCACCCCACCAAGGCCAGCGGCCCAGCCACACGAAAGCACAGTCGGCTCTGTCCCTACACCGGGCAGGAACTCAGCGTGTTGAATAATCTATGAGAAGCGGGAAACTACTGAACGGAGACACGCCGAAGACGCGGCGGTGCCGGTGTAGAGTGGACGCGCCCCCTGGAGATGAACCAGTGAGCGCGTCCGAGCTACGTCAAACACAACTCATGCCGTGTTACTGCCCGCCAGTTTCAGCCTGCCGTTCGAGCGCTCGCGCGCCCCCGAGCATTGCGTCCATCGAGTAATTCCCTTCGTGACAGGCGTACTCGAACATCGGCAGGTCATTGCGCTGCATCCGGTGATTCGCGGTCCACGGCCTGGTCCAGGTCGCGGGATCGGTCACCGTAAATTCGTACATCAGCGTGGCGTCGTCCAAACGGGTGAAGCGCTCCACCAGTTTCATGTCCGTGCTGGAACCTCGCCACGTGCTGTATGCATCGTGATCCGGGAAATTCACGGTCTCAACGACCAGTGTGTCACCTTCCCAGTGCCCCCGCGAATCTCCGGACCACTGTCGGATACCCTCATCCAATCCGGGCCGACCATCTACCGGAATGACTCGGGTTGTATGCACCATCTCGGTCATCACCACGACGTGGTCTGGGGTTTGGAAGAGCTGCATGTTCTGGTTGTAACCACCTGGAGTAATGGGCGGCCCAGCGTTGAATCCCATGATGCAACGATCCGCGTTGCTCAGCTCCGTGTAGGATTCTGGAATCTCGACGTTGAACGAACCGACCCGAGTTCTCCGCACGTCACCCGCATCCGTCATCTCCGGGATCCGACCATTGGGGGGATCCACGATTAGCGACGTACGTCGGTCACCGACAATGTTTGTGCCGCGGTCCATCCAGAAATTGTTGTAACCGCCGACATTACCGCCGGCTTCCGTCCTCCGGGCAGCCTGATCCAGGAGACGAGCATCCCGGTCAACCGCTTCCTGCTCCAAGTTGGCCGCTTCCTCTTCTGTCAGGAATGCCTGTTCGCCAAGATCTTCGGGACGCTCAAGAGGGGTAATAGTCCGAAAATCCCAGACTCCCTGCAGGTCCGGCGCACCCCAGGCCGTTTTCGGAGCTTCCTGCGCCATCGCCAACGTCGGCAACGCAAACGCTACAACCAGCGCACACAACGCCAACTTCGCTATTGGTCGTCCACCTGTCATGCTAAAACCCTCCCAGGTCGATAAAATGCTCACGCAACACACTTTAGTTGTTAGCGTACCATAGCACGATCGCCCCTGGAGTCGCACATTCGGTACCCCGCGACCGGTGCTTCACAGCCCCGCCCCGGCACCGAAGAACCTCTCGACTCACGCCGCCATCCACCACCAGGCGTGGCAGGCTTCATGCGCCATGAGGCAATAGCGACATTTCCAGCAACCCGCAGATCAGGTTCCGGAGCGGTCTGAAAAACGGCCGCCTCTATTCGCCATCTTCATCGACAATAGCCTGAATCCGGTCCAGAGGCACGCGAACCTCGGCACCACTCCGTTCCTCCTGGAGCAGCATCGCGGAGCGGGAATCACGACGTTGCCAGCCATGGTTGAGTGCCTCGGTCATCTCTTCAAGCACCAGATTTCCAAGGCGCATCGGCACATCAAATTCACGCCCCACCTCAAGCGCCAACCCGACGTCTTTATGAGCCAGTTCCAGCGCGAAGTCGGCCGGATCAAATTTACCCGGCAGATATTGGCGTGACATCGTATCGAATGTCCGACGACGCCCCACATAGCCTTGACGTACGGCGCGCCACAACCCTTCTGCTGGAACGCCAGCTTTGACTCCCATCGTGAATGCTTCGGCGAGGGCGGTCTGCAACGCATACCCTGAGAGATTGTGGACCAACTTCGCTACCGAGCCAGCACCAATGGGTCCCACATACATGGGCGCATCGGACACAGAACGAAATACCGGCATCGCGCGCTCAAAAGCCGCCTGATCCCCTCCGACCCAAATCGCCAGCTGGCCACTCCGCGCACCAGACGGCCCCCCGCTCACGGGTGCATCAAGAAAATGTCCCCCGCGCTCAACAAGGGCAGCGTGCAGACGACGCACCACTGTGGGCGAGTTCGTACTCAAGTCGATACAGATCTGCCCCTTGCGGCATCCCGCATGCAGGCCATCTGGCCCGAGAACCACCGTTTCAACCTCAGCCGGCCCAGGCAGGGACATGAGCACGACATCGACCTCGGCTGCGATCTCGGCTGGCGTTGATTTCCACTCCGCGCCGGCCGCCAGAAGTGACTTTCCTCGGTCGGGTTGAAGGTCACTCACCGTTAGCGCATGGCCGCCCTTCAGGGCGTTCAAGGCAATAGCTCCCCCCATCGTTCCCAACCCGATGAATCCAACTTTCATGTTCCGGCCACCAACACAAACACACGAGTCTGCAGAACCTGGTCCACGCTTCCCCCACACCCCATCATGCGAAACGCACAAACAGAAACCCGCCTGACGCTGTCCGACCGTGTCTGCTGCATCCCATGCCTTTCGCGACGCACACGCTCACAAACACGTCGCTGCCGACCACCAACGGACCAGCCCTCCTTCCTCACGGGAGGGCCAATGCCGCCAGCGAGCCAGGAAATTCCGTGTGCACACTCCCAATCTGTACGACGATGTACTGTTTGTCCTCGTGCAGGTAGGTCATCATGCCATATTGCCCCGGCGCCGGAAGTTCGACGCTCCCGAGGATCTCGCCACTGAACTTGCTCCGGGCATGGAGTTCCAGCGGCGCATCAGGCACGATTTGTCGCGTGCCTTCACTGAGTGCGCGAGTCTGCACCAGCAAATCGCCGGTTACCATCTGGATCGACCAGCCGGAGCCACCGGCATTTGGAATCTCCATACCCGCAAGGCTCGGGTGATTCCTGATCACCGCCGCGGTCTCACCGACGGGCAATGACCACGAACGGTTACCGGTGTGCATCTGATACGCAGACAGTTGATTGTCCATCGGTTTGTAGAGCCGTAAACCGTCGACAGTTGGCAACCCGGTGACGGACACGAACGGAGCCTGCGCCTGAGTGGGCCGCCGAAATCCACCTGGCAACCAGGCAGCCACCGTGGTACCCGTCGTCGGCGTGGTATTCGGCGTGGCACCGGTCACGCTGGGTATGGCGTAGTTTGGATTGTCCTCATCCTGGCCCCCCGTAGATCGCATGAAGGACGGGGCATTACAACTCCGCCGGTGTGACGTGAACATCAACCCCGTACTCGGGTCCCCTGCCGGCGGATGCGGAATGATGTTCCCACCCCCGAGGCATCCCACGTTGTTGTAGAACTCATTCGTGTGGTTTTCCGGCAATGCTGGTACGTAGAGCCCTCCGATTCGGTAGTAATCGAGCAATTCCAGCGCCCGCTGCTTAAGCTCGGGCGTATAGTCGACCACAAACTCTTCTGTCAGCCCGTTGACCACGATCGGATCAACCGGCTCAGGCCGCGTCGGATACGGCTGCGTTGCCGCGGTGTAATTGCCTGGCACCTCTGTCTGAATCACCGGCCGATCCTCTATAGGCCAGATGGGCTCCCCCGTCTCCCGATTGAACGCAAAAATCAATCCCTGCTTGGTCGTCTGGATCAGGGCAGGAATCCGACGATCATCAACCATCAGGTCCATGAGCATGGGTGCAGTCGGCAGGTCATAATTCCACTGGTCACTCCGATGAATCTGAAAATGCCAACGCCGCTCGCCGGTCTGCACATCCAATGCGATCACACTTCCGCCAAACAGGTTGTCACCGGGACGATGACCGGCATAGCTCTGCACCGTTGAAGCATTGGTCACGAGATACACCAATCCCAGTTCGGGATCCGCCGACGCCGGGGCCCATGAAGACATATCACCAGACCATTCCCAGGCGTCGTTGTGCCACGTCTCATGTCCAAATTCACCAGGACGCGGAATCATGTGAAACTTCCACAAGAACTCGCCGGTGGCCGCATCGAATCCCATGACGTCTCCGGGTACGTTCTCGATCCGGGTCTGCCCATAGCTTGGCTGATGCCCAACAAGCACCACGACCACCCCATTGACCACAATTGGTGGAGCCGAGGCGGTGACCATGCCAAGTTCCCGGGGAACCCCGTAGTTGACGTCGTAGCTCGCACTCCGGTCCTGCCAGCGTCCCCAGTCCGACACGAGGGGAGGAATCAGATCTAGCCCGCCCGTCTGGGGAAATCCATCAAGCGGTACAGGGCTGCCCCAATTCTCGAGTGGCCGGCCCGTCTTCGCGTCAAGCGCCCAGAGAAAGAACGCGGGACTCGTGACGTAAATCACACCACGGCCCTCCACCTCGGCGTAGGCCACCCCCTTGCCGTACGCCTGCCTCGGGGAACGCAAATGTCGAACCGTCTCCGGCTCACGGAAGGCCCAGAGCGTCTCGCCCGTAGCCGGCTCGATCGCCACGACCTGCCGACGCGGCGTGGCAACGGTGTAGAGCACTCCATCCACATAGATCGGCGTCGACCGGTTGAAATAGTCTAGATTGGGGCCGAAGTTATCGCCGCGCCAGATCCACGCCACCTCAAGCTCAGCAAAATTGTCCCCATTGATCTGGGTCAGTGGAGAAGACCGAGTGTGACCGGCGTCCCCCCCGAGATACCGCCACTCGCCATTCTCGGTCCCGGTCAGTCGCTGCGCGCCTACCCCAGTCGCGATCAGCAGTATGCCCGCAATCACGCGACCGTAGGCAAACACCCTCCACCCCATACGTTCAGACTGCGCGTTCATCATCGTCCCTCTCCACCCACCAGATAGTCAGCCCCGACTATCGACCACTCACCCACGTTCAACCGGCTACTCGGGATAGTCGACGAAGGCCTGCTGCTCTCTGCATGTTCCAACGTCATGCAACGACACGGTACACAAGAACTCTGGTAACAGACGTGACAACGCCTGTTCTAACTTGCCCCGTTCGCCGCACCCCATGGGCGCCCGAACTATGGGCGTGTCTCGGGAAGCGCAAAGACAAATAGCGTCTGGCCCGTCATCGGGGCCTGAATATTCAACCGGCTTCGATGCCCCCGCCCAGAGGTTCCCCCTGGTGAGATGACAGCCACATATTGCCGCCCATCTACGGCGTAGCTGATCGGAGCCATGTCGGTAAAACCACTAAGAATCGTTTCCCAGAGCACGTCCCCGGTCCACTGATCCAGCGCATAGAAGCGCCGGTTGGTATCACCGGCAAACAGCACCCCCCCACCGGTCGTCAACATGCCATAGAGTGGAGCCGCCCGGTCCTGCCGCCAGAGAGTGCGCCCCGTCGTGACCTCGATCGCCTCGGGACGGCCAAACGCAGGAGAGGCTGGATTGTCATAGCTGCGCAGTGTCGTCAGGTTATAGCCGTCGGACAAGCTGGGTGTGAGTGTCCTCGTCTGCATATCGGCACACCCACTCCACAGCGGCACATAGTACGCTTGCGTCAGTGGGCTATAGGCACCCTGGGGAATGAGGCGATTCTCTTTACAAACCGATACCACGCGATCAAGGTCAGCAGTCATGGCGGTATCGGGATTCATCGTATACCTCCCCGTGTCACCGTCATACTCCGCGATCACGTTCTGAGGAGCCGTCTCCCGCGCGTAAACGAACTCGCCGTCACCGCGATCGTAGGCATAGAAAATTCCGTCTTTCGAGAACGACCCCACGACCAGACTTCGTGTGACCCCGGGTTCCAGATCCGGATCTCGACCCAGCCAGGGCGCATCCGTCTCAAACGGATCAACGGCCAGATCAACAAGGATCCGATCAAATACGGAATCATTGTTGTGCATGTCCGACTGGTGCTGAGCCCACCACACGACATCTCCGGTACGATGATCCAGCGCAACGGTTGACCCGTGATAGAGCCGATCCGGCCACTGACCGTCACTACCGACCAGCTCGGGCTGCATGGGGGCCGACGACCCCACACCGAAAATGAAAAGTCCGCGCTCGGTATCGACCGCCGGAGTCACCCACGCTGATGTGTTGAGGCGACCTTCCAAAGGGTACCGCTGTGGCTCGCTTCCCCATGATCGCGACAACGGATCGTCCGAGTTCGGGGACGTATACCACCGCCACCGTCGTTCACCGGTCTGGGCGTCATAGGCAGACAGATGACAGGTGGGTAAGGCAGCACCGTTACTACAATTCAGCGGCACCACGACCACCCCACCAAACACCGTCGGCGCACCACTGGCCTGGTGGCGGGTATCACGGTAGTCGAACATCAGGGTTTCCCAGATCAGCTCACCGGTTCGAGCGTCTACGGCATACAAGTACCCGTCGGTCGAAAAATTGAAAATCCGGTTCTCGTAGATGGCCAAGCCGCGCCCCCGATGGAGCGTAATACCGCGCAGACCGACGATGTCATCTGGCAGATCACGGCGATACTGCCAAAGCAGATCGCCGGTCGACGCATCGTGTGCGGCCAACAATTCAGACGGGTGGCGGAGGTAAAGCACCCCGTCATGAACAATCGGCTCCGTTTGCAGTCCCCCGCCATACGGATCGAGTGCGTAAGACCAGGCGAGCTGAAGCGTACCCACGTTCTCTCGATCGATCTCATCAAGCGGGCTATAGCCCCACGCGCTATAGGTGCGACGCCACATCAACCAATCCGCTGGATCAGGAGTGTCCAGCATCGCTTGCGTCACGGGTCTGATGTTCGCAATTCGATCTTGGGCAGACGCCGACGACACCAACCAGCACGCAAGCACACCGCACGTGATCCACATGGCTTTCATCGCTTCGATCTCCGTTCCAATGTGAGCGCTTTTGGCACTGCCCGACTCTAGCGCATCCCGTAGCCTGCCCCGTCGCCTTCGACCTCGCTCTCAATGCACGTTGGACGATTGATAGTTCGAGGAAATCACCCTCGCGATCATTTGCGTCAGTTCGTCGGCCGGCAGATCGAATGGTCCCGCGGCGATCGCACCGCTCGGAATCTCAATCGCAATCGCCACTCCACCCTCAGCTGCGGTAACGATCCAACTCAGCCCCCGTAAAGACACCTCGAAGGCCGTGCCACTATCAACGCGTTGCACTTTCTCAAACACGCGCAACGTGGATAACAAGACTGCCTCTACGTCAGCATCAGTCCATCCCTGCGGCTCCGGACCATCATAGGCGACCGCTTCAGTCACCACTTTATCGGTGCCTTTCAGCAGCACCTCCACGTCGAACGTCATACCCTCGACCTCATTAACAAATGAAAACGGCTGGACATTTCATCTACGGGCAGTGGAGAGCGCATCTAACTGCAGACGCAACGCATCGGCAGCCGTCACTGGAGTCTGACACGCGAACTCACGGCATACATGCGCTGTGGGGGCTCCCCCCTTCATCTTCATCCCCGCGACCCACGGCAACCGCTCGCCGACCGCCTGCTGGTGCTCTCCCGGTTCGACGACCAGACAGAGAGTGCCCGGCAAGAAGCGTTCGGCGATTACCTGCTGCAGCGCCACCGTTCCCGGATCGCGGCGCGGTCCCACTACGATCACTTGTGCGGTGTCCGTGCAATAGGTCGATGCCGCCGCCATCATGAGCGGGACCACGCGAGCGAGTTGCGCCGAGGCTGGCACCCTCCGAAGCGTTCGCTCAATCCGTTCGTGATGCGCACGCGCCTCGTCCCCAGTCGTCAGCTGAGACAACGTGATCAGATTGCCCACGGACACTGAACCGGCCGACGGTTCCGCCCCATCGTAGTCTTCTTTCAACCGCAGCAACACCGCAGGATCCTCGCCCGTCGTGGCAAACCATCCACCATCCTCCGTGTCCCAAAACAACTGGTCTTGCCGCCGCTGTAGCCGCCTGGCCCAATCGAGCCACCGGGGATCACCACCCGCCTGGAACAACTCAAGCAATCCCCAAATCACATAGGCGTAATCCTCCGCATACCCCTCGATGTCGGCACGCCCATCACGGAACCGTCGTCGCAACACCTCTCGCTCGAGATCCCACAACCGGTCCCAGAGGAACGTTGCGGCCATGGTTGCAGTTTCGAGCAAGCTGGGCGCATTGCTACTCGACGGCAGCACTCGTACAGCCCTGGCGAACGCCGCAATCATCAGCCCATTCCAGCCGGCCAGGACTTTGTCATCAAGATGAGGGCGCGGCCGCTGCTCGCGCCGCTCGAAGAGCGGCGCCCGCGCTCGTTCAAGCACGCCGGCAACCGATTCGACCGACCGACCAGCCACTTTCGCCACATGATCTACTGCCCGTGCAGCATAAAGAAGGTTTTGATTGACAAACTCGCCGTGCGGATCCTGAGGCGCATTCCCCGTCGGCTCGAGGCCGTAACGGAGCCTCACGATCTCGGCGTCATCTCCAAACAATTGCTGAATCTCGGCAAGACTCCACACATAGAACGCTCCCTCGTACTTCTTGGCGTTCGGGTCATTCGCCTGCGCCGGTGGCACGCTGTCGGCATCTTCCGCCGAGAAAAACCCTCCGTCGGGATGCCTCAGATCCCGCTGAACATAGGCCAGCGTGTCCTCCGCGACCGCAGCGAAGGACAACTCACCCGCAACCTGCGCGGTTTCCAGATACGCAATGGCGAGTTGGGCCTGATCGTAGAGCATCTTCTCAAAATGCGGTACTCGCCACGCCGCATCAACGGAATAGCGATGAAACCCACCACCAAGATGGTCCCGCATGCCCCCGAGCGCCATAGCCCGTAAGGTCTCGAGCACCATGTGACGGGCCTCGACGTCACCGGTGCGTGCGAACTCCCGCAGCAGGAACAACAACTCGGCTGGCCGCGGAAACTTGGGCGCAGTCCCGAACCCACCGTGCTCTTTGTCGAAGGCCTCAGCATATTCACCGACGCCGGCAGCCAGCAGAGTCGCATCGGGGAGCTGTCCACCGCCCCCGCCACGACGGCTCTCCTGGGCATCTCGCAGTCGCTCGAACACGCCGTTGGCCGACTCCGTTAGTTCAGCCCTCGATTCACGCCAACGACGCGCGATCTCTCGGAGAATCTCAAGGAAACCGGGGCGACCCGAGCGAGACGCCGGCGGGAAGTATGTCCCTCCAAAAAACGGTTTCAAGTCCGGTGTTAACCACACACTCATCGGCCAGCCGCCAGAGCCGGTCGTCGCCTGGACAAACGCCATGTACACACGATCGACGTCGGGTCGTTCCTCTCGGTCGACCTTGATGGGCACGAAGTGCGTATTGAGTATCCCCGCGATTTCATCGCTCTCGAACGATTCATGCTCCATCACGTGACACCAATGGCACGTGGAATACCCAATCGAGAGGAAGATAGGGCGATCCTCATCCCGGGCACGCGCGAAGGCCTCTTCGCCCCACGGATACCATCCCACGGGATTGTCAACGTGTTGGAGTAGATACGGGCTCAGTTCACTCGCGAGGCGATTGGGCATATTCGTGGTGGACAGGCGCACAACCTGCCTGAAAGTACGGGAGGTTCAACGGGTCAGCGAACTTGTCTCCTCTGGCTCTTCCCAGCGGGGATAAGCCCCCAACGTTCGCAGCATCGGAGCGAACTCAGCCAGGTGTTTCACCGCGCTTGCGCATGGTGAATCAGCTCGCGTCGCCGACAAGTCTGCATAGAACAGGTACTCGAAAGGACGCTCGGGAATTGGGCGTGACTCCAGCTTAGTGAGATCGATGTCCCGAAGGGCGAATACGCTCAGTGCCTTGAAGAGCGCGCCGGCGTCATTCGGCACGGAGAATACAATGGTCGTTTTGTTGGCTGGACCAGACGGCGTCGCATCACGCGCGATTAACAAGAACCTCGTCGTGTTAGTCGCATAGTCTTGCACTGTCGCCTCGAGCACGGACAGTCCAAATACCGTCGCCGCACGCTCGGAGGCAATCGCCCCGGTGTCGCGCAGCTGGCCATCGCGAATCATCTTCGCACTACCGGCCGTGTCGTAGGTCGCAACGAGTTCAACCCCGTCGAGAGTCCGCAAGAACCGCTCACACTGGCCCAAGCCCTGTGGATGCGAATACACGCGCCGCAGCATTTCCTTCGTCGTCCCCTCCAGCACTAACAGATTGTGGACGATCGGCAGTTTGACCTCACCGACAATGGGCAGCTCATGCTGGAGAAGCAGATCGTAGTTTCGGTGGATAGTACCGTAGGTGGTGTTTTCGATCGGCAGAATACCGTGGGTCACCGTCCCCTGCTCCACCGCCTCGAAGACCTCATCGAATGTCTCCCGCGGGACCAGTTCAGCGGACGGATTGAATCGTAGGGCAGCGGCCTCGGAATACGCTCCCGGCTCACCTTGATAGGCGATACGCATCTGACTGAAACGTCCCAAAACGGAACTCGTTGCTGCTCACCGAACCCGTAGCATACCGGCTCGCAGCCATGGACCGGAACGCCACCACGCTCTGCAGTCTGCGCAGCCTATAATTGAGCCATGACGAAATCGCCCAGCACACCCGCTCCCCGTACTCTGACATCACAAACCGTGGCGGCCAAGTCAGATGCCGTGACCTGCGAACGATGCGGTGTCGAGATGTTCCGCATGCACGCCGTCTGGCGCTGTCCCCGGTGCGGGTACAAGACGGATTGCTGTGGTTGGTAACACGTCGATCACGTTCTTGCCCCGGCCCAGTGCCGTCCCAATCCACACAACGATCCTGAACTCTGTGAGAGCGATCGGACACGCCGAGACACGCGCGACCCAAGAGGCGACCAGACCACGAACGCCAGATGCCAGATTTTGAGGGCAAACGGGCTTCGCCAAAC
Source organism: uncultured Vicinamibacteraceae bacterium (assembly GCA_964591245.1). Lineage (GTDB taxonomy): Bacteria > Acidobacteriota > Vicinamibacteria > Vicinamibacterales > UBA8438 > CAZPZZ01. The sequence goes on along the minus strand of CAZPZZ010000016.1, from coordinate 3,319 downwards.
TCATCGTGACGAGTTCGTACTACGCTTCTACTTGCTGGTCGTCGCCCATCGATTCCTCAACCGCTTCGACAACCTCGGGGTACGCGACCATGTCGATCGCGTCGTAGTCAGCCGGACAGCCGAAATCACGCTTACCCGGTGCGGTGGGATTTCCGATGGTCACGCAAAGCCCGCAGCCAATGCATTTGTCGATGCGCACAGCACAGACCCAGCGATCGTTCTCGTCTTTCTCTTCGACGATACAGTCCTCGACCGGACAGGCCGCCTGACAGATCGAGCAGGCAAAAGCCCCGAAACAGCTAGCGGGATCGATGACCGCCACCTTGCGTGGCGCCTTCTTGCGAGGATTGTTCTGGAGCTTCGTCCACATAGATTGTGAATTATACCTCACCCAGTCCGACTCGCCTCCACCACCGCTCGCCGGACTCTGCGTTGCGCCACCACGGCCGCCTCTGAACGTTTGAGGAGACGGGAACTCTTCACGCGCTAGACGGACTTCCCACGCCCCGCAATCGGCCACACCACTTCGACCATGTCTCCACGAACACCGTAGAGCTGGTCATACAGGTTCACCACCGGGTCACAGTGAGAGACAATCAGTTCCAACTTATCTCCCGTCGCGTAGGTACGGCTCGCGTCCGCCTCATACCGGATGGTGCCGAACTCGTCAGACCCGGCGCTATAGGTCATGCCGGTCTCTCCGGCAATAATCGGCCACGGACGGTTGATCGTGTTGGCCTTCGCCCCTGCGTCCGTGGTGGCCCGACCTTCATATTGCGCATTCAACACCGTCGTCAGCACCGTCAACGCTGGCTCGAAGTCGGTGTAGACGTCTGCATCCTCGGCACCGCCGATCGCCAGATACTGCGCGTCCATAAACACATAGCTACCGACCTGCACGTCAGTGAGTCCAGGCGTCTCGTGGTCGATGTTGTAGGTGCCTGTCCCACCACCGCTGAAAATCCCCGTGTCCAACCCCGAACGCGCCATCTGCTCTGCCGTGGCTGCGGCGGCTTCAAGCTGGGCCAATGCGCGCTGACGCCGCTTGGCGAAGCCGGCCACATGCTGCGCCCCACCGTCGTAGCAGAGCATGCCGCGTAGTCTCAGCCTCGGCAACGAGTCGACAAGTTGGGCCAATTCAAGAGCGGGACCGCCAGGGGTGATTCCGGTCCGGTGCCCGCCGGGGTCCACGTCGACCACAACATCCGCAGTGACCCCGGCCTCATGCGCGGCGGCAGACAAATCTCGTGCGTTTTCAGCTGTGTCGACCGCCTGGATAAAACCACCACACCATTTCTTCAGTGCCATGGCGCGACGAATCTTGCGCGGGGTGACATTGACAGTTGTCATCAAGATCTGCTCGACCCCATGCTCGAACATCACCTCTGCTTCGCTGATTTTTGCGGTACAGATACCCACCGATCCCGTAGCAACCTGCAAACGCGCGATCGCCGGGCACTTGTGTGTCTTCGCATGCGGACGGCTGGCAATTCCATTACGCGTTACGGTCGTCTGCATACGATCCAGGTTTTGTTCGAGACGATCCAGATCAACACAGAGACAGGGGGTGTCGAGATCCCATTTCGAGAGGCCAACGAGAAAACCGTCATCGCCGGCCTGTCGAGCGACTTCCGCCGCAGAGTACCCCTTGACTGGCTGAGGAATCCATACCGAGGCGGCACCGGCGCCAGCAGCGTGCAGGAAATGACGACGTGATAACGGATGGGTCATCAACATACTCCTCTTAGGACGTGGTCAGGCACCACCGTCTTCGCAATCTGGACGTTATACCGGACTCGCTCAGTGGATCAACCGCCTGACGGTACTACGACGGGTCTACTACATCCAAGCGGTGCGGATCGCCGGAGGACCTGACGCTCACTCAGAACCGAAACAGGCGGTTGATTTTGACAACCAAACCGCGATTCCGTAGCTCAGTGATCCGATCGGGCCGGAGCGGATCGCTGTCGCGATCCTCAGTGTAAACCACGAAGAACTCATTCCCCGGGCTGTATTCCCATCGCAAGCGGAGATTATTGCTAACGGTCTTGGCCGCAGAATTGTACTGAATCAAACCGCTGAAGAAGAGACGAGGTGTAAAGGTATAGGTGAGGCGAGCGAATGCGAGGTCGGTACGAAATGAGCCTTGAGGCGTGTGAACCCAGTTGACCGACATCGTGGGCTCCACCGAGAGTGCCGGCGTTAGCTCTACGCGCGGACGACTGAACCCAATCGAGCGGATCTTCCCATTGAAATATTCACCCACTCGCGCGGTTACAGTACCGCTGACGCGACGTTGTGCACCCACCGTGTAGGTCGTCTCAAAGTCGCGAAATCCATAGCCGCCGACCGGGAGCACCACGCCCGGCCCCGGCTCAAATGGCGCCATCAAGAACTCATAGTTATCCGCTAGCGACACTCCCACCCGGTCACTCGTTTCGAACTCCGTAGAGAAGCCAATCTGAGATTGACGGGTCTCCACCAGTCCGCGATCGGCGGTCACGATGTAATCGAAGCTCCCCTCGAGTCGAAATTGCCTGATGAGCGCGATCGACACCGGTCGGGGACTGAAACGCCAGGACCCGAAAGACCGACGAAAATTGTCACGACGCCGAAAACCGACCTCTGGCACAAAATTGTCTTCGACCACCAGGTGTTCCGCCTGAGCGCCGTAGCGGTCTCCCGCATAGGTAAACTGCCCTTGATAGCTCGCATCCTGACCGTCAAGCCCTGGAGTCTGGGTTTTGGCCAGATAACCGATCAAACTGACGTTCTCGTACAACGAGAAGGTCGCGTCAGTTCCGTAGGTCTGGCTCGATCCTTCGCCACCCGTTGCAGTAGAGCGGTTTGTGAAGAGCGCCCCCACGCTGCTCCGTCGCAGGATGTCCCGTTTCACCCGTGCGACCGTGAAATTCGTCGAGTCGACCCCAGACCGTGCCTCGCCCCCGGTCTGAATACTTAACGCCCCGACGTCAAAGGCACCGATCTTTCCAGTAAGGCGCCCTCCGCCGATGATCGGCACAACCGCACCGTTCTCAAGGCCGATACGACGGGAATAGAACAGCGTCGGTGCATTACCGGCCCCGCGTGAACTCCCCCCCCCACCACCGATACGGCGTAGTGCGCTCTCTCGTGAACTCTGTCCAGGACCAAGCGCAAAATCGAAAATCCCACGGCCCTCGAGAAAGAACTCTCGTTTCTCCGGAAAAAACAGACTGAAGCGGGTCAAGTTGACCTGCTGTTCATCAACTTCAACCTGGGCAAAATCGGTGTTGTAGGTCAGGTCAGCGGTGAGGTTTTGCGTGAGGCTATACTTCAC